>VGBO01000031.1 GCA_016870475.1 Actinomycetota bacterium | reverse complement strand
GGATGGAGCTTCGCCGGTGCGTTCGACCCGACCGGTGGGCTCACGGCGTTCACCGACCCCGACCTCGCGGAGGCCTTCGGTGGCACCCCGCTCGGCCAGTCGGTCGAGGCGTGGTCGGCGGAGGCGGGGGTCCCCGTCGATGCCGCCGCCGGTCTCACCGTCACCGTCGACCTGCCCGGTGAGGTAGAGACGCACGACGGGGTCCTGGCGCCGGGAACCTCGACCGTGTCCTGGTCGACCACCCTCGACGGGTCGCCGAAGGGGTTCAGCGCCACCTCCTTCGCGGCGGACACGCCGCCGACGGCGTTCCGCTGGCTCATCGTGGTCGGGGTCGTGGGTCTGCTCGCAGCCGTCGGTTGGGTCGTGGCCGCCCGGCGGCCACCCGGACGACGACCGGGCGACGCCCCACCGCCGGCTCGCCCGCGTCGCGCACCCGCCGCTCGGCCGTCGCCGTCGGCGCCGTCACCCCAGGAACCGCCCGCTGCGCCGCCCCTCGTGACCCGACCCGCACCCCGTCGTCCGGCGGCGGTGCGTCGCAACGCCATCGTGCTCGCGCTCGACGGAGGGCTGCTCGAGGCCCGTGACCTCGCCGACGACGCGCTTGCGCCGTTCCTCGGGGCAAGCGGCATCGACGTCGACCGGGCGGCGCTCGCCCGACGGTTGGACGCGCGGCTCGTCGGTCGCATCGACAGCTCGACGTTCTGGCGCTCGGTCGGGATCGCCGGCGACCCAGCCGAGCTCGACGGGTCCTTCGCCGCGACGCTCGCCCCGGCACCCCACGTGGAGGACTTCCTGCTCACGGCACGGGAGCGCGGGACCCCCGTCGTGGTCGCCGGGGACGGGACCGCTGCGTGGACCGCGAGGTTCCGCCGGCGCCTCGACCGGGACGGGCTCGTCGTCGGTTGGGTGCTCTCCGAGGACGTCGGTGCCCGGTCGCTCGACCCGGCCCTGCTGTTGCTCGCCGCCGACGCGACCGGCGGCGCGCCGTCGACGGTCACGGTGGTGGCGGGGAGTGTCGCACTCCTCGACGTCGCCCGGACGCTCGGGTTCCGGACGGTGCAGTACGACCCGCGACCGGACGCCCCGCCGTCGGAGCACGCGCTGCTCACGACGTTCCGACGCGTCGCGGCCGGCTCCTGAACCGGTCCGACGGGGCGCAGCGCCGACTCAGTGCCCGGCGGGCGGCACGTACCGTCGGCGCGCCGCCTCGATCTCCGCCTCGGCCGCAGCGAGGCCTTCCCAGTCGCGGACGTCGCTGTCCTTGTTCGGCTCGAGGGCCTTGTAGATCTCGAAGAAGTGCCGGATCTCGGACCGGAGGTGGTCGGAGAGGTCCTCGAGGTCTCGCACGTGCGCCCACCTCGGGTCACCGGCAGGGACGCACAAGATCTTCGCGTCGCCGCCGGCTTCGTCCTGCATCCAGAACACCCCGACCGGCCGGGCCCGGATGTGGCAGCCGGGGAAGGTCGGCTCCTCGAGCAGCACGAGCGCGTCGAGGGGGTCGCCGTCCTCGCCGAGCGTGCGGTCCACGAAGCCGTAGTCGGCCGGGTAGGTCGTCGCCGTGAAGAGGTGCCGGTCGAGCCAGATGGCGCCGGTCTCGTGGTCCATCTCGTACTTGTTCCGTGATCCCTTGGGGATCTCGATGATGACCTCGATGTCCGTACGTCCTCCTCGGCATCGGAACGTCGCACCGGCCGCCTACCGTGCGGTCCGTGGCAGCGAAGCGGGTCGAAGGCTATCGGTGCTCATCGTGCGGGGCGCCTGCGGCGAAGTGGGTCGGCCGGTGCCCGGCGTGCGAGGGCTGGGGGACCCTCGAGGCGGTCGCCGCGGGAACCGGGCGCGGGGTGGTGGTCCCGCTCGGGGGAGCGGCCCGGCCGATCGCGGGGACCGACGCCACTCAGGGCGCCACGAGGCCGACGGGGATGGCGGAACTCGACCGGGTGCTCGGCGGCGGCATCGTCCCGGGTTCGGTCACCCTCATCGGCGGTGAGCCGGGGATCGGCAAGTCCACGTTGCTCCTGCAGGCCGCAGCGAGCGCGGCCCGCAACGGCGACCGAGTGCTCTACGTGAGCGGTGAGGAGTCCGCTTCGCAGGTGCGGGCGCGCGCCGAACGCCTCGACGCGCTCGAAGAGGACCTCTGGCTCGCCACCGAGCGGGAGGTCGAGGCGGTCGTCGCCCACCTCGACGCGGTGGCCCCGGCGCTCGTGGTCGTCGACTCCATCCAGACGATCCGTGCGGTGGAGGGCTCCGGCCCGCCCGGCTCGGTCACCCAGGTGCGCGAGGCCGCGGTCCGTCTCGTCGCCGAGGCCAAGGCGCGCGACGTCGCGGTCGTGCTCGTCGGCCACGTCACGAAGGACGGATCGCTCGCCGGACCCCGGCAGCTCGAGCACCTCGTCGACACCGTGCTGTCCTTCGAGGGCGATCGGCACCATGCGCTCCGGCTCCTGCGGCCGGTGAAGCACCGCTACGGGACGACGGCCGAGCTCGGGTTGTTCGAGATGACCGGGTCGGGCCTGGCCGAGGTCGACGACGCGACCGGGTTGTTCCTCGCCGACCGGCGTGCCGGGGTTCCCGGGTCGGTCGTGCTGCCGCTGCTCGAGGGTCGTCGCCCGCTCCTCGTGGAGATCCAGGCACTCGTCGTGCCGTCCCGCGCCCCCGCGCCGCGCCGGTCGGCCGAAGGGGTCGACGCCGGCAGGCTCGCGCTCCTGCTGGCCGTGCTGCACCGGCGGCTCGGTGTCCCGGTGCTCGAGGCCGAGGTCTACGCCCTCGCCGTCGGTGGCGTGCAGGTGTCCCAGCCGGCGGCCGACCTCGCGGTGGTGCTCGCCGTGGCGTCGGCGGCGACGAACGTGGCGCTGCCGGCCGATGTCGTGGCCTTCGGCGAGATCGGGCTCGGCGGCGAGGTCCGAGGGGTGCGCGACGCGTCGCGTCGACTCGCCGAGGCCCGACGCGCCGGGTTCCGCCGGGCGGTCACGGCGGCATCGACGCCGACGGACGGTGTCGGCGACATCGAGGTCGTGCGCGTCCCGACGGTCGCCGCAGCACTCGCTGTGCTCGATCTCCTCGACGGTCCGCCCGGACGGTGACGGGCCGCCTACCCGCCGGGTTCAGCCGGCGCGTCGTTCGAGTTCGTCGCGGTTGACGATCGTGTAGCGCCGGTCGGACTGCTCGAGCCAGCCGAGCCGGATGAACTGAGCGATCGCTTTGTTCACCCGTTCGCGCGACGCGCCGACCATGCCGGCGAGCTCTTCCTGCGTGATCGGGAGCTGGAAGTCGTCGGCCCCTGCGGCGAGCTCGAGCAGTCGCTTCGCCGTGCGGCCGGTGACGTCGAGGAACACCGAATCGGCGAGAGCGTCGTCGGTGATGCGCAACCGACCGGCCAACATCGCCACGACGTGCCACAACGACTGGGGCTGCTCGTCGTAGAGCGCTCGGATCGGGGCGTAGGGGAGGACCATCACCTCGGAGGTCATCAACGCCCGAGCGTCGGTCGACCGGCCTCGACCGTCGAAGAGGGGCATGTCGCCGAACAGCGCGCCGGACTCCATGAGTGCGATCACCGACTCGCGCCCGTCGCCATTGCGCTTCGCCATCGCGATGCGGCCGGACGCGACGACGAACAGCTCGTTCGCCTCGTCGCCCTCCTCGAACAGGACGTCACCGCGGTGGATGCGGCGGACGGTCGCGCGGGCCACGAGTCGTTCGAGCTGCGGGGCGTCGAGACCGCGGAAGAGTTCGGTTTCGCGCAGCAGCCGTGTGTCTGCGACAGTAGCCATGGCGTGCACCCTAGTTGCGGCCACGGATGTCGACGTGCCCCGGATAGCGATCCGGATCCGGCAGAATGCTGCACAGATCCGACGGCGCGTGCCGTCGGACGATCCCCGGGGAGACGGCCATGGACCTCCGCGTCGGGCAGGGCTTCGACGTACACCGCCTGAGCGACGACCCGGCGCGCCCACTCGTGCTCGGGGGGGTCGTCTTCGAGGGGGAGCGGGGCCTGCACGGGCACAGCGACGCCGACGCCGTGGCGCACGCCGTGACCGACGCGCTGCTCGGTGCGGCCGGTCTCGGGGACATCGGCACCCTGTTCCCCGACACCGACCCGGCATTCGCCGGTGCCGACAGCATGGCGCTGCTCGCCGAGGCGGTCCGGCAGGTGCGAGCTGCCGGCTGGGTGCCCGGCAACGTCGACTGCACGGTGGTGCTCGACGCCCCGAAGGTCGCCCCGCATCGGGACGAGATGCAGCGACGTCTCGGTGCGGTGGTGGGTGCGGAGGTCACCGTGAAGGGCAAGCGGGCGGAGCAGCTCGGGTCGATCGGACGCCGCGAGGGCATAGCCTGCTTCGCCGTGGCGATCGTGAGCAGGGCGTGACGGGTCGGGGCGCACGTCGGGGCCCGACCGCAGGACGGGGTGCCGGCGGCCCGGCAGGCGGGCGTGGCGCCTCAGGTGGTCGCAGTGCCCCAGGTGGTCGCAGTGCCGCGGGCGGTCGCAGTACAGCGGGAGGTCGCGGTGCGCCGCCCGGGCGCACCGGTTCGGCCGGACGGGGCGTGTCTGCGGGCCGTGGCCCGGGAACCGGTCGCAGCGGTGGCAGGGGCCCGGGGCGTGACGCCGGGCGTGACGACGCGGGTGAACGGACGCGCAGCGCCCCGGTGCGTGGCGTCGGTGGCGAACAGGTCGAGGGTCGTCAGGCTGTGCGCGAGCTGCTGCTCGCGGGACGACGGCGGGTGCGCGAAGTGCTCATCGCCGCCGATCAGGACCCGGCCCCGATCCTCGAGGACATCATCGAGCTCGCCACCGCGCGCCGGGTGTCGGTGCGCGAGATCACCCGCGGGCGCTTCGAGGCACTCGCTGCGACCCAGGGCCCGCAGGGCGTGATCGCCCGGGCGCAGCCGTTGCCGGAGGCGACCCTCGACGATCTCGCCGTCCGCAGGGGCAACCGCCGCCCGTTCCTCGTCGCGCTCGACGGGGTCACCGACCCGGGGAACCTCGGGGCGCTCCTCCGCTCTGCCGAGGGCGCCGGGGTGACCGGGGTGGTGCTGCCGCGGCACCGGTCGGTGCACGTCACGCCGTCGGTCACGAAGGCCGCCGCAGGTGCGGTCGAGCACCTGCCGATCGCTCTCGTCGGCGGGCTTCCCACGGCGTTGCGTCGGCTCGACGAGCTCGGGGTGTGGACCGTCGGGCTCGACGCCGGGGCGTCGACGAGCCTGTACGACCTCCCCCTCGGCGACGAGCCGGTATGTCTCGTGCTCGGGTCCGAGGGCTCGGGGCTGTCGCGGCTCGTCCGGGAGCGCTGCAGCTCCGTGGTGGGGATCCCGCTACTCGGCCGGCTCGACAGCCTCAACGTCGGCGTCGCCGGTGCGGTCGCGTGCTTCGACGTGGCCCGGCGTCGGCGGGCAGCCGCCGTGGCAGTGGACCCTGCGGTCGACGCCGCACCGACCGACTGAACCGGTCGCCGACACGGGTGGAGCCCGAGCGGGGAATCGAACCCCGAACCCCGTGCTTACAAGGCACGTGCTCTGCCGATTGAGCTACTCGGGCGCGGGCACATGCTACGGCTTGGGCCGCGCGTCCCCTTCCGCGGGCCCGAGTCGGTAAGAATGGTCGGCATGGCCGGTCAGCACGCCGCACGGGGCTCGCGTCCCGCCCGCCCCTCGAACCCCACCGCTGCGGCGGGTCGGGGTGTGGCGATCGTCGTCCTCGGTGTGGCGGTCGCGTTGGCGGTCCTCGGACTCGGCTTCGACGGCGACGGCCCGACGGACGCGGCGACGTCGACGACGGCCGCAGCGAACGGGTCGACGAAGGGCACCGCGGCCGGCGGTGCGACGACGACCCCGCCGTCGGCGACGGTGACCACGATCGCGGCGGCGCGGCCTCCGGCCGACGTGACCGTGCTCGTCGTGAACGGTCGCGGGGTGCAGGGCGCGGGCGCAGCGAACAACACCGAGCTGCTCGCCAAGGGGTTCAACGCGGTCGCGCCGGAGACCTACCCGACCCTGTCACCGACGACGGACATCTTCTACGCCGAGGGTTACCAGGCCGACGCGCTGAACGTCGCCCAGAAGCTGAGCATCGCAGCGTCGGCGGTGAAGCCGTTGCCGTCGACCCCGTTCCCCGTCGACCGCAAGGGCGCGAAGGTCGTCGTGCTGCTCGGGACCGACGGGCAGGGCCTCAAGCCGAACTGACGCCGACCCGGCGGGCCGCCTGTCCCAGACCGGTCGCCGACGTGCGCACAATGGTCGGGTGCACGTGTTGGCAGCGCCGGACAAGTTCCGGGGGACGGCTTCGGCGGCCGAGGTGGCCGCGGCGATCGGCCGCGCCGCCCGGCGGGCCGGCCACACCGTCGACGAGGTGCCGCTGGCGGACGGGGGCGAGGGGATCCTCGACGTCCTGGGCGGTCCGAACCGGACGACGGTCGTCGCCGGCCCGCTCGGAGATCCGGTCGTCGCACCGTGGCGGTTCGCGGAGGGCACGGCCGTCATCGAGATGGCCCGGGCGTCGGGGCTCGTGCTCGCAGGTGGGGCCGAGGGGAACGACCCGATGGCGGCGTCGACGACGGGGACCGGCGAGCTGATCGCCGCTGCGCTCGACGCGGGGGCACGACGGATCGTCGTCGGCGTCGGCGGTTCTGCGTCGACCGACGGCGGACTCGGTGCGATCCGAGCGCTCGCGCCGTTGCATCGGCTGCGCGGCGTGGAGCTCGTCGTCGCGTGCGACGTCCACACCAGGTTCGTGGACGCGGCGGAGGTGTTCGCGCCGCAGAAGGGCGCGAGTCGGCCGCAGGTCGCGCTGCTGCGGCGCCGGCTCGAGCGCCTCGTGCAGGTGTACCGGTCCGATCACGGGATCGACGTCGCAGACCTCGACGGGGCAGGTGCGGCGGGCGGGCTCGCCGGCGGTCTCGCCGCGGTCGGCGCTCGTCTCGTCGGGGGATTCGACCTCGTCGCCGACGAGGTCGGGCTCGTCGACCGGATCGACGGCGCCGACCTCGTCGTCACCGGGGAGGGGTTCGTCGACGCGCAGTCCTTCGACGGCAAGGTCGTGGGCGGCGTCGTGGCGCTGGCGAGGCGTGCCGGGGTCCCGGTGCTCGTCGTTTGCGGGGAGGCCTTCGACGAGTTGCCGTCGGGCCTCGAGGTCGTCTCGCTCGTCGCCGAGGTGGGGGCGGACCGGGCCTTCGGCGACACGGTGGCGTCGATCGAGCGCCTGATGGCCCGACGGATCGGCGGCCGGGCGGGTTGATCGCGCGCGATGCGGTCGGTCCGTGTTGCGAACGGGTCCTCGGAGGTGCTTCACTTAGCACTCGCATGCCGAGAGTGCTAACGCTCTCCCGGCGGCCACGGTGTCCGGGGATCCCCCGACGTCCGTCCGGCTCCGGACGACGCGCCCCGGGTCGGAGAGACCAAGACGGAGGTCAAGCACATGGCGAAGATCATCGCGTTCGACGAGCAGGCCCGGCGGGCGCTCGAGGCCGGCATGAACCAGTTGGCCGACGCGGTCCGGGTGACGCTCGGTCCGAAGGGCCGCAACGTCGTCCTCGACAAGAAGTGGGGTGCCCCCACGATCACCAATGACGGCGTGTCGATCGCCAAGGAGATCGAGCTCGCCGATCCCTACGAGAAGATCGGCGCGGAGCTCGTCAAGGAAGTCGCGAAGAAGACCGATGACGTCGCCGGTGACGGCACGACCACGGCGACCGTGCTCGCCTGGGCGATGGTCCGCGAGGGCCTGCGCAACGTCGCGGCCGGCGCCAACCCGATGACGCTCAAGAAGGGCATCGAGGCGGCCGTCGCTGCGGCCGTCGACTCGATCCGGAGCCAGTCGGTCGAGGTCGAGGGCAAGGAGCAGATCGCCCAGGTCGCCGCCATCTCGGCGGCCGACCGTGAGATCGGCGACATGATCTCCGAGGCGATCGACAAGGTCGGCAAGGACGGTGTGATCACCGTCGAGGAGTCCCAGACCTTCGGCATGGAGATGGACCTCGTCGAGGGCATGCGCTTCGACAAGGGCTACATCTCGCCGTACTTCATCAGCGACCAGGATCGGATGGAGGCGGTGCTCGACAACCCCTACATCCTCCTCGTGTCGTCGAAGATCGCCACGGTCCGCGACATGCTGCCGGTGCTCGAGAAGGTCATGCAGACGGGCAAGCCGCTCGTGATCATCGCCGAGGACATCGAGGGCGAGGCGCTCGCCACGCTCGTCGTGAACAAGATCCGCGGCACCTTCAACTCGGTCGCGGTGAAGGCCCCGGGCTTCGGTGACCGCCGCAAGGCGATGCTGCAGGACATGGCGATCCTCACCGGCGGCCAGGTCGTCTCCGAGGAGGTCGGTCTCAAGCTCGAGAACACCACCGTCGACCTGCTCGGCCAGGCCGGCAAGGTGATCGTGTCCAAGGACGAGACCACCATCGTCGAGGGCAAGGGGTCCAAGGACGACGTCGCCGGTCGGATCAGCCAGATCAAGGCCGAGATCGACAACACTGACTCGGATTACGACCGTGAGAAGCTCCAGGAGCGGCTCGCGAAGCTGTCGGGCGGCGTCGCCGTGCTGAAGGTGGGCGCTGCGACCGAGGTCGAGCTGAAGGAGAAGAAGCACCGCATCGAGGACGCCGTGTCGACGACGAAGGCGGCCATCGAAGAGGGTGTCGTCTCCGGTGGCGGTGTGACCCTGCTGCGTGCCCAGGCGGCCGTGCTCGCCACGGCGGACGCACTCGCCGGTGACGAGGCGACCGGTGCCCGCATCGTGGCCCGTGCGCTCGAGGAGCCGCTGAAGCAGATCGCCGTCAACGCCGGCGAAGAGGGTGGCGTCGTCGTGGAGAAGGTGAAGGGCCTCACGGGCAACGTGGGCTACAACGCCGCCACGGGCGTGTACGAGGACCTCGTGAAGATCGGTGTGATCGACGCCGCCAAAGTGACCCGGTCCGCACTGCAGAACGCAGCGTCGATCGCTGCGCTGTTCCTCACGACCGAGGCCGTCATCACCGACGCCCCCGAGGACAAGAAGGGCGTGCCGGCGATGCCCGGCGGCATGGACGACTTCTGAGGGTCCGACCTGAACGGGTCGGGCTCGACGAATGCCACCACGCGGAGCGACCCCCCGGACGCGCAATGTGGTGAAAACTGGCGGAGGAGCGCCGAATCTGGCGCTCCTCTGTCATTTTTCTCGACCTGATTCGCACGTGCGTCACATCGGTGCAATTATGCGACGCACATGGCCTCCCCCGCCGCCGCACCGCATCGGGACACCGACGTGCTCTTGTCGGTTTGCGGCGTCTCGATGACCTTCCCCGACGGGACGCACGCCCTCGACGACGTCACCCTCGACGTCCGCCAGGGGGAGTTCGTGACCATCGTCGGACCGTCCGGCTGCGGCAAGTCGACCGTGCTGCGCATCGCCTCCGGCCTCCTCGCCGGCGCCACCGGCGCATGGGAACTCGCGGACGACAACCTCGGATACGTGTTCCAGGACGCCACGCTCCTGCCGTGGCGCACCGTGCAACGCAACGTCGAACTCTTCTGCGAGCTGCACGGCGTCCCGGCCAAGGAGCGCACCGAGCGGGCCAGCGAGGCGATCGACCTCGTCGGTCTCGGCGGCTTCGAGCAGAGCTACCCGCGGCGGCTGTCCGGCGGCATGCTCATGCGGGCCTCCCTCGCGCGGTCGCTGGTGTTGCACCCGAAGCTGTTCTTCTTCGACGAACCGTTCGGTGCGCTCGACGAGATCACCCGGGAGCGGCTCAACGAGGAGCTGCTGCGGTTGTTCCTCCTCGAACGGTTCGGTGCGCTGTTCATCACCCACTCGATCTCCGAGGCGGTGTTCCTCTCCACCCGGGTGCTCGTGATGTCGTCGAGGCCCGGTCGGATCGTCGGCGAGTACGAGGTGCCGTTCGCCTACCCGCGCTCCGACGACCTCCGCTTCGAACCGGAGTTCGCCGAGCTCTGCGGGCGGATCTCCCATGCGTTGCGGGACGCCCACCGGTGAGCACGACCGTGGCCCCCTCCGCACGGCGTCGTCCGCTCGAGACGGCGGGCCCCGTCGGCGTGTTCGCGCTGTTCATCGGGTTCTGGTACTTCATGTCCTACGTCGGGATGAGCGAGGGCCGCCGGTTCCTCGTGCCGGCGCCGCACGTCGTGCTGAACCGCAGCTTCTTCGGCATCGGCAGCGCGGCGGAGACGACTCCCGCCGTCCGGTCGACGATGTTCAAGGGGCTGCTCCTCTCCGCACAGGTCGCAGCCGTCGGGTTGCTCATCGCGATCCTGTTGGGCATGGCGCTCGCCGTGCTCATGAGCCGGGCGCGGTGGATCGAACGGTCGCTGTACCCCTACGCCGTCGCGCTGCAGGCGATCCCCGTGCTCGCGTTCGTGCCGCTGATCGGCAGCTTCTTCGACTTCAACTTCCGGTCGAGGGTGATCGTCTGCGTGATCATCGCCCTCTTCCCGATCATCGCGAACACCCTCTTCGGCCTCGTCTCGGTCGACGCAGGGATGCACGACCTGTTCACGCTCCACGGCGCGTCCGGTCGCGACCGGTTGTGGCGCCTGCAGTTCCCGGCTGCGTTGCCCTCGATCTTCACCGGTCTCCGCATCTCCGCCGGCCTGTCGGTCATCGGTGCGATCGTCGGCGACTTCTTCTTCCGGCAGGGCGACGCCGGCATCGGTCGCCTCATCGACGTCTACCGGGCGCGCAACCAGACGCCGGAGATGTTCGGCGCCGTGATCCTCTCTGCGTTGCTCGGCATCGCCGTGTTCTGGCTGTTCGGTCTCCTCAGCCGCCGTGCCATCGGCCGGTGGCACGAGACGACCGGCCAGCGTTGATCCACCACCAACCGGTCCGCACCCTCCGGTGCGGCCCGACCAGCCCCAGGAGAGAACCATGAAGAACCGGACCCGAGGCTTCCTCGCGGTGGCTGCGGCAGGCGCCCTGCTGCTCACCGCCTGCGGGGGGAGCGACACCAAGGGGGCGTCGGGTAGCGCCTCCGGAGACGGCGTGCTCGCGGGCGTGTGCCCCGACACCGTCGTGATCCAGACCGACTGGAACCCCGAGTCGGAGCATGGGGCGCTCTACCAGATGGTCGGCGCGAACCCGACGATCGACAAGGCGAAGAAGGTCGTGCGCGGCCCGCTCGTGGCCTCCGGCGGTGTCGACACCGGCGTCAAGATCGAGATCCGGGTCGGCGGTCCGGCGATCGGCTTCCAGCAGGTCGTCTCCACCATGTACCAGGACACGTCGATCCTGCTCGGCTACGTCTCCACCGACGAGGCGATCCAGAACTACGCCGAGATGCCGACGAAGGCGATCGTCGCACCGCTCGAGATCAACCCGCAGATCGTCATGTGGGACCCGAAGACCTATCCCGACGTGAAGACCATCGCCGACCTGAAGGCGAAGAACGTGAAGATCCGGTACTTCGAGGGCGGTGCCTACATGGACTACCTCGTCGGTGCCGGCATCGTCGCCAAGTCGCAGCTTGACGGGTCCTACGACGGTACCCCGGCGGTGTTCGTCTCCCAGCAGGGCAAGATCGCCCAGCAGGGGTTCGCGTCGGCTGAGCCCTACATCTACAAGAACGAGGTCAAGGAGTGGGCGAAGGACGTGTCCTTCCAGCTCATCCACGACACCGGCTGGCAGGTGTACGCCGCCTCGCTCGCGACCCGCTCCGGGGACTTCGGCAAGAACAAGGACTGCTTCGCCAAGCTCGTCCCGATCGTGCAGCAGGCGCAGGTCGACTACATCAACAAGCCCGATGCGGCGAACAAGCTGATCCTGCAGCTCGTGAAGGACTACAACACCGGGTGGGTGTACACCGAAGGGGTCGCCAAGTTCTCCGTCGAACAGCAGAAGAAGCTCAAGCTCGTCGGCAACGGCCCGGACTCGACGCTCGGGAACTTCGACGAGGCCCGCATCACCAAGGTGATCGGCCAGGCGAACCCGATCTTCAAGGCGGCCGGCAAGAAGGTGAAGGACGACCTCAAGGCGTCGGACCTGTTCACCAACGAGTTCATCGACCCGAAGATCAAGCTCTGATCGGGGAGTTCCCCCGATCCGTCCTGCGGTGAGCCGGTCGGGGACAATGCGTGGCATGCCACCCAGCGTCCCCGGCCGGGACACCGACGTCGTGGTCGTCGGCGCCGGCCACAACGGTCTCGTCTGCGCCGCCTACCTCGCCCGTGCCGGCCTGCGGACCGTGCTGGTCGAGGCGAGGGAGAGCGTCGGTGGCTGTGCGTCCACGGTCCACGCCCTCGGCGCACGGGTGAACATCTGCAACTGCGACCACATGGCGGTTCGGTCGGTTCCGTTGATCGAGGAGCTCGACCTCGGAGCGCACGGGCTCGCCTACGTCGATCTCGACCTCGCCATGGTCGCCCAGTCGCTCGAGGGCGACCGTCCCGCATTCGTCTTCCACGACGTCGACCGAACGATCGAGGCGTTGCGGTGCACCCACCCCGACGACGTCGAGGGGTACCACCGCTACGTGCGCGACGCCCTGCCCGTCGCCCGACTCGTGGCCGACCTCGCACTCGACCCACCGACCCCCGGCAAGGTCACCCGTCGACTCGCCGCACGGCGGGCCGACGGGCTCGCAACGCTGCTGCGCTGGTCGCGCCGGTCGGTCGCCGACGTGCTCGGCGACTACCTGCGATCGCCGAGTCTGCGTGGGGCGGCCGTCGCCGCCGGGCCCGCCGTGTGGGGTCTGTCGCCGTACACGCCGGGCACCGGCCTCGGGGTGCTCCGCATGGCCATGTGCCACACCATCCGTCCCGGTCGACCCGTCGGCGGAAGCGGTGCGCTCACCGACGCCGTCCGGTCTGCCTTCGAAGCGGTGGGCGGCACCGTTCGCACCGGAGCGAGGATCGACCGGATCCTCGTCGAGGGGGAGCGGGTCGTCGGCGTGCGCACGGCGACAGGTGAGGAGCTCCGCGCCGACACCGTCGTCGTGGCGAGCGATCCCCGGGTGGCGTTCACCGAATGGCTCACCCGGGTGCCCGCCGGCGCGGAGCCGTTCCTCCGGCGCTGGAGGGACCGCCCCGCACACGACGGCTACGAGTCGAAGATCGACGCCGTCGTCGGCGAGGTGCCCAGGTTCCGGGCGCTCGACGAGGCGCTGCTCGACGCGGTCGGGGTGGCCGATCCGCTCGAGGCGACGTCGTACGTGGCCCCCGGCCTCGACGCCATCGACGCGGCGCACCGGGCAGCGGCGGAGGGCCGGGTCGCCGACCGGCCGATCTTCCTCGTCAACATGCCCTCCGTGGCCGATCCGACGATGCGCACGGCAGCAGGCGACCACGTGCTCAGCGTGGAGGTCGTCTACACGCCGTACGCACTGCAGGGCGGTTGGACCGACAGCGACGAACCGTCGCGCTGGCTCGACGTGTTCGCAGGCCTCGTCCAGGACGGCTATCGGGACACGGTGCGCGACTGGCGGGTCATGACCCCGGACCGTTACGAGTCCGAGTTCCACCTGCCGCGTGGCTACGCCCAGTCCTTCGCCGGGACGCCGGTCTCGGCGCTGTTGGGTCGCGATCCCGAGCTCTCGCGGTACCGGACGCCGGTCGACGGGTTGTTCGTCACCGGTGCGGCATCGTTCCCCGGGGCGGGGGTGTGGGGTGCACCCGGGCGGAACGCCGCCACCGTCGTCCTCGACGCCCTCGACCGTGCCACCCGATCTCGGAGGAGCCCTTCATGACCGACACGCCGAACCCTGCCCTCACACCCCTCGCTGCGTTCGTGGGGACGTGGTCGGGGGAGGGGAACGGGAGCTACCCGACGATCGCGCCCTTCGGGTACCAGGAGGAGATCACGATCTCGACCGTGCCCGGCAAGCCGTTCCTCGCCTACACGCAGCGCACCCGAGCCACCGACGACGGTCGACCCCTCCACGCCGAGACCGGGTACTGGCGGTGCACGCCCGGCGCAGGGCCCGGCGACGCGCCCCGTGTCGAGGTGGTCCTCGCCCACCCGACCGGCATCGTGGAGGTCCTCGAGGGAACCGGGCCGTTCGGAACCGCCGAGCAGGTGGTGGACCTGTCGTCGAGCAGCGTCGCCGGGAGCGCCACCGCGAAGCGGGTCGACGCGACCGCCCGGCGTTTCGTGGTCGTCGGTGACGAGCTGCGGTACACCGTCGCCATGGCGGCCGTCGGGTCGCCGCTCACGCACCACCTCGCCGCAACCCTCCGTCGCGTCGGGGCGTGAGCGCCGGGACGGGCACCGTGTCGGTGGACGCGGTGCGGATCGTCGACGTCCTCGTCGCCCCGGACCCGGTCGCGGCCCTGCGCAGGGTGACGGGGTGGTACGTCGCGGCCTGGGGTGACCGGTACCCGGCGGACCAGCTCGCCCCGACGCTCGACGAGCTCGCCCGACCCGGACCGCCCGTCGTCCTCGTCGCGCTCGACGGAGACGACGCCGTCGTCGGCACCGTGGCGATCGACCCCGACGACGTCCCGGACCGCGGTGATCTCGCCCCGTGGCTCGCATCCCTCTACGTCGACGCGGCGTGGCGGCGACGGGGGCTCGGCGCCCGTCTCGTCGACGCCGTGTGCGCGCGGGCCGCGGCGGACGGCCTCACCCACCTGCATCTGATGACCTACGACGAAGACGGTCTCGACGGCTGGTACCGGCGACTCGGTTGGGCGGTCGTGGACCGGGGCGTCCACGCCGGCCGATCGATGCTGCTGTTCACCCGGTCCGTGAAGGCCACGAAGCCTCCCGACCACGCGTAGCCTCGGAGCAGTGACCGGACGACAGCGGGTCGAGCAGTTCCTCGTTCGACGCCTCGACGCGTCGGGGACCCGTCGTGCCCCCGACGAGGTAATCGTCGAGGAGCCGCTCGCCATCCACCTCGACGGGACGCTCGTGGCCACCACGATGCGCACCCCCGGCCACGACTTCGAGCTCGCCGTCGGGTTCTGCCACACCGAGGGCCTCCTCGCCGGCGCACCGGTGACCGCCTGCCGCTACTGCGGTCCGAACGGGCGGGCGGTCGACAGCGACTTCAACACGGTGGACGTGCACACCGGCGGGGTGGCGCCGCCACCGGCTCGTCGACTCGGCACGGTGTCCTCCTCGTGCGGGTTGTGCGGGTCGGAGGCGCTCGACGGCCTCGCCGCCCGCCTCGACCCCTTCCTCGACCCGACGCCGATCGACCCGGCGGTGCTCGTCGCCGTGCCCGACGCGGTCCGGCCGCACCAGGAGCTGTTCGCGCGCACCGGCGGGGTCCATGCCGCCGCGCTGTTCGACGGGGCCGGGACGGTCCTCCTCGTGCGGGAGGACATCGGGCGCCACAACGCCGTCGACAAGGTCGTCGGTCGCCTGCTCCTCGACGGCGCGCTGCCCGATCGGCACCGCAACCCTGCGGCGTTCGGGTTGTTCGTGAGCGGCCGGGCGAGCCTCGAGATGGTGCAGAAGTGCTGGGCGGCGGGGATCCCGAACCTGGTGTCGGTCAGCGCACCGTCGTCGCTCGCCGTCACGGCGGCCCGCGCCGCGAACCTGACCCTCGCCGGGTTCGTGCGGGACGGGCGGGCGACGATCTACGCCCCCTGAGCTTCCGGCCCGCAGCGTCCCGACCGCTACCCTCGGCGTCATGGCAGAACCCCTCCAGCCGACCGTCGGGATGGGCGTGCTCCACCTGTTCGGCAAGCCGACCGCGACGTTCGACCGGGACGCGTTGCGCCGGGCGTGTGACGCCGTCGTCGCCGACGGCGGGCTCCTCGTCCCCGTCGCCGTCCTCGGGCACAAGGCCGACCTCGCGCTCATGGCGCTGCACACCGACGTCGTCCACCTGCGTCGGTTCCAGACCGCCGTCCGCCAGGCCGGTGTCGAGGTGGTCGACTCCTACGTGTCCCTCACCGAGGTATCGGAGTACGCGGCCGCGGCCGGCGTGCCGGAGAACATGATCCGCCTCCGCCTGCACCCCAAGCGCCTGCCGCCCGCCGAGAAGCGGGCCTGGTGCTTCTACCCGATGTCGAAGCGTCGGGACCCGGGGGCGAACTGGTTCGCCGAGCCGTTCGACCGGCGTCGGGAGATGATGGAGGAGCACGGTCGGTCCGGGCGCACCTTCGGTGAACGGGTCATGCAGCTCGTCACCGGGTCCACCGGCCTCGACGACTTCGAGTGGGGGGTCACGCTGTTCGCGAACCACCCCGACGACCTGAAGGACGTCGTGTACACCATGCGCTTCGACGAAGCATCGGCGCAGTACGGGATCTTCGGCCCGTTCTACGTCGGCGTCGCCGGCAGCCTCGACGAGGTCCTCGACCAGCTCGGCCTCTGAGCGGGAGCACGCCGTGAGCATCTCGGAGCGAACCCTCGACGACACCCTCGACGAGCGCCTCGACCGGCTCCGGTCGGGCCTCACCGAACTCGGGCCGGTCGTCGTGGGGTTCTCCGGCGGAGCCGACTCGGCGTTCCTCACCTGGTTCGCGACCGCCACGCTCGGGGCGGACGCCGTGCTCGCGGCGACCGCCGTGTCGGCGTCGCTCGCCGGCGCCGAACACGCCGCATGCGCCGAACTCGCTGCCGCGTGGCGGTTGCGGTGGACGGAGGTCCGAACCGACGAGCTCGAGCGTGCCGCCTACCGCCGCAACGACGCCGACCGGTGCTTCCACTGCAAGAGCGCGCTGATGGACGAGCTCGAGCCCCTCGCTGCGGCCACCGGCGCCACCGTCGTGCTCGGCGTCAACGTCGACGACCTCGGTGACCACCGCCCCGGCCAGCGCGCCGCAGCGGAGCGTGGTGCGCGGTTCCCACTCGTCGAGGCAGGCTTCACCAAGGACCACGTGCGAGCGGCGTCGCGGCGCTTCGGCCTCGTCACCTGGGACAAGCCAGCCGCCGCGTGCCTCGCCTCCCGGGTCCCCTACGGCACCGAGGTCGGGGTCGCCCTCCTGTCCCAGGTCGAGCGGGCCGAGGCGGCGGTGGCCGCACTCGGCTTCGTCGCCCTGCGGGTGCGTCACTACGGCGACACCGCACGGCTCGAGGTCCCCCTCGACGACCTCACCGTCGTGCTCGACCGGCGGGAGGCGATCGTCGCCGCGGTGCACCGGGCCGGGTACCGCTATGTGACCCTCGACCTCGAGGGGCTGCGGTCCGGGAACCTGAACGCCGCGCTCGGTGACGTGCCCCGTGCCTGAGGGCCTCGGTGACGCTGCCGGCGAACTCGCCCATTCGGACCACGCCGCCGCGCTCGTCGACACGGTCGAGGTGACCCTCGGGCCGTGGGTGGTGCGCGTCGTGTGCGAACGGATGGTCGCCTGGGCGGGCGCCGCACCGGCCGACGTGGTCGCCGAGGCGGAACGAGCGGCGGCGGTGGCCGTCGCCGACGTGCTTCCCCGGCTCCGCGCATTGGTCGCCCTCGACGTCGACGAACAACGGACCAACCCGCTCGCCGTGCTCCGGTCAGCGGTGCGGCACCCCACCGAGGTGCTCGCCCGCGCCGGGGTGCCCCACGTCCGTCGGGATCCCTTCGACGAACGGGCCTTCCCCGACGACGTCTACGGCCTCGCGCCGGCGTCGTTCGCCGACATCGACCCGGCCCTGCACGAGCCCGGGCTCCGCTGGGGGGCATCGAAGGCGCACGTGGTGCTGCGTCGCCGTCGGGCGGAGGGGCGTCGATGATCCCCGTCGGCGCCCGGGTCGTCGCCTACGTGCCCGACCTCGGCGACCGTTCCCGTATCGACGCGGCCGTCGCTGGGGTCCGACACGTCGGCCGGGTCGAGGACCTCGCCGGGGTTGCCGCCGACGCCGACGTGGTGCTCGTCGACCTCCGGCGTCCCGGCGCACTCGAAGCCGCCGCCGCGGTCGTTGGACCCGGCCGCACCGTCATCGGGTTCGCACCCCACGTCGACGACGACCGTCTCGGGAGGGCCCGGGAGGCGGGCCTCACCGAGGTGTTGCCCCGTTCGCTGTTTTTCCATCGTGTTTCCGGCGGGGGTCGACCGCCGACCGCACCGTAGGATCGGCGCCGGTGACCGAGCTCCGCCGTGACGACCTCCTCGCCGACCGGGACCTCCGGGGAGCGGAGTTCTGCCGGGCGTACGCCGGTCGCATCGACGACTGGCTCGTGGGGCTCTTCGAGCGATCAGGTGCTCCGGCCGCCGGGACGGCGCTCGTCGCGGTCGGTGGTTACGGCCGGGGCGAGATGTGCCCGCACTCCGATGTCGACCTGCTGCTGCTCCACGCCGACGGCGTCGTCGCCGGGCCGATCGCCGAGCGGATCTGGTATCCGGTCTGGGACGCCGGCATCAAGCTCGGGCACGCCACGTTCACGGTGAAGCAGGCGCTCCGCCTCGGCGAGACCGAACTCGACGTTGCAACGGCGCACCTGTCGTGTCGGCACCTCGCAGGTGACCCGACCCTCTCCACCGCGCTGCTCGACGCGGCGCGGGGACGCTGGATCGGCGACGCCGGCCGATGGTTGCCCCGGCTGCGTGAGCTCTCCGCCACCCGCACGATCGACCCGGGCGAGGTCGCCTTCGTGCTCGAACCGGACCTCAAGCTCGGACGGGGCGGGCTGCGCGACGCCAACGTGCTCGGTTGGCTCGAGCTCCTCGACCCGGAGCTGCTCGAACGGGACCGGGCCGTGTACGACGCGGCCGTCCGGGTCCTGCTCGACGCCCGGGTGGCGCTGCACCGCCGGTTCACCCGCCCCTCCGACGTCCTGCTGCTGCAGGAGCAGGACGGGGTCGCCGCCGACCTCGGCTACCCCGACGCCGACGACCTCATGGCCGCGGTCGCCGGCGCCGCCCGGGCCGTGGAGTGGCTGACCGACGACGCCTTCGACCGCCTCGACCGCGGTGGTCGGCGGTGGCGTCGCAACCGGACCCGACGTCTCGGCAACGGGGTGGTGCTGCGCGGCGGGCAGATCCAGCTCGACGAACCCGTCGCAGCGGAGGACACGGCGGCTGCGGTCCAGCTCCTCGACATCGCGCTCGCCGCAGCGCATTCGGGGCTCCGGATCGGACGCGCGACCCTCGAGACCTTCGCCGCGGCGGGGCGCACGTTCCCCGAACCCTGGCCGAGCGAGATCAAGGACCGGTTCGTCGAGCTGTTGCGCAGCGGGCGACCGATGATCCCCGTGGTGGAGACCCTCGACCACTGGGGGCTGATGGTGCGGATCATCCCCGAGTGGGCCCCGTGCCGGAGTCGTCCGCAGCGCAACGCGTACCACCGGTTCACCGTCGACCGGCATCTGTGCGAGGCCGCGGCGAACGCCGCCGGCCTCGTCGCCCGGGTCGACCGACCGGACCTGCTCGTCGCCGGCGCCCTCCTCCACGACATCGGGAAGGGGTACCCGCCCCGGGACCACACCGAGGTCGGTGTCGAGATCGTCGAGGACCTCGCCCCCCGACTCGGGTTCGACGCCGCCGACACCGTCGTACTCGTCGACATGGTCCGTCACCACCTGCTGCTCCCCGACGTCGCCACCCGCCGCGACCTGTCCGACCGCGGCACGATCGACGGTGTCGCCCGGCAGGTGGGGTCGGTCCCCACCCTCCGGTTGCTGCAGGCCCTCACCGAGGCGGACTCGATGGCGACCGGGCCCGCAGCGTGGGGGGAGTGGAAGGCGGCGCTCGTGCGGGAACTCGCCGACAAGACCGCCCACGTGCTCGCCGGCGGGTCGATCGAGGATGCGGTGTCCTCGCAGTTCCCCACCGTCGACCACCGACGCCTCATGGCCGAGAGCCGTCGCTCGGTGCACGGCGAGGGGTTCACCCTCACCGTCGTCGACCACGACCGCCCGGGACTGTTCTCCAAGGTCGCCGGGGTCGTCGCCCTCAACGGCCTCGACGTGCTCGCCGCAGCGGCGTTCTCCGACGAGGACGGGATGGCGCTGTGCGAGTTCCGGGTCGAACCGTCCAACCCGGACGCTGACGCGATCGACTGGGTTCGGGTCGCCGACGACGTGGAGCGCGCGCTCGACGGGCGGCTCGCCGTGCGCGCCCGGCTCGCGGAGCGGGCACGCACCTACGTGCGTCGCCGACCCCTGCAGGCCCGTCCCTGGGCCCCCTTCGACAACAAGGTGATCTTCGACAACGAGACCTCCGCGAACGCGACCGTGGTCGAGGTGCGGGCACACGACGCGATCGGGCTGCTGCACCGGATCACCTCGACCATGGCGGAGCTGGATCTCGACATCCGCTCGGCCAAGGTGCAGACGCTCGGTGACCACGTCGTCGACGCGTTCTACGTGCGGGACCAGTCGGGCGGGAAGATCGACGACGAGGAGTACCTCGCCGAGATCTCCCGGGCCCTCGGCGCCGTGCTGCGCGCCTGACCGGTAGCGTCACGTCCCATGGACCGCGTGACCGCCGCCGATCTCATCCGGTGGAGCGAGTCGCTCGCCGGGGTCGCCCGCACCGGGCTCGGGTTCACGCAGAACCTCTACGAACGGGAACGCTTCGAGGAGATCCTCCACATCGCCGCCGACATCCGGGCGGCGTCGGAGCACGAGCTCGATGCCGGGGAACTGCTCACGGAGTGGATGCGCATCATCGGTGACGGGGTGGCCGGCTACGTCACCCCGAAGATCGCCGTCGGGGCGGTCGTCTCCAACGACGCCGGCGAGATCCTCCTCATCCAGCGCTCCGACTCCGGGGTCTGGCTCTACCCGACCGGTTGGGCCGACGTCGGGTACTCGCCCGCCGAGGTCGCCGTGAAGGAGGTGCGCGAGGAGACCGGGATCGAGTGCGAGATCCGGGGACTGCTCGGCGTGCTCGACGGGATGCGACGCGGCTTCACCAAGGTGCCCCTGTACTCCGTGGTCTTCCACGGGGTGGCCACCGGCGGCGAGCTCACCGGCCATCCGCTCGAGACCCGAGATGTCGGCTTCTTCCGCCGTGATGCGCTGCCGACCCCGATCGCCGGTTCGGAGAACGTGTGGGACGTAGCGTTCGCCGCGATCGCCGGCGAACCGTTCGACGTGTTCTACGACCGTCCCCGCGACGAGATCTGGCGGACCTGACCCGACCGGTCAGCCCACGACCACGGTACGGAACCCGCCCGCGGACTTCGCCTGTCGGAGGGCATCGTCAGCTCGCTCGAGTACCCCCTCCGGGTCGTCGCCCGGTCGTCGGCCGGTGATGCCGGCGGACAGGCCGTTCCCGTCCGGCACGAGCGAGCGGAGGCGGTCGACGACCACGACGGCGTGGTCGGTCCCGCACGCCGGGAGCACGACGACGAACTCGTCGCCACCATGACGGGCGAGCAGGTCGTAGGGGCGAAGTGCTGCCGACCACCGGCGGGCCATCTCGACGAGGAGGGCGTCGCCGGCCCGGTGTCCTCGCCGGTCGTTCACCGTCTTGAACCCGTCGAGGTCGACGAACACGACGCACAGCGGTGCGCCGGTTCGATCGGCCCGGGCGAGTTCCGCGCCGAGTCGTCGATCGAGCGCACGCCGGTTCGGCAGGCCCGTGAGCGGGTCGGTGGCGGCGAGCCGTTCGACGGCGCGTGAACGTAGGGTTGCCCGGGCGAGCAGGGCGGCGAGGACGACGGCGAGCGCCGCCGACCCCAGGAGTGCGACCGCCACCGCGCGCTCAGTCGTCGGTCCGGTCGCGCAGGAACTGCTCGACCTCGGCGACGAGCGCCGCCGGATCGGCGAGCTCGTCGTGGCGTTCCTCGAGACGGCGCACGAGCTCTGCCGTGTCCTCGTCGTCGGCGACGAGCTGGTCGACCTGCCGTTCGTAGGCGGCGCTCGCGATCTCGAGATCGGTGAGCGGGATGCCGACGCCGAGCAGGTTGCCGACGGTGCGCAGCAGGGCGAGCGCCGCCTTGGGGGACGGGGAGCCGTGCACGTAGGACGGCACCGCCGCCCACAGCGACGCGGAGGGGAGCTCGCGTTCCTGGCACGCGGCGTGCAGCACGCCGACGATCCCGGTCGGCCCCTCGTACGTGGAGCCCTCCACGCCGAGCGGGCCGAGGTCGACGTCGTGGCCGAGTCCATACAGCTCGACGGGACGGGAGTGGGCGACGTCGGAGATGAGCGCCCCGACGGTGACCAGCATGCGGGCGTCGTAGCGCTCGGCGACGTGGAGCACCTGTCGGCAGAACGTCCGCCAGGCGAGCGCCGGTTCGGTGCCGTCGAGCAGGATGACGTCGCCGAGACCGGGCACGGTCGCCGACCACAGGCTGTTGCTCGGCCAGTCGATGGCCCGCTCGCCGTCGTCGTCGAGGTGCACCGTCGGGCGCGCCTGGGTGAAGTCGTAGAAGGCCTCGGCGTCGATCTCGGCGAGCGGTTCGGCGCCCCAGCGGTCGCGCAGGTGCTCGATCGCGGCCGTCGCCGCGTCGCCGGCGTCGTTCCACCCCTCGAAGGCGGCGACGATCACGGGCCGGTGCAGCTCCGGTCGGCGGTGCCAACGCAGGTGATCCATCGGGGCGAGGCTACCGGTCGGACCGGCGGGGTGTCGTGGCGGGGGTACGCTCGCCCGGTGCGCATCGTGGAGGCTACCGAGGTCGACGATCGGCTCGTCGAGGCGTTCGCCCGGCTGATCCCCCAGCTCTCCTCGTCGAACCCGCCGCCCGCGGCCGAGGCGCTCGCCGAGATCATCGCGTCGCCGTGCACCACGCTGCTCCTCGCCCTCGACGACGACGGGACGATCCTCGGCTCGATGACGCTCGCGCTGTTCCGGCTGCCGACGGGGTTGCGCGCGTGGATCGAGGACGTGGTCGTCGACGACGCCGCCCGCGGTCGAGGGGTCGGTGAGGCGATCAACCGGGAGGCGATCGAACGTGCCCGGGCTGCAGGCGCCACCACGGTCGACCTCACGTCGCGTCCCTCGCGGGAGGCCGCCAACCGGCTCTACCAGCGCATGGGTTTCGAACCCCGGAACACGAACGTCTACCGGCACCGCCTCGGAGGCTGACGATCTGCTCCCGCTCGGTGGTCAGGCCGGGGGAGCGCTGCGGCGCTGGGACTGCAGCACCATCGCCGTCATCGCGGCGATGGCGATCGCCATGCCGCCGACCTGCAGCGGGGTGATCGCTTCGTCGAGGAAGAGCGCGACGAGCACGGTCGCCGCGACGGGGATGCCGAGCTGGAGCGTTCCCGACAACCACACCGGGATCCGGCCGATCGCCAGGTTCATGAGCAGGTGTCCGCCCCAGCCGACGACGATCGCCGACAACGTGACCCAGAACCAGCCCTCGCGGTCGGGCCACGACAGGTCCTGGCCCGACAGCAGGGCGAACGGGGTCACGACGATCGCGGCGACCAGTCCCGTGTGGGTCGTGTACGACAACGCGTCGACCCGGTCACGGGTCCGCTTCGACGCCGCCACGTAGAGCGTCCACCCGACGAGGGCGCCGACGGCGAGGAGGTCCCCGGCCGGGCTCCACGTCGGGAGTCCGGTCGAACCGAACACGAGGAGCGAGACCCCGCCCATCGCCACGACCGCCCACGCGACGTCGGTGCGGGCGAGCTTCTCGCCGAACAGTCGGGGCGCGATGACGAGCATCGGGATCGGCACCATCGCCACGATGACCGTGGCGTTCGCGACGGTGGTCCGGCGGATCGCCATGAAGAACAGCATGAGGTCGACGGCGAAGCCGATCCCGCCGGCGACCGACAGGCGCAGGTGGTCGAGGTCGAGTCGGCCGCCGCGGGCGTAGAGCACGACCGTCGCGAACAGGGCGGCGAGCCAGAGTCGGTGGAACACGAGCGACAGGGGATCGAGGTCGGTGATGCGTCCGATGACCGACGTCATGCCCCAGAACAGCAGTGCGACCACGGCGGCGACGATGCCGACAGCGGTGCCCCGCCCGGCGTCGGAGTTCGTCGACCCTCCGTTCACCGTCCGTCCCCCGACCTCGCCGTCGACCGGCGTCGGAACGGGACGCTAGCGGTGCTCTGGCGTCTCGACGCAAGAACACCCGGCGGCGGTCGAACGTCCAGCGCTGCAGTTCCCGGCCGGCCGGCGGCACGGGGAGGTGACGGTGCCCGGGCGCGTGGCCGTCGGTCACCTGGTCGGCCTCCCACGCCGGCGCGGGGTCGACCCCCACCCCGGTCGCGGCGCCCCGGACGAACCGTCTCGACCCCTCGCGCCAGCGCGTGAGCCCGAGCGCACCGAGGGCGAACACCGTGCCGAATGCGGCGGTGCGACGGATGCGGTGCGGGCGGGCCATGGCTGCCTCCGGACAGGGACGACGGACCACGTCGTTCCCCGTCGGCCCCGTCGTGACACCTGCGGCGTTCTGCGCGGACGTGTTGTCAACAGCTATCGACGTTTTGTCATACTGGGATCCACGGCTCGCAGGAGAGACGAACCGGACCATGGCCGAGCAACGGAGCTACGACCAGTACTGCCCGATCGCACGATCGCTCGACCTCGTCGGCGACCGGTGGACCCTGTTGATCCTGCGGGACCTCGTCCTCCACGGGCCGAGACGGTTCGGCGAGCTCCGGCGCGGCCTGCCGGGCATCCCGCCGAACCTCCTCAGCGGTCGCCTCCAACTCCTCGTCGCCGAGGGCCTGCTCGTGCACGACACGTCGAGCCCCGCCCGACCCGAATACCGGCTCACCGCCCGCGGCGAGGAGATCCAGCCCGTCCTCGCCGCCCTCGTTCGGTTCGGCACGCCGCTGCTCGACCTCGACCGGGTCGACCAGTTCGAACCCCGCAACGCCGTCCACGGCATGCTGCTCAGCTACACCCGCCGACCCCGGACGGCCGAGGCGGCCAGCTACGAGGTCGTCGTCGACGGCGAACTGTTCCACATGGGGCTCGACGCGACCCCGACCGGTCTGCCACGGGGGCGCGTGACCACCGATGCGCGCACCCTCGTCGCAACGCGCCGCGACCTGCTCCGGGTCGCTGACGCCGAGCAGTCGGGACGCCTGCGCGTCGACGGCCCCGCCGACCTCCTCGCGGGTTTCGCCGAGCAGTACGCGCTCGGCTGAAGCGCCTCAGCGGGCGAGGGTCGAACGGTCGGTGACCGGGCCGCCGCGGGCCGGAAGCAGCGAGGTCGCCGGCAGGAACGTCGACGTCGTCTCGTCGAAGACGGCCACGCTCCCGTCCTCGACGCCGTACCGCCAACCGTGCACCTCCAGCCGACCGCTCGCCAGCCCCGACGCCACCGCCGGGTGGGTCCGCAGGTTCGAGAGCTGGGACACGATGTTCTGATCGGTGAGCAGGGCGACCAGCTCCGCAGTCGACGCCCCCGGGTTGTTCTCCACGACCGTGCGCCGAGCCGCTTCGGCGTGGCGCAGCCACTCCCGGACGCTCGGGAGCTCCCGCACCGACTCCGGATCGAGCATGGCCTGGACGGCGCCGCAG
>VGBO01000030.1 GCA_016870475.1 Actinomycetota bacterium | reverse complement strand
CGCCACGGCGTCGACCATCGCCACGTCGAGGAATTGTCCGACACCGGTCGTCCGTGCGTGCAGCAGTGCCGCACAGAGCCCGAGCGCCGCGTGGAGCCCCGGCACCACGTCGCCGAGGAGCGGTCCTGCCCGGAGCGGGTGGTCGGGGTCCGGACCCGTCATGGCGACGACCCCGCCCATGGCCTGGGCCACGACGTCGTAGGCGGGCCAGTCGCCATAGGGGCTCTCGCCGGTTCTCGGGTCGCCGAAGCCGCGGATCGCTACGTACACGAGCGCGGGGTTGCGCTGCCGGCAGACGTCCCAGCCCACCCCGAGTCGATCGAGCACCCCCGCTCGCATGTTCTCCACGAGTGCGTCCGCGGTCTCGACCAACTCGAGGAAGACCGAGCGGTCCGAGGGGTCGGTCAGGTCGAGAGCGATGGCCCGCTTGTTGCGGTTGCGGTTGGCGAACCTGCCGCCGTAATGGCGCTCCGTGTCCTCGGCGAGAAAGGGCTCGGCGAACCTGGCCAACTCACCGGCGGGCGGCTCGACCTTGATCACGTCCGCCCCGAGATCGCCGAGGAACATCGTCGCGACGGGCCCGGCCGCCGCGTGGGTCACGTCGAGTACCCGAACCCCACGGAGCGGGCCGGTGGGGGTGGCATCCATCGGCGTGAGCGGCGGCGGCTCGATCGGCGACACCTAGTCGCCTCCCGCGCCGGCCGTCCGCCGCTCGCGGAGCAACCGCATCGCGGCGGCATGCTCCTCCGACTTCGCGCTACGTACGTGTCCATCTTGGATGCGGTCGAGGTCCGGGCTCGGTCCGCCGAGCTCGTCGATCGCCGACTTCGTCGCTCGCGCCGCGAGCGGCGCGAGCCCGCAGACCGCCTCGCACAGCGCGTCGACCCGGTTCCGGAGTTCGGACGGTACGACGAGGTCGGTCAGGTAGCCGATACGCAACAGCTCGTCAGCACCGATCGTCTCGCCGGTGAGGAAGATCCGCTTGGTAGCCGCCGGCCCGATGCGTTCGACGAAGCGTCGCAGTCCGCTCGCGTAGTACTGGAGCCCGATGCGCGCCGCCGGCATCCCGAGCGTCACGCCGTGCGACGCGATTCGCAGGTCGCAGGCGAGCGCGAGGTCCGTCCCGCCACCGTGCACCGATCCGGCGATCACCGCGATCGTCGGCACCTCGACCCGTTCGAGCTCATCGCACAGCTCGCCGAAGCTCACCGGTGCGGGAGCTCGGTCGGCGAGCGCACCGAGGTGGAACCCCGAACACCACGAGGGGCCCGTCGCCTCGATCAGCACGACCCGAACGGTCGGATCGATCCGGACGGTGCCGAGGTGGCCGAGAAGCGTCTCGAGGTCGACCGGCTCGATCCGGTTCCGCTTGTCAGGTCGACGAAGCGAGATCACGGCACGACCTCCGCCGATGTGCAGGGAGGGCACCTCCCCTGCTCCGCCGCTCACGCCTGGCCGCCCGACACGTCCATCGAAGGTCCTCCCCGGACCCCGGTGCGGAGCCCGGGCGGACGTTACCGTCCCGGTCGTTCAGACGTCACCGAGGGCGGCGAGGTCGTCGACGCGTCGGCCAAGCTGATCGAGGGTGCGCCGGCGCAGACGGGACACGTGTATCTGAATGACGCCGAGATGCTCGGCGATCTCGGACTGCGTCTTGTCCTCGAAGAAACGGAGCTCGGTGATCCGCCGCTCGCGCTCGGGAAGGAGGGCGAGGAGCCGACGGACGGTCAACCGGTTGTCGGCTCCGTCGAGACCGCGCTCACGGGCCGCCACATAGGCCTCGCGGGTCCCCTCGCCGCCATCGCCGCCGAACGACGCGAAGATCGACGACGCCTGGTAGGCGGCACGGGCCTCGAGTGCCAGGATGACGGCCTCCGGGCTGACGTCGAGCCGTGCGGCGAGCTCGGTGACCGTCGGCGAGCGTCGGAGTTCCGCCGTCAGAAGATCGGTCGTCGGACCGATCCTCGTGAGCAGTTCCTTCTGCTCACGAGGGACCTTCGTGGACCACGTTCGATCACGGACGTGCCGCTTCAGTTCGCCGAGCATCGTGGGCACGGCGAGGCTCGTGAAGGAAACACCACGGTCGGGGTCGAAGCGTTCGATCGCCTTGAGCAGACCGAACCTCGCCACCTGCACCGGGTCGTCCATCGGTTCGCCACGACCGTAGAAGCGTCGAGCCACGCCCGCGGCGAGGCCCGGGTAGTGGCGGGCGATCTCGTTGCGACGAGCGTTCGAGGGGTGAGACCGGTAGGCACGGAACAACCCGAGGACGTCGTCCTCGATGCCACCTCGCTGCAGCCGATCGGCACCGACCGCACTCACGCTGTGCCCTGCGTCGAACTCGTCCGTACCGCCACGTCGAGGTGCCACCGCTGCACCCACATGGACCTCCGATACCCGCGCGCAACGCCGAAGAACCGAGGACGACGCCAAATACGGGAAACCGGAGGCGGCAGCGCACCCTCGTGCTATCACAAGAGTGCTTCGTGCGCGCCGGAACCCGACCAGCACAGAAAGGGGGCTCCTGCGGTGCCCCTTCCTACATGTTCGTCGGGCTGAGAGGATTCGAACCTCCGGCCTCTTGACCCCCAGTCAAGCGCGCTAACCAAACTGCGCCACAGCCCGATGCCCCGAAGGGCCGACTTACCCTAGCGTCAGCGGACCACCGGCGAGCACTCCGGTCAGCCGAGGACGCCGAGGAGCACGAGGACGCCCTGCACCGCACGCCAACCGAGGTAGGCGACGAGCGCAGCGAGCAACCCCTTCAGGTGCCAGGGGAGTCTCGCAGGCGCCTCCCCCGTCGTCGTCTCGCCAGTAGTACCAGCCGAGGGGCCACATGCTGCGGTCCCGCATTGCGGGCACGCCGACGGGCCCTCGCCGACCGGCGTCCATGCGGCCTCACACGCCTCGCACCACGCCATCTCAGACGGGCGGCACGCCGTGGCGACGATCGCTGAACGTGCGGTCCTTGCCCCTCGCCCGATCGATACGGCGGACACACTCCATGCGGAGATCCTCGAAATCGACGATCGTGTCGACGACCAGCTCCGAGGCGAGACGCAGGATGTCGACGTCGAGCTCGTAGAGGCGGCGCTGCTCGGCGACCCACGCGTCGCGCTCCTCCGCGTCGGTCATGGCGGCGATCCGATTGGCATACACCGCGTTCACGGCCGCTTCCGGCCCCATCACGGCGATCTTCGCCGTCGGCAGCGCGATCGTCGCCTCGGGGGAGAACGCCGGCCCGGACATCGCGTACAACCCGGCCCCGTAGCACTTGCGGACGATGATCGACAGCTTCGGGACCGTCGCCTCCGACACGGCGGTGATCATCTTCGCGCCGTGACGGATGATCCCTTGTCGTTCGACCTCGGTACCGATCATGAACCCGGGCACATCGGCGAGGAACAGCAGCGGGATGTTGAAGGCATCGCAGAGCCAGATGAACCGGGCTGCCTTGTCCGCCGAGTCGACGAACAGCACGCCACCCTTCTGCATCGGGTTGTTCGCGACGATGCCGATCGGCCGCCCCTCGAGTCGCCCGAAGCCGGTGACGAGCTCCGGCGCGAACAGTGGCTTCACCTCGAAGAAGCTCTCCTCGTCGACGATGCCGTCGATGACGTCGTGCATGTCGTACCCACGACTCTCCTCCGCCGGCACGACGTCGGCGGTGAGGGGCTTCGACGGCGGACGGGGCTGGTAGACGGGCGGCGACTCCCGCCAGTGGGAGGGCAGGTAGGAGAAGAAGGCGAGAGCCTGGTCGAGCGCGTCCTCGTCGTCGGTGGCGAGGAGGTCCCCGCACCCCGACACCGTCGCGTGCATCCGTGCGCCGCCCATCTCCTCGAGGGTGACGATCTCGCCGATCACCATCTCGGCCATACGCGGCGAGCCGAGGTACATCGACGCATTGCCCTCGACCATGATGACGACGTCACAGAAGGCAGGGATGTAGGCGCCGCCTGCGGCGGAGGGACCGAAGAGGCAGCAGATCTGGGGGACCCGGCCCGACATCCGGACCTGGTTGTAGAAGATGCGCCCGGCGCCGCGTCGACCGGGGAACAGCTCGACCTGATCCGTGATCCGCGCTCCGGCCGAATCCACGAGCCAGAACATCGGGAGGTTGTCGGTCAGGGCGCGTTCGGTGATCCGGACGATCTTCTCGACGGTTCGCGCTCCCCACGAACCCGCCTTCACGGTGGGGTCGTTCGCCATCACCGCCACGGTTCGCCCGTCGATCGTGCCGGTTCCCACCACGACACCGTCTGCCGGCAGGTCGACCGCACTCGCGTTCGCCAGCAGGCTGTCCTCCACGAACGAACCCGGGTCGAGGAGCAGATCGAGACGTTCCCGCACGAAGAGCTTGCCCTGCTTCGCGAGCTTCTCGCCCTCCTTGTGGAGGTTGCCCTGGAGCGCCCGCCGCGCGGCCTCAGCCAGCGTGGAGGCGTCCGAGACCGCTCCGCTGCCTTCGATGGGATCCTGTGCCGTCACCCCCGCAGTCTCGCGCACGGGACGACGTGCTCCCAACGAGCCTCAGGAACGTCGGCGGACACGGATCTTCACCGGAGTCGCGCCGAGATCGCAGCCCTCGCGGAGCGCTCGTTCGAGGTAGCGGAGATACGTGGGCGGCAGATCACGGTTCGCGAACAGCGTGAACGTCGGCGGATTGGTCGCCCCCTGCGTCGCGTAGAGCACCCGGGCCCCGCCTGGTGCGGGGTGTGCCGCCTGCGCATCTCGGATGACCCGGTTCACCGTTCCGGTCGGGATCCGCGCCCGATAGTGCGAGATCGTCTCCCCCAACGACGGAAGCAGCTTGTGCACGCCCTTGCCGCTTCGGGCGGAGATTCGAAGCATCGGCGCCTCACCGAGGAAGCGCAGCCGTTCGCCCGACTCCCTCGCCCGGCGTTCCCGGTCCTCGTTCTCGACGAGCTCCCACTTATTCAACAGGATCACGATCGGACAGCCGGCTGCGTCGACCCGTTCCGCGAGCCGCTGGTCCTGGTGGGTGACGCCCTCGGTCGCGTCGACGACGAGGAACGCGACGTCCGCCCGGTCGACGGCGCGCAGCGCCCGCACCATGGAGTAGTACTCCGTGCGGTCGGCGTCGTCGTGGCCGATGCGCGACCGGCGACGCATGCCGGCCGTGTCGACGAAGCGGATCGGTCCGTGCTCGGTGTCCACGACCGTGTCGATCGCATCCCGGGTCGTCCCCGGCATGTCGTGGACGACGGACCGCTCCTCACCGATCAGGCGGTTGAACAAGGTGGACTTCCCAACGTTCGGCCGACCGACGATCGCAACGGAGAACTCCGACCGAGAGGGATCCTCGTCCACGGCGTCCGGGTCGTTGTCGGCCCAGGGGTCGGACTCCTCCGCTGGGGCGTCGACCCGGCTCGGCCCCACGGCGTCGAGCACCGCATCGAGCAGGTCGCCCGTTCCGGTGCCGTGCAACGCACTCAGCGGATAGGGCTCCCCGAGTCCGAGACTCATGAACTCCCAGGCGTCCTGTTCACGCGTGGCGTGGTCGATCTTGTTCACCACGACGAAGACCGGTGCGTCGACCCGCCGAAGGACCCCGGCGACACGGGCGTCCTCCTCGGTGAGGCCGACCCGGCCGTCGACGACGAAGAGGACCGCGTCGGCCGATCCCATCGCCTGCTCGGACTGTCGGGAGACCTTGTCGTCGAGTGCCGACCCGGAACCGCCTGGCATCCAGCCGCCGGTATCGACCACGGTGAAGGACCGACCCTGCCAGTCCCCTTCGAGAGACTTGCGATCAACCGTGACACCCGGCCGCTCCTCGACGATCGCCTCCTGGCGGCCGACGAGCCGGTTCACGAGCGTGGACTTCCCCACGTTCGGACGACCGACGACGGCGAGCACGGGGTTCCCGCGGTCGGCAGCCGCCGCGGCTTCACGACGACGACGTTGCTCGCTCATACCCTGACCTCTTCCACGTCGACCCCTCGGCGCGCCGTCCCGAGGGTTCCGAGTGCCCGGCGCAGCGCCACCCCGTCGGTGGGCAGGACCTCGACCGGTCGGGGAAGATCCTCCGGCCCGGTGCCGTCGAGGAAGCGCCCCTCGGAGAGACAGACGTCAGGCAGCAGATAGCGATGTCCTTCCGGCTCGGCGGCCAGCACCCGGGCGAGGTCCGCGCCAACGAGCAGGCCGGTCACCCCGATGTTCCCGCCGAAGAACTGGTTCTCGACGGGAATCACGCGCACGTCGGGCCGACCCGTCGAGGCGACGAGCGGCCGGAGCACCTCGGCGCCGTAGCTTCCCGTGAGGATTCCCACCGGTGCGTCCGGCCTGGGTCCGATGTGGAGTCCGGCCGAGCGACCCGCAGCGGGCGCCGCCCGCGGGGCGCGGTACCCGGCTGCCGGCGCACCGTCGACCCAGGCGAAGAACCCTGCCTTGGTCCCGGTCACCACCGGAGCGCGCCCGGTGAACTCCGCGGCGAAGGTCGCCGCCATCCCGATGCCGTCCTCGTGCAGCGCCGCTGCCTCAGGGTCGAGCTCGGGGAAGGGCCGACCGGCGAGGAGGTAGTACTCGTCGGCAGCGTGAACCACGAGACGTCCGCTGAGACCGAGGAAGCGCTGTTGCCACGCCTCGACGATGTCGACCACGTCGACGGCCTCCTCCATCGTGTGGGGCCGCATCCGGGAGGCAGTGGAGTACCGGGACACCCCGAGTGGGACGACGGCGACGCTCGCGAGATCGGCGAACCGGTCGGCGATCCCGCACAGCGTGTCCTCGAGGACGGCGCCGTCGTTCACTCCGGGGCACACCACGACCTGGCCGTGGACGGTGATCCCCCCGTCGAGCAACGCTCGTAGCCACCGCAGAGAGGTGGCGCCGCGACGGTTGTGCAACAGGTCGGAGCGGACCTCGGGATCAGTCGCGTGGATCGAGACGTAGAGCGGGCCGAGACCTTCGGTGAGGACCCGCTCGAGGTCCGCCTCGGTGAACCGGGTCAACGTCGTGAAGTTCCCGTAGAGGAACGACAGTCGGTAGTCGTCGTCCTTCACGTACAGGCTCTTCCGCAGCCCGGGGGGCAATTGGTAGATGAAGCAGAACTCGCAGTGGTTGTCGCAGGTCCGGACCCGGTCGAAGACCGCTGCGTCGATCTCGAGCCCGAGGGGCTCGCCCGCGGCCTTGCGGACCTCCACGTCGAAATCGATCCCGCCTCGCCGCAGTTCGAGGCTGACCTCGGCCTCGTCGGTGCGCACGCGATACTCGATCACGTCACGGAGCGGTTCGCCCGAGACGGTGAGGATCTCGTCGCCAGGCTCGATGCCGGCACAGGCGGCAGGGGAACCGGGCGCGACAGTGACGACGCGCGGCAACGACATGGGTGCCCATGCTAGGAGGATGTGCCCCGTGTTCCACTGGGCACGGCGTGCTCGGTAGCCTCGGCCCCGTGCGGGTCGAGCGAGTGCTCCTGGCGTCACCACGCGGCTTCTGCGCCGGTGTCGAGATGGCGATCAAGGCGTTGGCCTGGATGGTGCGGGTCTTTCCCGCACCCGTGTACTGCTACCACGAGATCGTCCACAACCAGCGGGTGGTCGAACGCTTCCGAGCCCTGGGCGTCGTGTTCGTCGACGACATCTCCGAGGTGCCTGAGGGCGCGCCGGTGATGCTCTCCGCACACGGATCGGCACCCGAGGTCGTCGAGTCCGCGATCGGCGCCGGGGGCTATGTCGTCGACGCGGTGTGCCCGCTCGTCACGAAGGTCCACCACGAGGTCAAGATCCGGGCGGGACAGGGTTACCGGATCGTCTACGTCGGTCACGAGGGCCACGAGGAGGCAGTGGGCACCATGGCCGTCGCACCGTCCTCCATCGAGCTCGTCGAGACCCCCGAGGACGTCGCAGCCCTTCCCGACGACGACCGACCCGTCGCGCTCCTCGCGCAGACCACGCTCTCGCACCGGGAATGGAGCGGGGTCGTGGACGCCGCCCGGTCCCGGTTCCCCGCACTCTGGCAGCCGGGACGGTCCGACCTCTGCTTCGCCACGACCAATCGCCAGTCGGCGCTCCTCGTGTTGGCCGAGCGGTGCGAGGCGATCGTCGTCATCGGATCGGCGAACTCCTCGAACACCATGGCACTCGCGCACCTCGCCACCGACGCAGGTTGCCCACGCGTGCTTCGGGTCAACGACCCCTCCGAACTTCCCGACGACCTCGACGGGGTCGTCGGCGTCACGGCCGGTGCGTCCGCGCCGGACGGGTTGGTCCTCGGTGTCCTCGAACGGCTCGCACCCCGAGCGGGGATCGAGGAGATCCGCGTCGTCGATGAGGAGGAGTACTTCCCTCCCCCACGGCACCTGCGCGAGCTCCTCGGCGCGATCGGCGGATTCCTCGCCGGCGGTCTCGGCACGCCCGGGGATCGCCGGGCCGACCTGCAGGACCGGGATCTGGCGGCGAGCGACGTCCTGCGGTCACTGGCCGCCCGCTGAGCGGACGGGCGCCCGCCCCTCAACTCCGGCGGTCCGACGCCATCTCGAAGAGGCGCTGCAGTTCCTCCTGCAGTGTCGCCGTGAGCTCTCGCACCGCCCGCCGCGACGTCGTCGATCCGCCCCCGACGGTGGGAACGAGCGGCGCGCCGATCACCACGTGCACACGAATCGGGCGGATCCATCGGCCGCCACGCGGCTGCGCTTCCTCCGACCCGGCGATCCCGATCGGAACGATCGGCGCACCCGTACGCAGGGCCAGGAACGCCGGGCCGTCGAAGATGTCCTCCACGATCGGACCCGAGCGGCGGGTCCCCTCGGGGAAGAGCACCAGCGGCTGCCCCGACTCGAGGACCTCCTGACAGCGGCGCAGAGCCTCCCGGTCGGCCGTCCCGCGCGCGACCGGAAACGCCCCGAGCGCACTCAGGACTGCGCCGATGGCTCGACTCCGCGCCCAGAGCGAATCCTTCCCCATGAACCGCAGCATGCGCCGAGTGGTCGCCGCCACGATCGGCGTGTCGAGGTTCGAGCGATGGACGGGCGCGAGGATGACGGGACCGTGTTCGGGAAGGTGATGCGAGCCCTCGACCCGCAGCCGGAACCACGCACGACATGCGCCGACGAGGACGGCGCGCGCGATCCGGTAGAACCCGCGCTCCGCCGATGTCGGCACGACGCCCCGCACCGGGTGGGATCCCTGCGCCTCGGTCATCGGCCCTCCCCTGCCCGACCGCCTACGGCCCACAGCGTCGCGATCTGCTCGACCACCTCGTCCACCGTGAGCAGCGACGTATCGATCACCGTCGCGTCGCTCGCAGCCCGCAGCGGCGAGTCGGTCCGCGTGCTGTCGAGGTGATCGCGACGTGCGAGGTCCCGGGCCACGGCGTCCACGTCGAGCGAGACCCCGTTCTCCGCTGCTTCACCGGCACGTCGCTGCGCCCGGACCTCCGGCGTCGCCGTAAGGAAGACCTTCACCAGGGCGTCGGGAACGACGACCGTCCCGATGTCGCGCCCCTCGAGAACGCCGCCGTCGCGCTCGCCGACCCACTGCCGTTGCAGCGTCCGCAGTCGCGACCGGACGGCCGGTGTCGCGGCGACCGCGGACACGGCATCGGTCACCGCCTTCGACCTGATCGCCCGGGTCACGTCGACCCCGTCGACGAGCACGGTGGAGGGGGCTGCACCGTCGCCGCGCAGTTCGACGTCGCAACGCTCGGCGACGACGGCGACCCCGACTGCGTCGCTTGGATCGACGCCGTCGCGCAGCACCGCCCAGGCGATCGCCCGGTACATCGCGCCGGTGTCGAGCTGCGGCAGCCCGAGGCGATCGGCGACCCGGCGGGCGACCGTGGACTTCCCCGTGCCTGCGGGACCGTCGATCGCGATCACCCGGAGCCCCCGGCCCCAGGACCCGCCGTCGCTCATCGGCGCAGCTCCTCGAGAACGTCCCAGAACTGCGGGAATGTCTTCTCCACGCACGCCGGGTCGTCGATCGAGATGCCGTCGGCGCTGAGCCCGAGGACCGCGAAGCTCATGGCGAGTCGGTGGTCGCCGTGGGGGTCCACCACACCGCCGTGGAGCCGCGACCGCTCAGGACGGATCGTCATGCCGTCGTCCTCCTCGACCGCATCGACGCCGAGGCGGCAGAGCTCCCCCACGACATCGCCGATCCGGTCGCTCTCCTTGTTCCGGATGAAGCCGATCCCGCGCAACCTCGACGGCCCGCTGGCGAGTGCGGCGACCGCAGCGAGCGTCGGCGCAGTGTCGGAGATGTCGGCGAGGTCGACGTCGACACCGCGGAGCTGTCCGGGTGCCGGCCCGCGGACCTCGGTCCAGTCCTCTCCGGAGCTCACCTCGGCACCCATGCGCTCGAGCACGTCGACGAAGCCGACGTCACCCTGCAACGCGCTCCGTCCGAGACCCTGCACCCGCACCCGACCACCGGTGGTCGCCGCAGCCCCGAAGAAGTACGACGCCGCCGATGCGTCCGGCTCGATCGTGTACGACGTGGCGCCGTATCGACCGGGAGCCACGACCACCGCACGTGCCGTCACCGTCGCGGTCGCGCCGAATGCCGCCATCACCGCAGCGGTCATGTCGAGATACGGACGCGAAACGGCGTCCGTCGTCAGGCGCAGCCGGAGCCCAGCCGGGAGGAGAGGACCGACCTGCATCAGCGCGCTCACGAACTGGCTCGAGACGTCAGCGGCGATGTCGACCATGGCACCGAGGCCCGATCCCCCACAGCCGTGGATCGTGAGCGGCAGTGCCCCGAGTCCGGAGGGGTCCTCGACCCTCGCCCCGAGGTCGCGGAGCGCCACGAGGAGGTCACCGAGCGGTCGCCGCCGCAGTTGCTCCGTGCCATCGACCACGTACGGCCCGGACCCGAGCAGGAGAACCGGAGGAACGAACCGTGCCACGGTTCCGGCGGAGCGGGCGTCGATCGCCACGGGTCCCGGATGGAGCCTGCCGCCGGTCCCCGAGACGACGACCTCGGCCGCCGCACGGTCGACAGCGGTGGGGATCCCCAGAGCGTCGAGCACACCCAGCATCGCCTCGGTGTCGTCGGAGAACAGCACTCGCCGGAGCGTCGACTCGCCCTCTGCGAGCGCGGCGATGAGCAGCGCCCGGTTGGTGATCGACTTCGAACCCGGTAGCTCCACCACGCACTCCGGTGGTCGGGCGAGCGGGACGACCGGGCGCGGGAACGTCATGAGAGGCGTTCCACCGCGTGCTTGAAGCGCCGGGCGAGCAGTCCGCCGTGGAAGAGCTCGGCCTGCGAGGCGTCCACGAGGAGGATCGCGACACCGGTTCGGTCGGCGGCGGTGTGCATGACCTCGAAGTCGTCGATGTTCACGCCGAGCTCGGCGGCGAGCGTGAACAGCTCCGCAGCGGCACCGGGCCGGTCGGGGATCTGCACGCGGACCTCCGCGAGCTCCTCGGGCTTGGCCGCTCGCACCGGGAGCCGGCCCCTGGCCGAGCGAGCCCGTTCGAGGTGGGCCGTGAGACCCTGACGGTCACCGGTCGCCACCAGGCCCCGCACGCGTCCGAGCCCCTCGATGAACTCGTCGAGCGTCTCGAGGATGGCGTCCCGATTCTCCGCGCAGATGTCCGGCCAGATCGCCGGGTGACCCGACGCAATCCGGGTCATGTCTCGGAACCCGCCCGCAGCGAGCCGGAGCAGGGCGCCGTGGTCCTCCGCCCGGCGGTCCGCGATCGTCATGAGCGTCGCAGCAGTCAGGTGCGGGACGTGGGAGACGACCGCGACGAGCGCATCGTGCTGTGAGGGCGTGACTGCGACCACCTCCGCCCCGAGTGCTGCGACGATCCCCGCGAGCTCGGTGAAGACGGCGTCGGGGGTCCGCGGTGTCGGCGTGAGCACCCACACCGCGCCGGTGAACATGTCCGGGTCGGCACCCTCGACCCCGATCCGTTCCGATCCGGCCATCGGGTGACCGCCGCAGAACCGAGGGTCGTCGATGGCCGCAGTGATCGGCCCCTTGACCGATCCGACGTCGGTCACGAGCCCTGTGGTTCGCCGGAGTGCGTCCGTCGCAGCGTCGACGATGCCGGACACGGGTGTCGCGACGAACGTGACGACCGCGTCGCGATCGAGCCCGATCGCGTCGAGGACGCCGAGCGAACGGGCACGCTCGGCGACAGCGGGATCGCGGTCCTCGCCGGAAACCAGCCAACCCGTGGCGCGAAGCGCTCGCCCGATCGACCCACCGATCAGGCCGAGACCGACGATGTTGGCCCGCTGCTGGGCGCTCACGATCCCGCACCGGTGGCGAGGTCCGGACGCAACGCAGCAGCCCCCTCGAGGAAGAGGTGGCGAACCGCGGACCGGGGGGCGTCCAGCTCGGCGTGCGCGAGGATCCGGATGCAGCGGGGAAGCGCGCCGTCGACGTCGAGCTGGGCGACGTCGAGCAGCGGTACGTCGGCGAGCTCGGGGATGCGGGCACGGGCCGCCGCTGCGGGGAACGAGGTCCGCAGGTCACCGGTCGCGCTGAAGACCACCGAGATCAGGGCATCGGTGCCGATGCCGTTTCCCTCGAGCACCGCCCGGAGGAGCGCCTCGACGCGATCGGCGACGTGTCCGGCCTCGTCACGGTCGACGGTCGTGGCGCCACGCAGCGCCCGGACGGATGCCATGGGGGCGTATGCTACGACCGCCACGGCCGACCGCCCAACCACCCTCAGCCCGCTGCGTCCTCCGACGGTTGGCACGCCGCGGCGAGTGCCCGCACCTCGTCGGAGTCGAGTGGTCGCCAGGATCCCGGCGGCAGCGCTCTGTCGACGATCGGACCGATCCGCACACGGACCAGCCGTCGCACCGGGTGTCCGACCGCGGCGCACATCCGCCGCACCTGGCGGTTCCGACCTTCGTGGATCACGATGCGCAGCACGTCCGGCTCGACGGTGCTCACCCGCGCAGGTGCCGTCCGTCCGTCCTCGAGCTCCACGCCTTCCCGAAGGCTACGCAGCGCCGCTCGACCGGGCCGGCCCTCGACCCACGCCAGGTATTCCTTGTCGACGCCGAACGACGGGTGCGTGAGCCGGTGCGTGAGATCGCCGTCGTTGGTGAGCAACAGAAGGCCCTCGGAATCGAGGTCGAGACGGCCCACCGGGTGGACCCTCGGTGCTGCGGGCACCAAGCCGAGCACGGTCGGTCGTCCCTGCGGGTCGTCCGCCGTCGTGACGACCCCGGTCGGCTTGTTCAACAGGTAGTGCACGAGCCCGGGTCGGATCCCGATGGGCACGCCGTCGACGGTGACCCGATCGACCTCGGGGTCGACCCGGTCACCGAGCTCGGCCGTTCGACCGTTGACCAGCACGCGGCCTTCGACCACCAACTCCTCGACCGCCCGACGGCTTCCCACCCCGATCCGGGCCAGCACCTTCTGGACGCGTTCGCGGCCCTCGTCGCTCACGGTGTCGGTGCGGCGGACTCCTCGCCCGCCGTGGAGGTGCCGATGTCGTTGCGGGGTCGGCGTCGTGGGTCGCCGTCGTCGAGGAGGGTGCGCTCGAGCGCCTCGACGACATCCGCCCCGGGGACCAGTTCGCCGATCGCCGGGAGGTCCGCGACCGTGTCGAGGCCGAGCCGCTCGAGCAGTGTCGCCGTGGTCCCGTACAGCACCGCTTGCCCGGGCCCGTCGTCCCGACCGACCTCGGTGATGAAGTCACGGTGCAGCAGCGTGCGGACGACACCGTCGACGTTCACGCCGCGGATCGCTGCGATCTGCGCTCGGGAGATCGGCTGCTTGTAGGCGACGATGGCGAGGGTCTCGAGCGCCGCGGCCGAGAGCCGCGTCGCCTGCCCCTCGAGGACCACCCGCTCCACGTAGGGCGAGAGCTCCTCCCTCGACCGGAAGACGTAACCACCAGCGATGCGCACCAGCTCGAAGCCGTGGCCACCCTCCCGGTAGCGGTTCTCGAGATCGGCACAACGGCGGTCGGCCTCTGCGGCAGGGATTTCGAGGAGCTGCGCGAGGACGGCGGTCGCCAGCGGCTGCTCCGTGGTGAGCACCAGCGCCTCGATCGCCCGGTCGAGGTCGTCGAGAGGGGCGGGACCGTCGGTCATCGCTGCGGCACGCTACCCGTCGTAGACGTCGACGCCCGTGAGGACCGTCTCGACCGGTCCGTCGTCGCCGGTCCAGCGGATGTCGAGCGCACCGAACGTGCCCCCCTGGTAGAGGTCCACCATCCCCCGCTTGAACAGTTCGAGGACGGCGAGGAACCGGACCACGATCTCCAGGCGTTCGCCGAGACCCTCGCAGAGGTCACGGAAGGAGAGTCGCCGAGCCCGCCGGAGTTCGTCCACCACCTCGCCGAGCGCCTCGAGGACACTCACCCGGACCGAGGGCAGGTGGTCCAGCGCCACGCGTTCGACGGGCTTCGGTGTCATCGCCCGGATGAAGGCCGCCCGCAGGTCGAGGGGCCCGATACCGGCGAGGAGGTCGGGCTGAAGGTCGAGGAAGCGATCGTCCGGGCCGACTCTGCGGAGGTAGGAGCGGCGTGCCCGCTCGAAGAGGCGGTCGAGGACGGCGCCGGCGTCCTTGAAGGTCTTGAACTCGAGGAGCCTGGCCAGCAGGAGGTCGCGCTCCTCCCAGAGCGCGAGCTCGTCGTCGAGTTCGAGGTCGCCGTCGTCGGGCAGCAGGCGGCGAGCCTTCAACTCGACGAGTGTCGCAGCGATGAGCAGGAACTCCGTCGCCGATGCGAGCTCGAGGACCTGCATGCGCTCCATCTCCACGAGATACGCGTCGACGATGTCGAGGAGCGTCACCTCGTAGAGATCGACCTCGTCCCGCAGGATCAGGTGCAGAAGGAGGTCGAACGGCCCTTCGAAGACCGGGGTGCTCACGTCGAGGGCCACGACGCCAGCGTAATTACCCCGGTGTCGTTCTTCAACCGGAGTCGTGCCCGGGTACGCTGTCGCTCTCGTGGCCCGCGTCTTCTCCGGAATCCAGCCCTCGGGTGCGCTCCATCTCGGCAACCTGCTCGGAGCGGTCCGCAACTGGGTCGAGGACCAGCACACCGACGACTCGATCTTCTGCGTCGTCGACCTGCACGCCCTCACCGTCCCGCAGGATCCGGCGACGCTGCGTACCGCCACCGTCCAGCTCAGCCAGTTGCTCATGGCGAGCGGGCTCGACCCTGCGATCTGCACCCTGTTCGTGCAGAGCCATGTACCAGAACACGCCGAGCTCTCCTGGTTGATGGAGTGCACCGTCAGCTTCGGTGAGCTCCGCCGCATGACGCAGTTCAAGGACAAGTCCGACCGCTCGGAGTTCGTCTCCGCAGCGTTGTTCACCTACCCGGCGCTCATGGCGGCCGACATCCTCCTCTACGACACGGACCGCGTCCCCGTGGGCGACGACCAGCGACAGCACCTCGAGCTCGCCCGGGACATCGCCGGGAGGTTCAACGGCCGCTATGGCGACACCTTCGTGGTCCCCGAAGCGGCGATCCCACGCGCCGGCGCGCGGGTGATGGACCTGCAGAACCCCACGGCGAAGATGTCGAAGTCCCTCGAGTCCCCACTCGGCACGGTGTACGTCCTCGACGAGTTACGGGACATCGAGCGCAAGATCAAGCGGGCCGTGACAGACACCGACGGTGAGGTTCGTTACGACCCGTCGAACAAGCCCGGGGTCTCGAACCTGTTGTCGATCCTCGCGGCCTGCACGGGTCGGTCGCCGGAAGAGGCCGCCGCCGGGTACTCCCAGTACGGGCCGTTGAAGGCCGACACCGCCGAGGCGGTGGTCGAGACCCTCCGGCCGATCCAGAGCCGCTACAGCGAGCTCGCCGACGACCCGGCCGAGTCGGCTCGCCTGCTCGCCATCGGCGCAGAGCGGGCACGCGAGGTCGCCGGTCCCGTGCTCGACCGGGCACGGGCTGCCGTCGGACTGCTCCCGCGCTGATTCAGCGGGCCGTGCGGTCGGCCGCCACGAGACGTTCCGCCCAGGCTCGGGGAACGGTCCACCGCTCCGGATCCTCGTGGTGCTCCGCGGCCCACCGCACCACGAGCGGATCACTCCCCACCGCGGCGAGCAGCTCCGCTCCCCTGCGGGGGTACGTCAGGTACCGCCCGAGCGCACCCGGCGCCGAACCAACCCCCAGGATCTCGAGGACCGTCGCAAGCGATCGCCCCAGTGGCCCGAGAGCCGCCTCGGCCTTGCCGACGTCGTGCAGGAGCGCCGCCTCGAGCACCCATCGTGGCGGGTCCGACCCCTCGACGGCGCGTGCCACCGCGATCGTGTGTCGACGGTCCTGCACCGACTGCGCTTCCCAGAGTGCCGCAGCGGGACCGGCGATCCCGGCCGCCCAGAGCGTGTCGGCCTCGCTCGGCTCGCTGCGGCGGAACGCATCGACGAAGCGACGTGCGAGGTGCGGGACCTCGCGCAGGGTTCGCAACCTCAGTACCCCAGGCGGCGAGCGGCCAGCGTCAGCCCGATCACCGTCTTGGCGTCGACCACCGCCCCGGAGGTGATCAGGTCGTCGACCGATCCGAGGTGGAGACGGTCGACGACGAGGTAGGCCTCCTCGACCCCCTGCGTGCTCTGAGGAACCTCGGAGAGCCCGGTCGCGAGGTAGACGTGCGTTCGCTGGTCGGTCATCCCGGCGGCGTTGACGAAGACGGTGAGGAGCTCGAGGACCTCGGCTCGGAGCCCGGCCTCCTCCGCGAGCTCGCGTGCGGCCGTCGTGGCAGGGTCCTCCCCTGCGACGTCGCGGAGTCCGGCCGGGATCTCGACCAGCCAGGCGTCGAGCGCGGGTCGATACTGGCGGACGACGACGACCTCGTGCCCGTTCGGACCCTCGACGACTGGCACAACCGCGACCGCTCCCGGTGCGCGGACGACATCCCGGTCGAAGGACTCCCCCGCCGGACCGGTGAAGCTGGCGCGGACGAGCGTGAGCACATGGCCCCGGTGGACCACTGCGTCGCCCAGCCATGCGAACTCACTCACGACGCGACGGGCCTCACAGGTCGGAGCCGGCGAGCGTTCGAACCTCGCCGGTCAAGTCGACCACATCCTCCGCCGCCGGACGGGTCGCGGCGCGTGCCATCGCCGCACGGAGGAACTCCCGGAACAATGGCGCCGGACGGTTCGGACGACTGAGGAACTCCGGGTGCGCCTGCGTCCCAACCCAGAACGGGTGGTCCCGCAGCTCGATGAACTCCACCAGACGCCCGTCGGGTGAGACCCCCGAGCACACGAACGCCCCGTCGTCGAAACGCGACCGGTAGCGAGGATTGAACTCGAAGCGGTGACGATGCCGTTCCTTCACCACCGTCGCCCCGTAGGCCGCTGCGACCTTCGATCCGGGCACGAGTTCGGCGATGTAACTGCCGAGACGCATCGTGCCGCCGAGGTCCGTCACCCCGCGCTGGGTCTCCATCAGGTCGATCACCGGGTGCGGCGTCGACGGGTCGACCTCGGAGGAGTTCGCATGTTCGAGACCGAGCACCGAACGTCCGTACTCGATGGTCATCACCTGCATCCCGAGACAGAGCCCGAGACACGGAAGGCGATGCTCCCGTGCGTATCCCGCCGCGGCGATCTTGCCCTCGATCCCCCGGTTGCCGAAGCCGCCCGGGATGACGATGCCGTCGTAGGCCTCGAGGCGCGCCGCGGCGAGCATGCCCTCGATGTCCTCGGCCTGCACCCAATCGAGGTCGATGCGCGCCCCGAGTTCGAAGGAGGCATGGTTGAGCGCCTCGACGACGGACAGGTAGGCGTCCGGGAGGCTCACGTACTTCCCGACGACCGCGATGCGCGTCGCTGCGCGAGGAGCGCTGATCCGACCGACGATCGTTCGCCACGGCGACAGATCGGGCTCGGTGCCCACGAGGCCGAGCTGCGCACACACGACATCGTCGAGCCCCTCCTCGTGGAGGACGAGCGGGATCAGGTAGATCGACGACGCGTCGGCGGCGTTCACGACGCCGGAGACCGGGACGTCACAGAGGTTCGAGATCTTCCGCTTCAGGTCGTCGGACAGCGGCGCCTCACTCCGACACACGATGGCGTCGGGCTGGATCCCGCGACCCCGGAGCTCCGTCACGGAGTGCTGGGTCGGCTTCGTCTTCTGCTCGGCGGACGGACCGATGAACGGGACGAGGGTCACATGCAGGAAGAAGCAGTTCTCACGACCGACGTCGAGCCGGTACTGGCGAACCGCCTCGAGGAACGGAAGGATCTCGATGTCACCGACCGTTCCTCCGACCTCGGTGATCACCACATCGACGTCGTCGTGCACGACCCGCTCGATCCGACGCTTGATCTCGTCGGTCACGTGTGGGATCACCTGGACGGTCTTGCCGAGGTACTCTCCGCGTCGCTCCGCCGCGATGACCGCCGAGTAGATCGACCCGGCCGTGGCGTTGGAGTCCTTGGTGAGGTCGGCATCGATGAAGCGCTCGTAGTGCCCGAGATCGAGGTCGGTCTCGCCGCCATCAGCTGTGACGTAGACCTCGCCGTGCTCGAAGGGGTTCATGGTGCCCGGGTCCACGTTCAGATACGGGTCGAGCTTCTGCATGGTGACCCGGATCCCCCGCGCCCGCAGGAGAGCCCCGAGCGCCGAGGCCGTCAAGCCCTTGCCCAGCCCGCTCACCACGCCGCCGGTCACGAAGATGTGCTTGGCCAACGGTCCTCCCGGTCGACGTGAGCGACCTTCCGGCCGGCTCGAGAACGTGACCCAGCTGAACGTCCACCCGAACTCCGCCGAGATCGGCGAGGCTCGGAGGTCGAACCGGACGGGTCCGGCTCACGGTAGCAGTGGATCGCAGTCGAGCCGGGCATGCGCGGCGCCATCAGCTACCCCGGGCCTCGGCGAGGAGCTCCGCGGCATGGGCCCGTGCCCGTTCGCTGTCCGGACTGCCCGACAGCATTCGCGCCAGCTCCACGACCCGGTCCGCCGTCCCGAGCACGCGCGCGGAGGAAACGGTCTGATCCTCGGCGTGGAGCTTGGTGACCGAAACGTGCCCGTTGGCCCAGGCTGCGACCTGAGCGAGGTGCGTCACGACGAGGACCTGCCCACCGGTCTCCGCGAGTCCGGCGAGCGCTCGCCCGACCGCTGTGGCCGCAGCGCCGCCGATGCCGGCGTCGACCTCGTCGAAGATCTGGGTCGAGGCGGGGCCGACCCCCGTCCGACGGCTGCTTCCGTCCTCACGGAGAGCGAGACGGAGTGCCAGCATGCAACGGGCGAGCTCTCCCCCTGACGCGACCCGTTGCAGTTCCTGTGGCGGTGCGCCACGGTTCGCCGAGAACTGGTAGACGACCTCGGCGCCGTCTCGCCCGCCGACCTCCACCTCGAACCGAGCGTTCGGCAGTCCGAGCGCCCCGAGTCTCGCGGAGACGGCCGCAGCAAGGGGACTCGCCGCCTCCCGTCGCAGCCGTCCGACGCGGTCGGCCTCGATCTCCTCGGCTGCTCGGACGGCGCGCAGGTCTGCCTCGAGCGCACCGGCACGCGTCTCCCAGGACTCGAGCTCCAGCGCTCGTTCTCGAAGCTCCTCGAGCTCGGCAATCACCGCGACGAGGTCGACGCCGTACTTCCGGCGGAGGTCGCGCAGCACCTGGCGGCGGGAGCCCACGGCCGCCAGCCGGTCGGGGTCCGGTTCGATCGCCTCTCCCTGTGACCGCAGATCGGATGCTGCGTCATCGAGTTCGTCGAGGAGACCTCGCAGGCGGGAGACGACCTCGTTGAACGGCGTGCGGTCTCGCAACTGCCCGATCGCCTCCGCGAGCCGAGCGAGCGCCCCTTCGTCGTCTCGGATCGCTGCAAGCGCCGAGCCGGCGGCCTCACGATGGGCGACCGCGTCGGCGAGCACCTCCTCCTCACGGATGAGTCGTTCCTCCTCGTCCGGGTCGTCGAGGGCTGCGCCCTCGATCTCCGCGATCTGGAATCGCAACAGGTCGAGCTCGCGGGCACGACCCCGATCGTCTCCGCCGAGCGCATCGAGCGACTCCAGGAGCGAACGCTCCTCGGTCCGAAGCCGACGGAGTTCCTCGGTGTCGATGCCGCCGAAGTCGTCGAGGGCGGCTCGCTGCGCCCCCGCACGGGCGAGCCGGTGGTGGGCATGCTGACCGTGGACCTCCACGAGCTCCGCGCCGGCTGCTGCGAGCTCGCCCGTCGTGGCGAGTCCACCGTCGATGTAGGCGCGGGTCCGCCCCGACGCGGGCACCACCCGACGCAGCACGATCTCGTTCTGCCCGTCGGGCCCGAGGGCGAAGCGCCCCTCGATCACCGCCTCGGACGCCGTGGGGCGGACCAGGCGCGGGTCGGCGCGTCCGCCGAGCAGGAGGTTGACGGCCTCGACGATCAGTGTCTTGCCGGCACCGGTCTCACCGGTTACTGCCCACATCCCATCACCGAGGGTCAACGACAGTTCGTCGATGACACCGAGATCCTTCACCCGCAGTTCGAGGAGCATCCTGACCGTCCAGTTGCGGTGAGCGTCGGGGATCAGCGGTCGTTGAGACCGAACTTCGACCGCAGGATCCCGAGGAAACTGTGGCGGCCGAAGGTGACGAGTCGAGCGGGGTGTGGTGACGTGCCGCACACGATGGCGTCGCCCTCCTCGAGGACGCCGCCCTCCCGACCGTCGAGGAGGAGCGCCGCAGGACGCCAGCCGCGCACCTCGAGTCGGAGCACGGCCTCGGGCTCCACCACGAGCGACCGGTCGAAGAGCATGTGGGGGGCCACCGGGGTGAGGACGAGCGCACGGTGGGTCGGGGAGACGATCGGCGCTCGCGCCGACAAGGCATAGGCGGTCGATCCCGTCGGCGTGGCCACGATCAGGCCGTCCGCCGTGAACGTGGCGAAATGCTCGCCGTCGACAGAGGCGGCGAGCCGAACCGTGTGCCCTTGCGCCGTCTTCTCGAGGACCGCCTCGTTCAGCGCCGCGGCGACCGCACCGGATCGCTCGACCCGCACCGAGAGGCGCATGCGCTCCTCGATGGCGTGCCGACCCTCGAGGAACCGCTCGATCGCAGCGTCGAGGTCGGCCGCCTCCGTCTCCACCAGATAGCCGAGCTGGCCGAGGTTCACCCCGAGCACGGGGACGTCGTGGTCGGAGACGAGGTCGACGGTTCGCAGCATCGTCCCGTCGCCACCGATCGAGACTGCAAGATCCCATGACCGATCACCTGGAAGATCGGTGGCGAGTCCCGGCCGGTCGATCCGCTGCGCATCAATCTCTCCCATGGCGACGGCGTGCCCGTCGGCGAGCAGCCGGTCCACCGTTGCTCGGGCGACGGCGTGTGCCTCGGCTCGCTCGTCGTGGACGACGATGAGGAACGCTGCCATCTCAGGAGTCCACTTCGTCCGGTTGCGCGACCACGGCATCGAGCATGGCACCGAGGGACTCCTCGGCAACGATCGGACCGCCGGGCCGCAGCCCGAGCAGGAACTCCACGTTGCCCGATGCCCCACGGAGCGGAGAGCGGAGCAGACCGATGACGTCGAGTCCGCCCGCCCGATAGGTCGCGATCACCTTCTCGAGGACCGCCCGATGGACCGCCGGATCGACGATCACCCCACGCCCACGGGCGACATCTCGCCGGCCCGCCTCGAACTGCGGCTTCACGAGCAGCACCGCCACCGCACCGGGATCGAGCACCCCGATGATCGCAGGGGCGACGGTGCGCAACGAGATGAAGGAGAGGTCGGCGACGACCCCGTCGACTGACCCACCGAGCATCTCCCTCTCGAGGTGGCGAACATTGCAGCCCTCGACGACGACGACACGGCCGTCGCGACGAATGCGCTCGTGGAGCTGACCGCGTCCGACGTCGACGGCGACCACCTCGACCGCACCCCGCTGCAGCAGGCAGTCCGTGAACCCGCCGGTCGACGCGCCGAGGTCAGCGAACCTGCGCCCGGTCACATCGATCGAGAAGGAGTCGAGCGCGGCGTCGAGCTTGTGACCGCCACGACCGACGAAACGGTCCGGGTCTCCTTGCACCACAACGGGCTCGTCCGGTCCGACGAGGCGAGCGGCCTTTGCCGCTGGGGCACCGGCGACGGTGACGCGTCCCGCCTCGACGAGCTCGGCGGCGCGGGTGCGCGAGGGCGCGAGACCACGTCGGACGAGTTCGGCGTCGAGGCGACGGCGGGTGGACGTGGCCGGCTCCTTCGGTCCTGCTGCCCGGGTCGGGCTGCCCAGCGCGCAGCGTACCGTCGCCGCGGGACGACTCAGGCGCCGAGCACGGCGTCGACGAGTTCCGCGAGGTCGGCTGCGACCGCCGATATCGACACGGCGTCGTCCGTCGGCGGCACCTTGGTGGAGCCGCTGAGTACGAGCCCGAAGGCGAATCCGAGCGTCTCGGCGAACCCGCCGTCGGTGTCGCACCGATCACCGACGACGACCCCCGTCGAGCCGACCCGACCTCGCACCAGATCCGCCATCGGCGGGTGGGGCTTCCCCGCAACCAGGGGCGTCCGGCCGGATGCATAGGCCACCGCCGCGAGCAGGGATCCTCCGCCGGGCATCGGACCATCGGGGGTCGGCAGCGTCGGATCGTCATTCGTCCCGATCAGACGCGCCCCACGGATGACCTCGCCCGATGCCGCAGCGAGACGTCCGTAGTCGAAGTCGGGGTCGTACCCCACGACGACGACGTCTGCGCCGCCTTCGACGACGCGCGCACCACGCTCCGTGACCGCCTCGACGATCCCGGGTCCACCGCACACGAGAACACGCTCGCCGACCGACACGAGCGTCGCCGCCGCCATGGCCGAGGTGACCACGGCACCGGCGGCCTCCACCCCGATACGTCGGAGTCGCTGCTCGGTCACTGCGACGGGGGCATAGGAGAAGTTGGTGGCGAACGTGACCGAACGGCCTGCCGCTCGGAGACGTTCCACGGCGGCGGCCGCGCCCACCACCGCGACACCGTCGAGCCACATCACGCCGTCGAGGTCGATGACCCAGGCGGAACCCGGACCTTCATCGAGACCCATGCACGTCCTCCTCGCGATCCGCAGCACCCCGACGCGACGAGGGGGCCGCCGGACGTGCCGACGACCCCCTCACCAGCGTGCGTCCCTACCGTGTCAGACGGTCCAGGTGGGCTGGGAGTGCAGGAGCTTCGCCAGGTCGCCCCGGCCGCTCCGCTCCTCCGCCGCAACGAGCTGCCCGGCGGCGGCCGTGGTGTACTCGGTCCGCTCGACGGCCCGGAAGATCCCCACCGGCGTCGGCTGGTGCACGCTCTGCGAGAGCTGCGCCAGCATGAACGCGAGACCGGGCTCGGGTCGACCCTCGTCGTGCACGACGATCGCGTCCTCGCCGACGTCGGCGACGTTCACAATGCGGGCGGCGCCGTCGGCACCGATCACGACACCCTTCTCGAGCTCCTTGCCGAACCGCACCGGCTTGCCGTGCTCGAGCGGGATCAGCATGTCGTCACGGTTCGCACGTGCCGTGAGCGACTCGAACTGACCGTCGTTGAACACGTTGCAGTTCTGGAAGATCTCGACGAACGCCGCGCCCTTGTGGGCGTGGGCGCGTCGCATCATCTCCTGCATGTGCGGCCGATCCATGTCGTGGCTCCGTGCGACGAAGGTCGCACCGGCCCCGAGCGCAATCGCGATCGGGTTGAACGGCGCGTCGAGCGACCCCATCGGCGTCGACTTCGTCACCTTGCCCACCTCGGAGGTCGGCGAGTACTGACCCTTCGTGAGCCCGTAGATCTGGTTGTTGAACAACAGGATCGTCAGATTCACGTTGCGCCGGAGGGCGTGGATCAGGTGGTTCCCACCGATGGAGAGGAGGTCACCGTCGCCTCCGACGACCCACACGTCGAGGTCCGGCCGCGCCATGGCGAGCCCGGTCGCGATGGCGGGGGCACGGCCGTGGATCGTGTGCATCCCGTAGGTGTTCATGTAGTACGGGAACCGGGCTGCGCATCCGATACCGGACACGAAGACCGTGTTCTCCCGCTTCACCCCGAGGTCCGGCATCAGGAGCTGCACAGCCGTGAGGATCGAGTAGTCACCGCAACCGGGGCACCAGCGAACTTCCTGATCGCTCTGCCAGTCCTTGCGGCTCGTGAGGGGCACCTGCACGTCGGTCATCGTCACTTCGCTCCTTCGAGCATCGACTCGATCGCGTCTTCCAGTTCAGCAGCCGTGAAGGGCACGCCCTTCACCTTCGACACCGACTTGGCGTCGACCAGGAACTCGGCCCGCACCATCTTGGCGAGGTGTCCCGAGTTCATCTCCGGCACCATCACCCGCGGGTACCGACGAAGGACCTCACCGAGGTTCGACGGGAACGGGTTGATGTGCGTGAGGTGGCAGTGGGCGATCTTGCGCCCCTTCGCACGCTGACGGTCGACGGCGGTGACGATCGCACCCCAGGTCGACCCCCAGGCGAGGATCAGCAGCTCGGCGTCGTCGACGTCGCCCGTGACCGGTGCCGGCGGGATGTCGTCGGCCACCGCTGCGACCTTCGCCGCACGGGTCTCGACCATGTGCCCGTGGTTGTCCGGCGTGTAGGAGATGTTTCCGGATCCGTCTTCCTTCTCGATGCCACCGATCCGGTGCATCAGACCGGGCGTGCCCGGCAGCGCCCAGGAACGGGCCAGGGTCTTCGGATCTCGCACGTAGGGCCAGTGCTCCGGCTCACCCGTCGTCTCGTTGACGTGGTTCGGCTCGGTCGCGAACTGCGTGGAGATGTCGGGCAGCGCTGCGACATCGGGCAGGAGCCACGGCTCGGTCCCGTTCGCCAGGTAGCCGTCGGAGAGGACGATCACCGGCGTGCGGTACTTGAGCGCGATCCGGCTCGCCTCGATCGCCACGTCGAAGCAGTTCGACGGGCTGTACGCAGCGATGATCGGCATCGGCGCCTCGCCGTGACGGCCGTACATGGCCATCAGCAGGTCCGCCGCCTCGGTCTTCGTGGGGAGACCGGTGGAGGGGCCACCACGCTGGATGTCGATGATGACGAGCGGGAGCTCGAGGCTGACGGCGAGCGACATCGTCTCGCTCTTGAGGGCGACACCCGGACCGGAGGTCGTCGTGATCGCAAGCGATCCGCCGAACGCCGCGCCGAGGGCGGAGCCGATGCCGGCGATCTCGTCCTCGGCCTGTAGGGTCGTCACCCCGAAGCTCTTGTGCTTGGACATCTCGTGGAGGATGTCCGATGCCGGGGTGATCGGGTACGAGCCCAGGAACGTCGGCAGCTTCGCGAGCTGACCGGCGGCGATCAGGCCCCAGGCCATCGCCATGTTGCCGTTGATCGAGGTGTAGACCCCGGCGCTCTGTTCGGCAGGCTTGATGGTGAACCGGTGCCCGGCGAGCTCGGCGGTCTCGCCGTAGGCATGCCCCGCCTTGAACGCCATCAGGTTGGCGTTCATGACCATCTCGTTCTTGCCGAAGCGCTCCCGGATCCAGTCGAGCGTGGGGTCGACCGGCCGGGTGTACATCCAGGAGATGAGCCCGAGAGCGAAGAAGTTCTTCGAGCGCTCGGCGTCACGGGGCTTCACGCCGGACTCCTTCACCCCCTCCTTCGTGAGGCTCGTCATCGGCACCTTCACGACCTGGAAGGCGTCGAGCGTGCCGTCCTCGAGCGGGTCGGCGGTGTAGCCCGCCTTGTCGTAGAGGCGCTGCTCGAACTCGTCGATGTTGAGGATCACGAGTCCGCCAGGCTCGAGCCGGTGGAGCTCCGACTTCAGTGCGGCGGGGTTCATCGCGATGAGTACCGACGGGGCGTCACCGGGGTTGGTGATGTCGTGGTCGGCGATCTGCACCTGGAACGCCGACACACCGAACACCGTGCCGGTTGGGGCACGGATCTCGGCGGGAAAGTCGGGGAAGGTCGCGAGATCGTTGCCGAAAATCGCGCTCGCACTGGTGAACCGCTCGCCCGTGAGCTGCATGCCGTCACCCGAGTCGCCCGCGAAGCGGATGACCACATGGTCGAGTGACGTGCTTCCTCCGGACGTGCCCGAACGTGTGTCGACGTCGGTCACGGATATCTCCCTCTAGCCTCGTTGCTGACGGAGCGCCTTGATCGGCGCGGGTACTGCCGAATGACCCTACCGCACCGTGGAGCCCCTCGCGAGGACCGAACTAGGCTGGCGGGACGAGAATTTCCGAGGGCGTCCGGCAGGGGGTTGGCGACGATGGACCGCTTCGACTGGTTCGCTCCGCACATGCGGGTCGACCCGTATCCGGACCTGCACCGCTTCCGGGCCGAGTCACCGATTCAGCACACCCCGGAAGGGTGGTGGGTGCTCGGCTTCGAGGAAGCCAACCTCGTGCTCAAGGACAGCCGTTTCGGTCGCGACCGGGCGGTCTTCCTCGAGGACTTCCGTCGGACGCTTGGCGACGGCCCGGCGTACGAGTACGTGATCCGCCGCATGACCTACTACGGCCCGCCCGACCACGGTCGGATCCGGGGCATCGTCGCCGGCGCGTTCACCCCGCGACGGATCGAAGGACTCCGCCCCTTCATCCAACGCATCACGCACGAACTCCTCGACGCAGCGCCCGACCACCGGCGGTTCGACCTGCTCGAGGCGGTCGGCCACCCTCTCCCCTCCCTGGTGATCTGCGAACTGCTCGGCGTTCCCAACAGCATGCGCGAGGACTTCGACCGCTGGACCCAGGACATCGCGCACCTCATCTCCCCCATGGTCACCGACGAGCAGCGGCGCATCGGGAGGGAGACGGTCATCGAAGAGTGGGCCTGCGTCGAGGACATCATCACGCATCGAGCGAAAAGCCTCGGCGACGACCTGCTTTCCGCACTCATCCAGGCGGAGTTCGAGGGCGAACGCCTCACTCGGGAGGAGCTCGTCGCGAACGTCATGTTCATGTTCTCCGCCGGGCATCAGACCACGCGCGACTCGCTCGGGATGGGTGTTCTCGGCCTTCTGCGCCATCCGACCGAGTGGCGCCGGCTCGCCGCTGACCCCGACGAATCGGCCCGGCAGGCCACCGAGGAGTGCCTCCGGTACGAGTCGCCTGTCTGCATCGCCCAGCAGCACGCACTCACGGACACCGAGGTGGCGGGTGTGCGAATTCCCCGGGGCGAGACGATCAACGTCCTCGTGAACGCGGCCAATCGCGACCCACGGCGCTTCCCCGTACCTGATCGGCTGTGGATCGACCGCCCCGACAACCACCCGATGGCGTTCTCCGGCGGTCCGCATCTCTGTCTCGGCGCCGCTCTCGCCCGGGTCGAGGTCTCGGTCGTGCTCGCCGAACTGGCGAAACGCTTCCCGGACCTCGACCTCACGGGCGAGGAGGTTCGCTGGAGGGACACCGCGGTGTTCCGCGGGCCCCAAGAGCTGTGGGTCTCGGCCTGAGCGGCGTCAGGCGATGGTGACCGACGGGTCGAGGTAGACGTCCTGGATGGCGTGGAGCAGCTCGACGCCGTCGGCGACGGGGCGCTGGAACGCCTTCCGACCCGAGATCAGGCCCATCCCGCCGGCTCGCTTGTTGATGACCGCCGTGCGCACCGCAGCCGCGAGGTCGCCCGCGCCCTTCGACTCGCCACCGGAATTGATCAGCCCCGCACGCCCGAGGTAGCAGTTCGCCACCTGCCAGCGCGTCAGGTCGATCGGGTGGTCGGTCGTCAGCGTCTCGTACACCGACTTGTGGGTCTTGCCGTAGCCCGAGAACGCGTTGAACCCACCGTTGTTCTCGGGAGCCTTCTGCTTGATGATGTCGGCCTCGATCGTGACGCCGATGTGGTTGGCCTGGCCGGTGAGGTCGGCGGAGACGTGGTAGTCGACGCCGTCCTTCTTGAATTCACTGTTGCGCAGGTAGCACCACAGAACGGTGAACATCCCGAGCTCGTGCGCACGTGCGAAGGCCTCGGCGACCTCCTGGATCTGGCGGGTGGACTCGTCGGAACCGAAGTAGATGGTCGCACCGACCCCGGCAGCGCCGAGGTCGAAGGCCTGGTCCACCGAGCCGAACATCACCTGATCGAACTTGTTCGGGTAGGTGAGCAGCTCGTTGTGGTTCAGCTTGACGATGAACGGGATCCGGTGGGCGTGCGAGCGCGCGCACGCTGCGAGTACCCCGAACGTCGACGCCACGGCGTTGCAGCCACCCTCGATGGCGAGTTCGACGATGTTCTTCGGGTCGAAGTACCGCGGGTTCGGCGCGAACGACGCCGCGCCGGAGTGCTCGATTCCCTGGTCGACCGGGAGGATCGACACATAGCCCGAACCGGCGAGGCGCCCGGTCCCGTAGAGGGCGGCGAGGTTACGGAGCACCTGGGGCGACCGGTCGGTCGGCACCATCACCCGATCGATGAAGTCCGGGCCGGGAAGGTGGATGTCCGCCTTCGGGATGGCCGTCGAGGTGTGTGCCAGCAGGTACTCGGCCTCGTCGCCGAGCAGGCTCTGAATGTCCGCCACGATGCTCCTTTGCGTGTGGTGTTGCCTGGGGTCGGCTCGCCGGGCTCGATCTCCCCGCCGACCGTCGCCCGACGCTACCCGACCCGGTACCCGGCGATGCGTTCCGTTCGCTCAGGCGTTGACGTCGACCACGACGCGACCGCGCACCCCGCCGTCGAGGATCGACGCGCAGACCGAGGGAACCTCGGCGAGACCGACCGTCGTCGTCATGGCGGCGAGGGCCGTACGGTCGAGCTCTGCGGCGAGCCGATCCCACGCCTCCCGCCGAATGGCGAGGGGTGCCATCACCGAGTCGACTCCGATGAGGGTCACGCCACGGATGATGAAGGGGTAGACCGACGTCGGAAGATCACCCCCCTGTGCGAGACCGCATGCGGCCACGATCCCGCCGTAGGAGGTCGTGGCGAGCACGTTCGCCAGCGTGTGCGAGCCCACCGCGTCGATCGCTGCTGCCCATCGCTCCGCCTGGAGTGGCCGCGGGTTCGCCGTACTCAGCTCGCTCCGGTCGATCACCTCCGCCGCGCCGAGACCCCGGAGGTAGTCCGCCTCCTCCGGCCGACCGGTCGAGGCGATGACGCGATACCCGCGAGATGCCAGAAGGCTCACCGCCACCGACCCGACGCCTCCCGCGGCACCGGTGACGAGGACGTCTCCCTTGGTCGGGTCCGCGCCGGCACGTTCGATCGCCATCACGCACAGCATCGCCGTGTACCCGGCCGTCCCGATCGCCATGGCGGTCGCCGCGTCGAGACCGGCGGGCAGGCTGACGAGCCACTCGCCCTTCACACGGGCCCGCGTGGCATAGCCACCCCAGTGGCCCTCCCCGACGCCGAAGCCGTTGAGGACGACCGAGTCGCCTGGGCGGAATGCCGGGTTCGACGACGAGGACACCGTGCCGGCGAAGTCGATGCCGGGGACCATCGGGAACGAGCGAACCACCGGCTTTCCGCGTACCACCGCGAGCCCGTCCTTGTAGTTCACCGTCGAGTGGGTGACGTCGACGGTCACGTCACCGTCGGGAAGACCGCTCTCGTCGACCTCGCTCACCGTGGCGACGGGAGCCCCGTCACCTTCCTTCAGCAGAAGTGCCCTCAGCATGGTGGGGCACCCTACCCGCGGCTCACCCCAGCCCTCGCACTCGTTCCCGTACGTCGTAGAACTCAGGGTCAGCCGCCGCGATGCGCCGGAAGATGTCACGTGCCTGTCCGAGCGCACCGGCTCGCTCCTGCAGATCCGCAAGCGCGTACCAGCGGCGGAGATCGGCGGCACGTACTCGCTTCGCCGGCGGCGGTGGGACCGCCGCCAACAGTGCGATCGCCTCCTCGAGGCGCCCTCGGTCGGCGAGCGCGCCGGCTGCGACGATGCGACCCTCGTTCACGAGATCCCGTGAGGGCGATGCCTCGCGCAGCTCTCCCCACAGCCGATCGACGTCATCCCACCGACGGAGTGCCCGGTAGCAGTCGGCGAGGACCGGGTGCTGCTCGGTCGACCCGCTGATCACGCCGAACTGTTCGAGCTCCCGGACGGCGTCGCTCCAACGTCCGACCTGGTAGAGCGCGAGGCCATAGAGCTCACGAACCTGTGCGGACGACGGAACGTCCTGGGCGAGGTTGCGGAGCAGGGGCAACGCTTCGTCGTATCGCTCGTCGTCGAAGGCACGCGCCGCGTCTCGCAGCCGTCGTTCCACCTTGCTCGCCGCCCCGGCGCCCGCAGCGCGCGAGAGTTCCTCCCGATCCGGCCGAACCGGCGTCGGGGGGCGATCAGCCCGACGTGTGGTCTCCGGGGCGCGCCGACGATCAGCGGCGACATACTTCGTGGCCGTCGGAGCAGGCTCGGTCGTCCTCGCCGGTTCCGTCGACGACGCAGGGCTTCCTGCGCCCGGTCGACCTTCGCGGAGATCTCGACGCTCCGCCGCCTCCCCCTCGACCGGCAGGTTCCGCCGCGGCCCGAGTCGACGCCCGACGAGGTTCCCGGCGCCGCGTGCGGCGAGCCCGCCGACGAGTCGGCCGTTGATCCGAACCGGTCGATCCCGCTCATCCTCGACCGCCGGGAACGGACGCCCGACCCCAGGCCGTCGGGACGGACC
>VGBO01000029.1 GCA_016870475.1 Actinomycetota bacterium | reverse complement strand
GCCGCCCCTCGACTTCGAGGTCATCGCCGGCGGGCACTCCAACATCACCTTCAAGGTGACGGACACGGCGGGAAACCGGTTCGTGCTCCGCCGACCGCCGCTCGGCCACGTGCTCGCGACCGCGCACGACATGGGGCGCGAGCACCGCATCATCTCCGCGGTCGCCACCAGCACCGTTCCCGTCGCACCGGCCCTCGCGAACTGTGACGACGTCACCGTGAACGGCGCGCCGTTCTACGTGATGGCCTTCGTCGACGGGCACGTCGTGAACACGAAGGAGGACGCCGAGACGGTGCTGCCGTTCGAGGCACAACGCCGGGCGGTGAGCGAGCACATCGTCGACGTGCTCGCCGACCTGCACCTCGCCGGCGTGGACCGCATCGGCCTCGGTGGACTCGCCAAGCGTGAGGACTACCTCGGACGCCAGCTCAAGCGGTGGCGCACCCAGTGGGAGGCGTCGAAGACCCGCGAGATCCCCGAGATGGAGCACGCCTACGAGCTGCTGCTCGCCCGCAAGCCCGAGCAGCGCCACACGGGCGTCGTGCACGGTGACTACCGCATCGGGAACATGCTGACCTTCGTCGACGGCCCCGACGGCGCCCACATCGCGGCCGTCCTCGACTGGGAGCTGTGCACGCTCGGCGACGTCCTCGCGGATGTCGGCTACATCCTCAACAACTGGATCCCCGAGGAGGAGTTCGCGACGTCGGGCTACCTCGATCCGCCGCCGACCTGCGCCCCCGGGTTCTTGAGCCGGGAGGAGTTCGTCGCCCGGTACGCCGACCGCACCGGGTTCGACGTGTCGAGCGTCGACTACCACCGGGCGTTCAGCTACTGGCGGCTCGCGGCGATCGCCGAGGGCGTCAAGCGTCGCTACGAAGAGGGGGTCATGGCGGACGACAGCTTCGACGTCGGCGCCTACGGCGAACGGGTCGTGAACCTCGCCCGATCCTCCGTGGAGGCGCTCGAACGGCTCGGATCCTCGTCATGAGCACACCGGTCGACCCGGTCGCCGACCGGAACGCCCGCGCCGAGCGGATCCGTTCGGAGATGGGCGGGTCCGACAAGGTCGAGCGCATGGCGGCCGAGTCCGACCGGACGGTGCGCGAACACATCGACGCGTTCGTCGACCCGGGGTCGTTCCGGGAGGTCGGCACGTTCTCTCGTTCGCTGCGCCCCGAGGACCGTGACCGCACGCCCGGTGACGGGAAGATCGGCGGGGACGCGACGGTCGACGGTCGACCCGTCACCGTCTTCGGTGACGACATCACGGTGTACCGCGGGTCGTCCTCGATCGTGGGGACCCGCAAGGAGCACCGTCTCTACAGCCGGGCCGTCGAGATGGGTGTGCCGATCGTCCACTTCGGCGAGACCGGAGGCGCCCGCATCCCCGACACGATGGGGGCCGAGGGGATCTCCGAGCCCGGCGAGCTGTTCACCTTCGCGGCCCGGCACCACCGCGTGCCGATGGCGACGATGATCACCGGGCAGTCCTTCGGCGGCTCGTCGTTCCTCTCCGCGCTGTCGGATTTCGTGGTGATGGTGCGCGGGTCGTGCCTCGCGGTGACCTCCCCCCGGGTGTTCGAGGTCGCTACCGGTGAGGTGATCAGCTTCGAGGAGGTCGGAGGCGTCGACGTGCACGCCCGGCGGACCGGGCAGATCGACCTCGGCGTCGACACCGACGGGGAGGCCTACGAGGCCATCCGCCGGTGGTTGTCCTATCTCCCCGCCAACGCCTGGGAACCCGCCCCGCGGACCGCACCGACCGCGCCGGTCGAGGCCGACCCGGGGCTCGTCGACCTCGTCCCGCGGCGCCGAACCCGCGGCTACGACATGCGAGCCGTGGTGCGGCGCATCTGCGATCCCGGCTCGGTGTTCGAGGTGCAACCGGACTTCGCCCGCTCGGTGAGCTGTTCCCTCGCCCGCCTCGACGGGTGGAGCGTCGGCGTGGTGGCGAACAACCCGATGTTCAACGCCGGGGTGCTCGACCCCGAGGCGTGCCAGAAGATCATCCGGCTCGTGACCGTCTGCGATGCCTACAACATCCCGGTCCTGTTCCTCGTCGACGTGCCGGGGTTCATGGTGGGTCGTCGAGTGGAGCACGACCGGATGCTCCACTGGGGTATGCGGATGATGCAGGCGCTGCAACTCGCGACAACGCCCACGCTGACCGTCTGCATCCGCAAGGCGTTCGGCCTCGCCTGGCAGGCGATGAACGGGTCGCTCATGCCGTCGCTCGGCGTGTACGCGTGGCCGGGCGCCGAGATCGGGTTCATGGACCCCGAGGTCGGCGTGAACGTAGCGTTCGGTTCGAAGCTCGCCCGCATCTCGGACCCCGAGGCACGCGACACGGAACGACAACGGCTCGTCGGGGAGGTCGCGGAGGCGACCTCGCCGTATGAGGCGGCGGGGACCATGCGTATCGACGAGATCATCGACCCGGCGGAGACCCGTCGTGTGCTCGCCGCCGACCTCGGTCGGCTCGCGCACCGGCGCGTCCCACCGCCCGAGTCCCGACCCCTCTCCTGGTGGCCGACATGCTGAAGGACGACGACCGCGACCACACCCGCGCCCACGAGCGTGCCGCTCCCATGCGGGCTGCGCGCTCCGGTCCGCTCGAGGGGCTCCGGATCCTCGACGTCACCCAGGCGATCGCCGGTCCGTGGGCGTCGATGATGTTCGCCGACCTCGGTGCCGACGTCATCAAGATCGAACCCCCCGGCGGGGAGGGCCAGCGCTACCTGACGCCGTTCACCAAGGACGACGAGGTGCGCGCCTACGGCGGGGCGTACGGCTCCTACAACCGCAACAAGCGATCGATCGTGCTCGATCTGCGCGACCCGGGCGACAAGCTCGTGTTCCTGCGTCTCGTCGACTCCGCCGACGCGGTCATCGAGAACTCGCGGGCGGGGGTCATGGACCGGCTCGGACTCGGGTGGGAGACCCTGCACGAGCGGAACCCGCGCCTCGTCTACGGCGCGGTGCGAGGCTTCGGCGATCCGCGCACGGGCGCGAGCCCCTACGCCGACTGGCCGGCCTACGACGTCATCGCGCAGGCGATGGGGTCCTTCGTGTCGATGAACGGCCCAGGGGAGGGCGAGGAGACGAAGGGTGGACCGTTCATCGGGGACATCTTCCCCGGCACGGTGACGGCGATGGCCGTGCTCGCCGCGCTCTACCACGCCCGCGAGACCGGCATCGGGCAGTTCGTCGACGTGTCGATGGTCGACGCCGTCACGGCGCTGTGCGACCTCGGGGTGATCCGCCACACCTACCTCGGGCGGCCCACCCCGCCGTCCGGCAACCGGAGCGACTTCCAGGTCCCCTTCGACATCTTCCCGACTGCGGACGGGCGATGCGCGATCGCTGCGCCGACCGACCACCACTTCGCGCTCCTCGGCGAGCTGATCGGTCACCCCGAGTGGGCGCATGATCCTCGGTTCCGTCTCAACAAGGACCGAGTCAAGAACCGGGCGGAGATCGACCTGGCGGTGCAGGAGTGGGCGGCGGCGCACACGAACGCCGAGATCGTGGCGATCCTCGGCGGTCGGATCCCGGTCGGGCCGGTGAACCGGCCGGCGGATCTCTTCGAGGACCCCCACGTGGCGGCTCGCGAGATGCTGGTCGCGGTCGACCAACCGTCGGGTCGTCCCGTGGTGCTCGTCAACACGCCGATGAAGTTCACCGGGACCCCGGTCGGGATCTACCGGCGAGCGCCCATGCTCGACGAGCACGGTGCGGAGATCCGCGCCGAGCTCGACGCGCGCGACGCCGCGGGCTGAACCAGCGCGGTCATTCGAGGGCGCCGGCGATCACCAGGTCGGCGACTTGGTCGTCGTCGTAGCCGAGCAGGCCACCGAGGATCTCCGCGTTGTGCTCCCCGAGAAACGGGGGGCGTCGCTCGACGACGGTCGGGGTGCGACCGAGGGCGAAGCGGGTCCGCTCGACGAGACACCGCCGGGACGGGTGGTCGAGGTCGACGAAGTGCCCGCGGTAGGCGAGCTGGGGGTCGGCGAGGCATTCGACGCTCGACGCCACGAGATGGGCGGGTACGCCCCGGGCCTGGAGGGCGGCCTCGGCTTCGGCGTCGCTGCGGGTGGAGGTCCACGCAGCGATGAGCTCGTCGAGTTCGTCGTGGCGTCGGTGCCGTTCGGCGATCGGGAGCGCGGCGAGGTCGGTGCGACCGAGCAGCTCGGCGAGGGCGGACCAGTCGCGGTCGTCCCGGCACGCGATCGCCACCCAGCGGTCGGTGCCCGCGGCGGGGTACACCCCGTGGGGCGCGAGGTCACGGTCCCGGTTGCCGGCCCGTTCCGCCACCACGCCGTTCACCGTCCACTCGAGGAGCGCGGGGGCGAGGAACCACGTCGCCGCCTCCGACTGGGCGAGATCGATGAAGGCCCCTTCGCCGGTTCGTCGACGGTGGTCGAGCGCCGCGAGGAGCGTGCCGAGGATGAAGTGCGTGGACGTGTAGTCGGTGTACGCGCCGAATGGCCCGGCCGGCGGTCGGTCCGGCCACCCGGCGAGGCCGTAGAACCCTGCGAGCGCCGCGCCGAGGTTGCCGAACCCGGCGAAGGAGGCGAGTGGTCCGTCCTGGCCGGCGAGACAGGTCGAAAGCATGACGATCGAGGGGTTGATCCGGCGCAGGTTCTCGTAGTCGAGCCCCCATGCCCGCATCGCCTTGGGGGTGTAGGACTCCGTCACCACGTCCGCCCAACGGACGAGGTCGTGGATGACATCCATGGACTCCGGCACCGACAGGTCGATGCCGAGCGAGAGCTTCCCGGCGTTCATGTCGGCCCGCCGCCCCGACTGCTCGGCGCCCGGCGCGTTGTCGTGCACGGGGAGGAAGCCTCGCGCCGCGTCGGGGCGGCGGGCCGACTCGACCTTGACGACCGTCGCTCCGGCGTCGGCGAGCACCCGGGTGTGGTGCGGACCGGCGATCGACCACGTGAAATCGAGCACCTTGAGGCCAGCGAGGGGCAGCGCCGTCGACCCGGGGTGGGTCGGCGTGCCGACCGCAGGCGACCGGGGCGCCTCCTCGAGCACCTCGCGGGTGTGCTCGCCGAGCAGCGGGGCACGACCGAGCCGGGGGAGTTCGGGCCCGCGCACCTTCGCGAAGAACGCCGGCGCCTCCACCGTGCGGCCGGTCGCCGGATGCTCGACGGGGGCGAAGAACGACCGGTGCCGGAGCTGGTTGCTCTCCACGACGTCTCGGGGGGAGGAGATCGGTGCCAGGTAGAGGTTCCGGGTCATCGCCCCGGCGAGGAGCTCCGCCTTCGTCTTCGACCGGCACAGGGCTTCGACCGCGTCCCGGGCACGCTGCCAGTTCTCGAGCGGCTCCTCACCGGACTCGAGCAGGACCGCATAGTTCGCCCAGTCCTTGCCGGCGAGCTCGGCGTCGCAGTGACCCTCCTCCTGCGCCCACTGCATGAGGCGAGCGGTGCCCGGTCCGATCGCCGTGCCGAACACGTGGGTGATCGACACCCACCCATCGGCGGCGGGGTACACGAAGCGGAGCTCGATGATTCCGGCCTTCGCCCCGCCCGCCGTGCGGGTGGGCGTCGGGGCGTTCGCCCCCGATGCGAGCACCCCGGCCTGGGTCCCGAGGGCGACGGTGCACTGCGCGGCGACGTCGATGTGCTGCCCGCAGCCCGAGACCGCCCGCTGGTGCAACGCCAACAGGATCCCCCCGATCGCCGAGGCGGCACCGAAGTGGTACCCCTGCGGGGTCGCCACACGCACCGGGGCCCGGTCGGCGTCCCCCGTGAACGCGAGCGTGCACCCCGATGCCATGAGCGTGAGATCGGTGTGCGCCCACCCCGCCTTCGGGCCGTCCTGGCCGAACGGCGTCAACGACGCGACGACGAGCGCAGGGTTGCGGGCGAGGAGCGTGGTCGCGTCGAGCCCGAGCGACGCGAGGCGACCGGGATCCTCTGACTCGATGAGCACGTCCGCGCCGTCGACGAGCCGCAGCAGGTCCTCCCGGCCGTGAGGCGTGGTGAGGTCGAGCACGACCGACCGCTTGTTGCGGTTGTACGCGAAGTGGGTGAGCGACGCCTCCGGACCCTCGACTCCCGTCGCATAGGGGGCGACCCGACGGGCGGCGGATCCGCCGGGCGGTTCGATCGCGACCACGTCGGCGCCGAGGGCGGCGAGGGCGGCGCCGGTGAGGTGACCACGATGGTCGGTCAGGTCGAGCACCCGGTAGGGGGAGAGCATGCGGTCATCGTGCCAGGTTCCCGGGCTCCCGGCGCGCCGGGTGGGGAGAGGCCGCCCGGGAGGTGTAGAACAACGCCATGGCCAGCCGTCTGTCCTTCCCCGACGCCGCCCTGCCGTCCTCGACCGAGGAGATCCGCCTGCGGATCCGGGCCTTCCTCGAGGCGGAGATCGCCGCCGGTACGTACGTGCCGTCCTGCGACACGTGGTTGTCGGGCCACGACGCCGATTTCTCCCGCAAGCTCGGCGCGAACGGGTTCCTCGGGCTCACGTGGCCGAAGCAGTACGGGGGGCACGAGCGTTCAGCGCTCGACCGGTTCGTCGTCGTCGAGGAACTGCTCGCGCACGGCGCGCCGATCGCGGCCCACTGGATCACCGACCGGCAGTCCGGCCCCGGCATCCTCAAGCACGGGAACGACGCGCTGAAGGAGGAGCTCATCCCGCAGATGGCGGCCGGTGAGATCTACTTCTCGATCGGCATGTCCGAGCCCGACTCGGGCTCCGACCTCGCATCGATCCGGTCGACCGCGACGAAGGTCGACGGCGGCTGGCTGCTCAACGGCACGAAGGTGTGGACCTCCCAGGCCCACAACAACCACTACTTCATCGTGCTCGTGCGCACGCAGCCGATCGCCGAGAGCGGCGGGAAGCACAACGGCATGAGCCAGTTCGTGATGGACCTGCGATCCTCCGGGGTGGAGGTCCGGCCGATCCGCCTGCTGTCCGGCCACCACCACTTCAACGAGGTGGTCATGACCGACGTGTTCGTGCCCGACCACATGATGCTCGGCGTCGAGGGCAACGGCTGGAACCAGGTCGTGGGCGAGCTCGCCTTCGAGCGGTCCGGGCCGGAGCGCTACCTCTCGACCTACCCGCTGCTCGCCGCGCTGATCGACGCCGTCGGCCCCGAGCCGTCCGCCGAGGCGGCTGCGGAGATCGGCCTCCTCGTGGCGCGGCTCGCCGGTCTGCGGCGTCTGTGCGTCTCCGTAGCGATCTCCCTCGACGCGGGGCGCCTCCCCGTGACCGAGGCGGCGCTCGTGAAGGACCTCGGCACCCGCCTCGAGGGGGAGATCCCCGAGGTCGCCCGGCGTCTCGTCGCTCCCGGCCGGATCGAGCGGTTCGACCAGCTCGTGGCCGACTCCGTCCTTTCCGCCCCGGGCTTCACGCTCCGCGGCGGCACCAACGAGATCCTGCGCGGCATCGTCGCGCGTGAGCTGGGAGTTCGCTGAACCATGACCGCAGTCGACGCACTCCTGCTCGAGACCGTCGAGTCGATCTTCGGTGACCTGTGCACCCCCGAGGCCGTCGGTGCCGCCGAGGGCGGCCTCGACGCCCGCCTCTGGTCGGCACTCACCGAATCCGGTCTGTCGACCGTCGGGGTCGCCGAGTCGGTCGGCGGCTCCGGTGGCACGCTGCACGACGCTGCCGCGATCGCCAAGGCGGCCGGACGCTTCGCCGCCCCGGTCCCGCTCACCGAGACCTCCGTCGTCGGCGGGTGGGTGTGCGAGCAGGCCGGCCTGCAGCTCCCGGACGGGCCGGTCGCCGTCGTGCTCGGTGGCGGTCGCACGTACTGGGCCCCCGTCGCCGCCTCGTTCGTCGTCGTGACCGACCGTGGGGTCGGTGTCGTCCCTGCCGGCGCGCTCACCGTCGGTGCCACCGGCGCGAACTACGCAGGGGAACCGTGGGCGGAGGTGACCGTCGGTGCGGCCGATCTCGTCGCCGGCCCGTCGGTCGCCGAGGCCGCGGCGCGTGGGGCGCTCGCCCGGGCGCTCCTCATGGCCGGTGCGCTCCAGCAGGCGGTCGAGCTGTCAGTGCTGTACGCGAACGAGCGTGAGCAGTTCGGCAAGCCGATCGGCAAGTTCCAGATCCTGCAGCACTACCTCGCCGAGATGGCCGGTGAGGCGGTCGTGGCCGAGGCGGCGTGCGACAACGCGGTCGACGTGATCGCGGCCGGGGCCGATTCGGCCGAGGTCTCCCAGGTGATCGCCGCGGCGAAGGCGACGACCGGGCGGGCCGTCGGGATCATCAACCGGCTCGCCCACCAGCTCCACGGGGCGATCGGGTACACCGACGAGCACCGGCTCCAGTACACGACCCGCCGCCTGTGGGCGTGGCGCGACGAGCACGGCTCGGAGGCCCAGTGGGCCGCCGAACTCGGTCGTTCGCTCGCTGCGGCGGGCGGTCCCGCGCTCTGGCCGACCCTCGTGTCGTGGCCGCGCCCGCTCGCCGTCTGAGCCCGGGAGCTCAGCCCCAGACGCCGCCGTCGACCACGAACTCCTGCCCGGTGCAGTAGGCCGCCGTCTCGCCGGCGAGGAACAGCGCCATCGACGCGATGTCGGTGACCGTTCCCATGCGACGCAATGGCACGGTGCGCGCGAGCCGTTCCTGGTCGTCGAGGCCGGCCTCGCTGAGCATGTCGGTCTCGATGTAGCCGGGGTGGATGCTGTTGACCCGGATGCCGTGGCGACCGAGCTCCTTCGCGGCGACCTTCGTCATCCCCCGGACGGCCCACTTCGTCGCCCCGTAGGCGGTGCCGCCGAAGATGCCCATCATCCCGGCGATCGAGGAGATGTTCACGATCGATCCGCCGTTGCCCGCGGCGATCATCGCCCGGGCCGCCGTGCGCATCCCGAGGAACACGCCGGTCTGGTTGACGGCGATCACCCGGTCCCACTCCTCGGTGCGGACGTTGACGAGCTGGCCACCGCTGTAGATCCCCGCGTTGTTCACGAGCACGTCGAGCCGGCCGTGTCGGGCGACCACGTCGGCGACGACTCGCTCCCAGCCCTCCTCCGAGGTCACGTCGAGGCGCAGGTACTCGGCGCCGTCGATCGACCCGGCGGTGCGTTCACCCGGCTCGTCGAGGACGTCGGTGATGACGACGTGCGCCCCGGCGCCGGCGAACAGGCGGGCCTCCTCGGCGCCCTGTCCCCGGGCGGCGCCCGTGATGATCGCGACCTTGCCGTCGAGCGTGCCCATGACCGTTCCCCCGTGCCTCGGTGCCGGACCTCGGCACGCCGCAGCGCGCCGATCCTACGGGGCGGCCCGACCGGCCCGCGGCGTAGGGTCGGGCATGGACCGTGACGAGGTGCTCACCATGTTCCGGGCCGGCCGCGACGCCGTGCTCGCAACCCTCCGGCGCGACGGCACGCCGCAGCTCTCCACCGTCAGCTACCACGTCGCCGGCGACGACGAGCTGTGGGTGTCGGTCACCGACGACCGGGCGAAGACCCGGAACCTGCGTCGTGACCCGCGGGCCGTGCTCCAGGTCGGCGGTGCGGACCGTTGGAGCTACGCCGTCCTCGAGTGCCGGGCCGAACTCGGCGCCGTGGCCACCGCAACCGACGACGACGCGGCCGACGATCTCGTCGCCTACTACCGGGCGATGCGGGGCGAGCACCCGGACTGGGCCGACTACCGGGCGGCGATGGTCGCGGATCGACGGCTGCTGCTCCGGCTCCGGCCCACCCACGCGTACGGCGCCGACCTGCGGCGCGGCGGCTAGGGTCCGCGGCCATGCTCTACATCGACGGTGCATGGAAGGACGCCCGGTCCGGGGCGACGTTCGAGGTCACCGACCCCGCGACGGGGCGCCCCATCGGGCAGGTGGCGGACGCCGGCGTCGAGGACGTGCGCGACGCTATCGACGCCGCCGACCGGGCGTTCCCTGCGTGGGCGGCGCTGACCGCCTACCAGCGGTCCGAGAAGCTGTACGCGGCCTACGAGCTGCTGCAGGAGCGGCACGAGGACCTCGCGAAGCTGATGACGTCGGAGCAGGGCAAGCCGATCCGGGCGGCCCGCACCGAGGTCACCTATGCGGCGAGTTTCCTGCTGTGGTTCGCCGAGGAGGCGAAGCGGGTCTACGGGCGCACGATCCCGTCCTCGCGGGCCGACCAGCGGTTCATGGTCATGCACCAGCCGGTCGGGGTGACCGCGGCGATCACCCCGTGGAACTACCCGGTGTCGATGCTCACCCGGAAGATCGGCCCGGCGCTCGCTGCAGGGTGCACGGTCGTGCTCAAGCCGGCGGAACAGACCCCGCTGTGCGCGGTCGAGGTGGTCAAGATCCTCGACGAGGTCGGCCTCCCGCCCGGCGTGGTCAACCTGGTGCCGAGTCTCGACCCGGTGCCCGTCGGCGCGGAGCTCCTCCGCCACCCGGCGGTGCGGAAGCTCACCTTCACCGGCTCGACCGAGGTCGGCAAGCTGCTCATGGCGCAGGCCGCGCCGACGATGAAGCGGGTGTCGATGGAGCTCGGCGGGCACGCGCCCTTCATCGTCTACGACGACGCGGACCCGGTCCGGGCGGCGACGGGTGCGGCGATGGTGAAGGTGCTCAACACCGGTCAGGCGTGCATCTGCCCCAACCGCCTCTTCGTGCAGCGTGGGATCGCCGACCGCTTCGTCGAGGCACTCGTGGGTCGCATCGCGAAGATGCAGGCCGGCTCCGGGTTCACCGACGGGGTGCAGATCGGCCCGCTCGTGGACGCCGCAGCACTCGACAAGGTCGATCGCCAGGTCCGTGACGCCGTCGCCCGAGGCGCGACGGTCGCCACCGGCGGGGCACGACTCACCGACGGTGCGCTCGCGGAGGGGCACTTCTACGCGCCGACGGTGCTCACCGGCGTCACCGAGGACATGGTGATCTACCGCGAGGAGACCTTCGGTCCGGTCGCCCCGGTGATCGTCTTCGACGACGAGGACGAGGTGATCGCCCGGGCGAACGACACGGACTACGGGCTTGCGTCGTACGTGTACACGAACGACCTCGCCCGGGCGTGGCGGACGGTCGAGGCGTTGCGGTTCGGCATCGTCGGGGTCAACGACATCAACCCGACCGCGGCGGCGGCGCCGTTCGGCGGGGTGAAGGAGTCCGGCCTCGGTCGTGAGGGCGGCGAGGAAGGCATCCTCGAATACCTCGACACGAAGCTCGTCGGCTTCGCGGTCTGAGGCCTCGGGGCTCAGGCCCCCGTCGAGCTCCGGATGAACTCCCCGAGCCGGGTGACCGCCCGGTCGGCGTCCTCGATCATCCCGCAGAAGCTCTGCCAGACGTGGACCATCCCCGCCCACTCCTCGAGGGTGACGGAGCCGCCGGCGGCGGTGACCCGCTCGGCGAGGGCGCGGGCGTCGTCGAGGAGGACCTCGAGCTCGCCGACCTGGACGAGCATCGGTGGCATCGCGGCCCAGTCACCGAAGAGTGGCGAGACCGCAGGGTCCCGGCGGTCGAGGCTTCCGGCGTACGCGTCGGCCGACATCGACAGGGTGAGCTGGTCGACCATTGGATCGGCGTCGGCGAGGGTCTGCAGGCTCGCCGCCTCGAGGGTCATGTCGACCCACGGCGAGAGCAGCACGGCGCATCCCGGCAGCGGGTCGCCGTGCGCACGGAGCGCGAGGAGGGTGGCCGCGGTGAGACCGCCACCGGCGGAGTCCCCGCCGATCGCCGTGCGGGCGACATCGACCCCCGGCTGGGCGAGGAGGTAGCGCCAGGCGGTGCGGGTGTCGTCGATCGCCGCGGGGCAGGGGTGCTCGGGGGCGAGCCGGTACTCGATGAGCAGGACCGGGCCGCGGGTCGCCGCCGCGAGGTTCGCGGCGAGGGCGCGGTGGGTAACGAAGGAGCCCATCGTGTACCCGCCACCGTGCAGGTAGAGCGTCGCCGGACCGTCCGAGCCGGCCGAGGAGGTGATCCACTCACCGGGGACCCCGTCGGCGTCGACCGCGGTGACGGTCGTGCCCTCGGGCAGCGGGGCCTTGGCCGAGGCGCGGTCCATCCCGGCGCGCCGCTGTTCCCAGGTGACCTCGGGTCCGGCCTTGGGGAAGGAGCGGAGTCGTTCGACGAGTTGTTCGGGGGTCATGCGGGCCATCGAGGGAACCTACCGCGCATCCCCGCCGGCCGCCCGGCCGCGCTCAGCGGATGGTGCCCTGCAGCACGTCCTTGAAGGCGATGTCCTTGTCGACGCGGGGCTCGCCGGGAAGGCCGAGCTCGCGTTCGCCGACGATGTTCCGCTGGATCTCGTCGGTGCCGCCGGCGATCGAGAGACCCGGCACCATCAACGCCATGTCCGTGACGAGGCCGTCGAAGGGGGCATCGGCCCCCGAGAGGGTGCCGCCCGGGCCGAGGAGCCACAGGGCGGTGTCACGCACCCGGCGCATGAGCTGGGTGGAGGCGAGCTTGCCGAGCGACGGTGCGAGTCGGCCGCCGGAGTAGCGGGCGATATCGATGAGGCTGAACACCTCCACGACGCGCTGACGGGCGACGGGGTCGTCGCGTCGACCGGCCCGGTCGAGGCACTCGAGGAGGAGTTGCTTCGCCCGGTCACCGCTCGCCGCCGCGATGGCGTCCATGCCGTCGTCCTGCTTGGCGGCGCCGACGAAGCTCCCGGCCGGGGCCGCGAGGTCGAGGTCGCCCATGATCCCGCCGCCGGTGTCGCTGTCGGCGTCGAGACTCGAACGCTCGTGCAGCAGGATCTGCAGCGCCACGTTCCAGCCGCTGCCGATCTCACCGACGAGGTGGTCCGCCGGTACCCGGACGTCGGTGAGGAACACCTCGTTGAACTCGGCGTCGCCGGTCATCTGCCGGAGCGGGCGGGGATCGATCCCCGGCTGACGCATGTCGAGGAGGAAGAACGACAGGCCACGGTGCTTCGGGACGTCGACGTCGGTCCGGGCGACGAGGATCGCGTAGCGGGCGTAGTGCCCGCCGGAGGTCCACACCTTCTGCCCGTTCACGACCCACTCGTCGCCGTCGCGCACGGCCTTGGTCTGCACCCCGGCGAGGTCGCTGCCTGCGCCCGGCTCGGAGAACAGCTGACACCAGACGTCCCGCCCGGTGGCGATGCCCTCGAGGTACGCGTCCTGCTGCGCAGGCGTGCCGAGCTCCATGAGCGTCGGCGCGACCATCATCGTGGCGATCCCCGCCGGCGCCGAGAACGCGCCGACGTCGGCCCGGGCACGGTGCGCCGCCTTCGCCGCTGCGCCGTCGAGGCCCTTGCCGAACCAGCGGGTCGGCCACGACGGGAACCCCCAGCCGGAGCGCGCGAGCAGTTCCCACCACTCCCCGAGGGGACGGTTCGGATCCCAGTTCGCCTCGAACCAGGAACGGGCCTCGGAGTAGACGGCGTCGACGTCGGTCATGGATGGCACGGTAGCCAAGCCGCGTCCCGTCGGGCACGACGACGTCCAGCGGTCAGGTGGTGCGCACCACCCCGTTCGCGAGGAGCTCGGCGATGGTCGCCTCGTCGTAGCCGGCGTCACGGAGCACGCTGACCGTGTGCTCCCCGAGGCCGGGTGCGGGACCTCGCACGGCGACGTGCGACCCGTCGATCCGGAAGGGGGCGGCGACGGTCCGGAACGTCGTCGCGGTCGCAGGGTCCTCGAGGGTGGTGAAGATCCCGAGCGCCTCGGCCTGGGGGTCCTCGGTGATCTCCGTGAGGGACTGCACGGGCGCCCAGATCACCCCGGCCGCGTCGAGGCGGTCCGCCCACGCGGTCCGGGGACGGGTCGCGAAGATCTCGTCGCAGGCGGCGACGAGCTCGGGCCCGTGCCGGAACCGTTCGGTGCCGTCGGCGAAGCGTGGGTCGGCGGTCCAGTCGAGCCGGTCGACCGCGACGCAGAAGTTGTCCCAGTAGTCCTTCGGCCCGGGCATGCACAGCGCGATCCAGCGGTCGTCCGCGCAGCGGAACCGGCAGGTGAGGGGCGTCGGCCAGTCCGCCCGGGCGGTGCGTTCCAGCGGCGCGCCGTCGAGCAGGGTGACCGTGAGGTCGGATGACAGTGTCCACGTGGCGACCTGGTAGAGCGCGACCTGGACGGACTGGAAGGTGCCGTCGCGGTCCCGTTGGCGGAGCGCGGCGAGGATCGCGGAGAGCAACGCCAACGCGGTGGTGTGGTCGCCCTGGCCGGGGCGGAACGCATGGGGCGGGTCGTCGGGCTGACCGATGACGCCCTGGACCCCGCCCCGGGCGAAGAACGCCGTCATGTCGTAGGCGGGGGCGCCGGCGACGGGCCCCGCCGATCCGTAGCCGCCGACGTGGGCGTACACGACGGTCGGCGCGACGGCACGGATGTCGTCGGGGGTGAGCCGGTAGCGGGCCCGCCGGTCGTCGGTCAGGTTCGTGAGGAAGACGTCGGCGTCGGCGGCGAGGCGGTGCACGACCTCGACCCCCGCGTCGGTGGTGAGGTCCACGACGATCCCCTGCTTGCCCCGGTTGTCGAGCTGCCACCAGGGGTCCGGGTACGGCGCGGTGATCGTCGGGTCGAGCGGGCGGTGGCCGCCACGCAGGATGTCGCCGGTGGGCGGCTCGACCTTCACGACGGTCGCCCCGAGGTCGGCCATCAGCGCGGCTGCGGACGGGCCGGCGATCATGTTCGCCACCTCGACCACGCGCACGCCGTCGAGGGGTCCCCGGGTGGTGGTCATGGGCCGGAACGGTAGCCGTCGTCCGGTCCGGGTGGGGCCGGTGCCGCTCCGCCGGGCAACATGGCGAGGTGGCGCTCCCCGAACCCCGCACGTTCGCCGACCTCGAGGCGGTCGAACCGCACGGCATCGACGCCTGGGTGGGTGCGAGCCCGCCCTACGCGTGGGGTCGGATCTACGGCGGTCAGGTGATCGCACAGGCGCTGCGCGCGGCGATGCACACGGTGGAGGCGTCGCGGCGGGTGCACTCGTTGCACGCCTACTTCATCCTCGGCGGGCGGCTCGACGAACCCGTCCGGTACGAGGTCGACCGGGTCCGGACGGGCACGTCGTTCGTCACGCGGCGGGTCGTCGCGCGCCAGTCGACGGGGGCGATCCTCACCCTCGAGGCGAGCTTCCAGGCCGATGAGCCGGCGCCCGCGGTGCAGACCGTCCGCATGCCCGACGGGGTGCCCGGGCCGGACACGCTTCCCGAGGTCGGGTGGGGCTGGATCATCGAGCGTCGCCAGGTCCCCCAACCGCACGGCACCGGACGGGCGCTCACCTGGGTCCGGGTCGATCGGAGCGTCGGTTCGGACGCTCGGAGTCGGGCGTGTGCGCTGGCGTTCGCGTCGGACACCTCGACCGTCATGGCCGTCCGTGCGGCGCATCCCGCCGGTGACGTGCCCCAGGAGCGCAGCAACGAGGTGTTCATGGCGGCGAGCCTCGACCACGCGGTGTGGTTCCACGCGGAGGCCCCGATGGACGACTGGCTGCTGATCGACATGCACTGCCACTTCGTCGGCGGGGCACGCGGCCTGTCGATCGGTCACGCGTTCGCACCGGACGGGACACACGTGGCGACGATCGTGCAGGAGGCCCTCGTGCGCGAGCGGCGGGCGGACCCGGTCGCACCACGCGACGTCTCCGGAACCTGAGCGGCTCGACCCCGATCAGAACAGCGTGGCCGGACCGTCGTCCGGTTCCGGCAGCGGCGCGAGCGCGGCGTTTCCCTCGATGATCGCAGCGTGGACGGCTCGGGCGAGGGTCGGAGCCTCGGCGTTGTCGGCCGTGTGCACGAACACGAGCGGGGCACGCCCCTCGTCGATCCAGCGTCTCACCGCCCAGATCCAGTGCCCCCAGCCCGCCAGGCAGGCACCGAGGTCGAGCGCCCCGATTAGCCGCAGTACCGGACGGGTACCGAGGGCCACCGGTTCGACGGGGACGGCGGGCTTGTGGGCCCGTGCCGCGGTGCCCGTGGGCCCGGTCGCCGGACCGTCGAAGAGGACGGTGCTGTCGAGTAGCACCCGGTCGACGCCGTGCCGGCCGAGGACCCGGTGCAGCGCCCCTTCCGCTGACCCGCCTGCGGCGAAGGCGGGGTGGCGGACCTCGACCGCCCACGGGTGCGCGTCGGGCACGGTGGCGAGGAACCGGTCGAGGACGCCGAGGTCGTCCGGCCCGAAGCTCGCCGGCAGTTGCACACAGATCGGACCGAGGTTGGCATGCAGCGGTTCGATCCGGTCGAGGAAGACGCGGAGGTCGGTGCCGGCGTTCCGCAGCCGCCGGTCGTGGGTGATCGTTCGTGGGAGCTTCGGTGTGATCCGGAAGCTCGGCGGGAGCAGCGACGCCCACGTCGTGACCGTGGCCGGGTCGGGGAGTGCGTAGAAGGTCGTGTTCCCCTCCACGGCGGTGAGGCGGCGGGCGTAGGCGTCGAGGGCGTGGCGGCCGCGCGGGCGGGGGAGCTGGTCCGCCCACGCGCGGTGGGTCCACATCGCACACCCCACGTGCACCGTCAGACCGTCCTGCACCGCCCCAGTGTCGCGGGTCACGGCACGAGGGGGGTGCACGGCGTTACCGTGCCGACATGGCTGGATCGATCCTCGGCAACGCGGTGCTCCGACTCGAGGACCCGAGGTTCCTCCGTGGCGCGGCGACCTACATCGACAACCTCGGACCCGAGGGGGTGCTCCGGCTCGACTTCGTGCGGTCGCCCTTCGCCCACGCCAAGATCCGTTCGATCGACACCTCCGAGGCGGATGCGCTCGACGGCGTGGTAGCGACCTTCACCGCGGACTCGCTCGGTCTCGCCCCCCACCAGGTCTTCGTCACCGTGCACGACGACTTCGCCCGGCGACCGCTCGCCGTCGACGCGGTGCGCTTCGTCGGCGAGCCGGTGGTCGCCGTGCTCGCTGTCGATCGTCGGGCCGCCGCCGATGCCGTGGCGGCGGTCGTCGTCGACTACGAGCCTCTCGACGCCGTCGTCGACCCCGAGGCGGCCTTCGAGCCCGGTGCACCGGTGCTGCACGCCGGGCATGCCGACAACGTCTGCTTCAGCCAGCTCGACCCCTACGACGACGGCTTCTTCGCGGATGCCGACGTGGTGGTGCGGGGCAGGTACCTGAACCAGCGGGTCGCGGTCGTCCCGATGGAACCCAACGCCTGCGCCGCTGTTCCCGGCGACGACGGCCGGCTCACCGTGTACCTGTCGACGCAGATGCCCCACCTCGCTCACGGCATCCTCGCCGGGGTGCTCGGTGTGCCGAAGGACCGGATCCGGATCATCGCCCCCGACGTCGGCGGCGGGTTCGGCGGCAAGGCCGGCCTCTACCCGGAGTACTCCGTGGTCGCCCGGGCGGCGCAACTCCTCGGGCGGCCGGTGACCTGGACGGAGTCACGCAGCGACAACATGGTCGGCCTCGCCCACGGCCGGGCGCAGGTGCAGTACGTCGAGCTCGGGTGCCGGACGGACGGGACCTTCACCGGGCTGCGGGCCCGCATCGTCGGTGACGCCGGCGCCTACCCCGGGATCGGGGCGATGCTCCCCGGCGCCACCCGTCGGATGTCTCAGGCCGTGTACGCCCTGCCGAAGCTGTCCGTCGACCTCGCCGTCGCCGTCACGTCCACGACGCCGACCGGTGCGTACCGGGGTGCGGGCCGTCCCGAGGCCGCGTCGATGGTCGAGCGGATCGTCGATCAGGCGGCGCTCGAGCTCGGGATCGACCCGGCGGAGATCCGCCGACGGAACCTCCTGCCCGACGACGTGTTCCCCTACACGACCCACACCGGGGTGGTCTACGACTCCGGCGCCTACGGGCGCCCGCTCGAGGAGGCGCTTCGTCTCGCCGGCTACGACGAGCTCCGGGCAGAACAGGCCGCCCGGCGAGCGGCGGGTAACCCGAGGCTCCTCGGGATCGGCGTCTCCTGCTACGTGGAGATCACCGCGGGCGGCGCCCCGGGGGAGTTCGCGTCGGTCACCGTCGACGAGGACGGGGCGGCGACCGTGCGGGTCGGCACCTCCGGCCACGGTCAGGGGCACCCGACGAGCTTCGCGATGATCGTCGCCGACCGGCTCGGCATCGCGATGGATCGCGTGCGGCTCGTGCAGTCCGACACCGACGAAGTGCGAAGCGGCGGCGGGACCGGGGGCTCGAAGTCGCTGCAGCTCGGCGGCTCGGCGATCTACCGGGCCTCCGAGGCGTTGCTCGACAAGGCGCGTGGGCTCGCCGCGCACCTCCTCGAGTGCGACGCCGACGACGTGGTGCTCCACGACGACGGTCGGCTCGGCGTCGCCGGCGTGCCCGCCCGGGCGCTCGGCTGGGCGGAGCTCGCCCGTGCGGCTGCCGACCCGGCGCTCCCCGCCGGGGTCGTCGACCGGAGCGACGGCACGACCGGGCTCGCCGCACAGCTCGACTTCGTCTCGACCGGGCCGACGTTCCCCTTCGGCGCCCACGTCGCCGTCGTCGAGGTCGACCGCGAGACCGGGCGGGTCGTGCCGCTGCGCCACATCGCCGTGGACGACTGCGGCACGGTGCTCAACCCGGTGCTCGTCGCCGGCCAGCAGCACGGCGGGGTCGCGTCCGGGATCGGCCAGGCGCTCTACGAGGAGTTCCGCTACGACGCCGACGGCAACCCGCTCACCGCGACGCTCGCCGACTACGCCCTGCCGTCGGCCGCGGAGTTCCCCTCCTTCGAGGTGGCGTCCACGCAGACGCCGACGCCTTACAACCCGCTCGGAGCGAAGGGCATCGGGGAGGCCGGGACGATCGGTGCGACCCCGGCGGTGCAGAACGCCGTCGTCGACGCGCTCGCCCACCTCGGGGTGCGGCACGTCGACATGCCCCTCACGGCGGAGACGGTCTGGCGGGCGGTCCGGGCCGCCGAGTCCGGCGCTCCGGTGAACCCGTGGCGTGAGCCCCCGGCGATCTTCGACCGGCTGCGGGCGGCCGGGGGAGGGCCGGACGCGGTCTCCTCGGTCGAGGAGGCGGAGGGGGTCTGAGCGTCCCCGTGACCCGTACCGACTGGAACCCGGTGCTCCGAGCGGAGCTCGACGCGCCGTACTTCGCCGACCTGCGTGCCTTCGTCGCCGCCGAGCGGGCGGCGTCCACGGTGTACCCGCCGCCAGCGCTCGAGTTCGCCGCCCTGCATCGCACGCCGTACAAGGCGGTGAAGGTCGTCATCGTCGGGCAGGACCCCTACCACGGGCCCGGTCAGGCGGAGGGGCTGTGCTTCTCGGTTCCGGACGGCGTCGCGATCCCGCCGTCGCTGCGCAACATCCTCGCCGAACTCCGTGACGACCTCGGGGTCCCGCCCGCGCGGAGCGGGTCGCTGCACCACTGGGCGGACCAGGGGGTGCTCCTGCTCAACAGCACGTTGACCGTGCGCGCCGGCGCGGCCGGGTCGCACGTCGGCCGGGGGTGGGAGCGGTTCACCGACGCAGTCCTCGGCGCGGTGGACCGCTCGTCCGAACGTGTGGTCTTCGTGCTGTGGGGCGCGGCGGCGCGCCGGAAGCGGTCGCTCGTCACCGGTGCCGCGCACGTGGTGATCGAGTCCGCCCACCCTTCACCCCTGTCGGCGCACAACGGGTTCCTCGGGAGCAGACCGTTCTCCCGGGTGAACGAGGCGCTCGTCGCTGCCGGTCGCGCTCCTGTCGAGTGGGCACCGCCGATGTCGAGCTCCGGCGGGACCTGAGGAGGCCGAGGGCGGTACCGTCGCCCCGTGGACCATGGGGCCGAGACGATTCGTGCGCTCGCCGTCGCCGTCGCCGCCCGGGTGCCCGTCGTGCTGTGGGGGCCACCCGGCTCGGGCAAGACGTCGGCCGTGCAGGCCCTCGCCCACGCGGCGGGCCTGCCGTGCGAGGTGGTCATCGCCGCGATCCGTGAGCCGTCGGACTTCGCCGGACTGCCCGTCGTCGCCGGCGACGGTGTGTCGTTCGCGCCGCCGTCGTGGGCACGGCGCCTCGTCGCGGCCGGTCGAGGGGTGCTGTTCCTCGACGAGCTCTCCACCGCGCCACCGGCGGTCCAGGCGGCACTGCTCCGTGTGGTGCTCGAACGGGTCGTCGGCGATCTCGTGCTCCCCGACGAGGTGGTGGTCGTCGCCGCGGCGAACCCGCCGGAGCAGGCGGCGGACGGGTGGGATCTCGCTGCGCCGCTCGCGAACCGTTTCTGCCACCTCGACTGGCGGCTCGACGCGTCGATGTTCGCGCACGGGATGGTCGGCGGGTTCCCGGCCCCGGCGCCGGTCGTGCTGCCGTCGGGCTGGGAGCGCGAGGTGGTGCGCGCCAACGCGCTCGTCGGCACCTTCGCGACGTTGCGGCCGGCATTGCTCTCCCTGCCGCCCGCCGACCCCGACGCGGCGGGTCGGGCCTGGCCGAGCCCGCGCTCCTGGGAGATCGCCGCCCGCCTGTGGGCCGCCGCAGTCGCCGCGGGGGTCGGCCCGGGCGTGCAGTCGCTGCTCGTGCGGGGAGCCGTCGGCGACGGAGCCGGTGTGGAGTTCCTCGCCTGGGCGGCCGAGCTCGACCTTCCGGACCCCGAGGCGGTGCTCGCCGACCCGACGTCGTTCGTCGTGCCCGAGCGCGGTGACCGGGCGTTCGCCGCCCTGTCGTCGGTGGTCGGAGCGGTCGCCGCCGCCCCGACGCCGGAGCGCTGGGCGGCCGGGTGGGTGGTCCTCGACATCGCCGGCAGGACGGTTCCCGATGTCGCGGCGACCGCCGCCCGGGTGCTCGCGCGGTGTCGACCGGACGGGGTCGCGGCGCCGCCCGAGGTGGCGCGGTTCCTCCCCCTGCTCCGGGACGCCGGTCTCCTGTCGTGACCGACGAGGGCGTCGCCGAAGCCCTGCACCGGGTCGCCGCGGCCCGCCTGTGGGCGGCGCACCGTTTCCCGTACCTCGCCTCGGCGCTGTTCGCTGCACCGGTGCAGCTCGGGGAGGGAATCGGCGGGGTCTCCGCCGACCGGTGGTGGCGGATCTCCGTCGACCCGGAGGTCGTGCGGAGCTGGCCGGTGGAGGTGACGGGGGCGATGCTCGTCCACCAGATCGGGCACCTGCTGCGTGAGCATGCGGACCGGGCGGACGCGTTCGACGTCGGCGAGGACGTCGACGTCTGGTTGCGGGCCGCCGACGCGGAGATCAACGACGACCTCCTCGCCGGGTGTGCGCTGCCCGCCGGGCAGGTTCGGCCGTCCGACCTCGGCCTCGACGACGATCGCCTCGCCGAGGAGTACGCCTCGGCGCTCCGCGTCGCGCCGCCCACCCCTCCGCTCGAGCCGTGCCACGACTGCGGGAGCGCGGCCCATGGGCGCGACCGACCCTGGGAGCGTGGCGGTGGGCGCGACGCCGAGGGCGGCGCCGGCGACGGACCCGCGATCGACGGCCCGACCGCCGATCTCCTTCGGCGCCAGGTCGCGGTCGACGTCGTGGCGCACGGACGCCGGGCCGGCGACGTGCCGGCCGGGTTGCTGCGCTGGGCCGACGCGCTGCTCCGCCCACGGGTCGACTGGCGTCGGGCGCTGCGGTCCGAGGTCCGCCGGGGTATCCGGGAGGCGGCCGGGCTGGTCGACTACTCCTATCGGCGTCCCTCCCGCCGCTCGGGTGCGGTGCCGGGGGTTGTCCTGCCGTCGTTGCGTCGCCCGGTGCCCGAGGTGGCCCTCGTCTGCGACACGTCGGGATCCATCTCCGGAGCGGCACTCGACCGGGTGGTCGCCGAGGTCGACGGGGTGGTGCGGGCGGTCGGGGTCGACGGCGTGCGGGTCCTGTCGGTGGACGCCGCGGTGCACGACGTCCGTCGCGTGCGCGGCGTGGGCTCCCTGCGGTTGCAGGGCGGGGGAGGCACCGACATGGGGGTCGGGGTGGCGGCCGCTGCGGCGCTCCGTCCGCGGCCGTCGGTGGTGATCGTGCTCACCGACGGCGAGACGCCGTGGCCCGCCGCACCGCCGGCCGGGGTGCGGGTCGTCGTCGCACTGCTCGGCGACGCCGCCCCGTCACCGCCCGACTGGGCCCGCACGGTACGGGTGCCCGACAGTGGCTGACCGGTCGATCAGTGGGCGGCGACGGTCGGCCCGTCGAGCGTGGAGAAGTCGTACCCCTTCGGCACGACGACCACCCCGGACGCGCTGACGGGGAACCGGGCGAGATCTTCCTCCGGTTCCACGCCGATCCGGACACCGGGCGGGATCTTCACGTTCTTGTCGACGATGCAGCGTCGCAGCACCGCGCCCGCGCCCACGTGCACCCCCGGGAAGACGATCGCCTCGGCGAGTTTCGCGCCGTGGTCGACGTACGCCGTCGGTGAGACGATCGACCGGAGCACCTCCGCACCGGAGACGATGCATCCCTGGCCGAGCAGGCTGTCCTCGATGTTCGCCGCCTCGCCGGCGGCACCGCGGGAGATCTTCGCCGGCGGGAGCGGTCGGTGGTCGGTGAACACGGGCCAGGCGTCGTTGTAGAGGTTGAAGACCGGCACCGGGGCGATGAGGTCCATGTTGGCGTCGAAGTAGGCGTCGATCGTCCCGACGTCGCGCCAGTAGCCGCGCTCGCGGGGTTCCTGACCGGGCACGAGGTTGTGGGAGAAGTCGTAGACCCGGGCGACCCCTCGTTCAGTGAGGGCGGGGACGACATGGGAACCGAGGTCGGCCATCGACGGTCGGTCCGGACGCGGGGTGACGATCTCGCAGAGCGTGTCGGTGTCGAAGACGTAGTTGCCCATCGAGGCGAGGCAGCGTGTCGGATCGCCGGGCATGGTCGGCGGCTCGGCCGACTTCTCGTGGAAGGCGGAGATCCGACCCTCGGCGTCGGCCTCGATCACCCCGAACGCCGTGGCGTCGCGTCGCGGCACGGGAATCGCCGCCACCGTCACCCCGGCGCCGGTGGCGAGGTGCTCCTCGACCATCTGGCGGGGATCCATCCGGTAGATGTGGTCGGCGCCGAAGACGCACACGAGGTCCGGTTGTTCATCCGCGATGAGGTTGAGGTTCTGGTAGATGGCGTCGGCGGAACCGGCGAACCAGTGCGGCCCCCGGCGCATCTGCGCGGGGACCGGGGTCACGTAGTTGCCGAGGAGGGTGGAGACCCGCCACGTCTGGCTGATGTGCCGGTCGAGGCTGTGGCTCTTGTACTGGGTGAGCACGACGATCTTCAGGTAGCGGGCGTTCGCGAAGTTCGAGAGGGCGAAGTCGATCAGCCGGTACGCGCCGCCGAAGGGGACCGCCGGCTTCGCCCGGTCGTCGGTGAGCGGGAGGAGGCGCTTGCCCTCCCCGCCGGCGAGGACGATCACGAGCACCTTCGGATCGGCGGCCATGTCCGGACCGTAGCGCCCTCAGGCGCTGCGGCGGCGAAGGGCCTGCCGGTACAGCTCGATGTGGGCGCGGGCCGGTCGAGCCCACGACGCGTCGAGCCGGAGGATCCGCCGGCGGAGCGCCGTCGTGCGGCGTCGGTCCGTGAGGCCGCGCCGCGCCCGCCACAGGGCGTCGAGCAGGTGTGGGACGTCGGCGTCGGCGGCGACCCAGCCGTTGCCGTGGCGCGGGTCGGCGTCGAGGTCGACGACGGTGTCCCGCAGGCCGCCGACGGCCGTGACGACCGGGAACGCCCCGTACCGCATCGCCTGGAGCTGCGTCAGGCCGCACGGCTCGAACCTGCTCGGCATGAGCAGCAGATCGGCTCCGGCGAGGAAGCGGCGGGCGAGACCGTCGTCGTAGCCCTCGACGAACGCCACACGGTCGGGCCGCTCGGCCGCAGCGTCGCGCAGGGCACCGGCGAGGTGGCGCTCGCCGGCACCGAGGACGGCGAGTCGCATCCGCATGCCGGCGAGGAAGGGGACGCACGCGAGCGCGAGGTCGACCCCCTTCTGCTCGACGAGGCGCGTCACCATCACCACGACCGGGTCCTCGGCGTCGTCCCAGCCGAGTTGGTCGAGGAGGTCCGTGCGGTCGGCGGCGCGGCCGGTCGGGTCCCCGGCATCGAAGCGGCGGGCGAGGTTCGTGTCGGTCGCAGGGTCCCACCGTCGGGTGTCGATGCCGTTGAGGATCCCGACGAGCGTGTCGCCACGGGCGCGCAACAGGTCGTCGAGACCCGCGCCGTGGGCGGGGTGCAGGATCTCGCCGGCGTAGCTCGGGCTGACGGCGACCACCGCGTCGGCGAGGCGGATCCCCCCGGCGAGCGGGTTCATGGTCCCGTCACGGACGAACGCGTCGCCGCGGGGGCCGATCTTCGCCGCCCACGCAACGTCCGTCGTGCCCTGGTAGGCGAGGTTGTGGACGGTGAGCACGGTCGCCTGCGCCGGGTCGAGCGCGGCGAGTGCCGTGGCGGTGTGCCAGTCGTTCAGGTGGACGACGTCGGGTCGAACGGTCTCGGCGAGCGCGGCCACCGCTCGTCCGAACCGGAGGAACCGGGCGTCGTTGTCCTCCCAACCGGTGCCGTCCGCGCGGAGGTAGGGGTGCGGGCGGTCGATCCCGGGCACGGTGAGCAGGTCGACCGGTCCGCACACCGGGTGGACGCCCCTCCGTCTCCTCGTCGGTCCGACCCAGTCGGGAACCGCGACGGCGCTGCCTTCTTCGTCTCCGAGGCCGATGCTCGGGTCGTAGTCGGGGACGACGACGGTCACCCGGACCCCCTGGCGGCGAAGCTCGTCCACGAGACCCGCCGCCGCCTGCGACAACCCGCCCACGCTCGCGAGCGGGGCGAGTTCGGCGGCTGCGAAGAGCACGTGCACCCGCGCATGCTCCCATGCCCCCGGTGTGCCCGGCGAGCGGGCAGTCCTAGGATCGGCCTGTGGGCGCCGATCTCTTCGCTGCCGCCGCCGACCGGCGGCTCGCCAGGCGGGCGCCGCTCGCCGACCGGCTACGACCGCGCTCCCTCGACGAGGTCGTCGGCCAGGCGCACCTCCTCGGTCCCGGTCGACCGTTGCGGGCGCTCGTCGAGGCGGGACGGCTGTCCTCGCTCGTGCTGTGGGGACCCCCGGGGACCGGCAAGACCACGATCGCCCGACTCGTCGCCGGGGCGACCGAGGCCGATCTCGTGCAGCTCTCCGCGGTGAGCGCGTCGGTGAAGGACGTCCGCGAGGTGATCGCAGCGTCGGAGGACCGGCTCGGCGCCTACGGTCGACCGACGATCCTGTTCCTCGACGAGGTGCACCGGTTCAACCGCTCCCAACAGGACGCGCTGCTCCCCGCGGTCGAGTCGGGTGTGTTGGTGCTGATCGGCGCGACCACGGAGAACCCGTACTTCTCGGTGAACGCCGCCCTGCTGTCGCGTTCCACGCTCTTCCGGCTCGAACCACTCACGCCGCCGGAGGTGGTGACGGTGCTGCGGCGGGGCCTCGCCACCGTCGGTGCTGTCGCCGACGACGCAGCGCTCGAGGCGCTCGCTGTGTCCTCGGGTGGCGACGTACGCCATGCACTCGGTGCGCTCGAGGTCGCCGCGGCGCTCGCCGCGTCACGCGGTGTCGACCTGCCGATCGGCGTCGATGACGCCCGCGACGCTCTCGGGACGAGAACCCTCCGGTACGGCGTCGACGACCACTACGACGTGGCCAGCGCGTTCATCAAGAGCGTCCGGGGCTCCGACGTGGACGCCGCCCTGTACTGGCTCGCCCATCTGCTTGCGGCCGGGGAGGACCCCCGATTCATCGCCCGGCGGCTGGTGATCGCTGCGTCGGAGGACATCGGGATGGCCGACCCCATGTCGCTGCTCGTCGCCGAGGCGGCCGCGCGCGCCGTGGAGTTCGTCGGCCTCCCCGAGGCGCGCCTCAACCTCGCCCAGGCGACGGTCCACCTCGCCACCGCCCCGAAGTCGAACCGGGTGCTCCTCGCACTCGACGCGGCGACCGCACACGTCCGTGACGTGGCCGTCTCCGGGGTGCCCGCCCACCTGCGCGGCACCGGCTACCCGGGTGCCGCCGCGCTCGGGCACGGCACCGGGTACCGCTACCCCCACGACGACCCGACCGGCTGGGTGCCCCAGGCCTACCGCCCGGCGGAGGTCGCCGACGCGGTCTACTACCGACCCTCCGACGCGGGACGTGAGGCGGAGCTCGCCGACCGCTGGCGGCGGGCCGGCGCCGGTGGGCCGAACCCCGGGGGGGCGTCGTCGTGAGCGCGGCGGACCTCGTCGCCGTCGTCGTGACGATCGTCGCCGTCGGCTCGGCGACCGGACTCGGCGTGGCGACGGTGCTCGTGGTCCGGGCAGCGGCCGCACTGCGGCGCAGCGCGGCGCGCCTCGAGCAGCAGGCGCGGCGCATGGCCGAGGAGGTCGACGCCCTCGCGACGACGGTGCGCGACGACGTCGAACGCGCCGGTGCGCTCGTCGAGCGGAGTGCGGGCATCGCCGCCACGCTGGAGGACGCATCCCGGGTCACCTACGACGTCGTGACCGCTCCGATGATCAAGGTGGCGGCCACGGCCGCCGGTGTGCGGCGGGGGTTCCGTCGCCTGCGAGGTGTGCGCGAGGAGGCCCCGCGACGGCGGCGCCGCAGGAAGGGACGGCGCTGAGGTGCGACGACTCACGTGGATGACGGTCGGTGCGGTGCTCGGCGGGGTCGGCTCGCGCTGGGCGCGTCGGCGTGCCACCCGACTGATCCGGCGCGGCGGTCCCCTCGAGGGGGCGCGTCGTGCCGGTGGGGCGGTCCGTGGGCGGGTGCAGGACGCCATCGGGGAGGGCCGTCGGGCGGCCGCGGAGACCGAGCGGCGACTGCGCGACGAGCACGACCGCCCGGCACCCCCCGCCTGAGGGGCGGTGGGGGCGGGTCGTCTACGCTGTGGGACGGTATGCAGGCCAACGAGCTCCGCCGAGCGTTCACCGAGTTCTTCGCCGAGCGCGGGCACACGGCGGTGCCATCCGCCGGGCTGATCCCGAACGACCCGACGCTGCTGTTCACGGTTGCCGGGATGGTGCCGTTCAAGCCGTTCTTCCTCGGCGAGGAGACGCCGGCGTTCCGCCGTGCGGTGTCGGTGCAGAAGTGCGTGCGAGCCGGCGGGAAGCACAACGACCTCGAGGAGGTCGGCCGCACGAGTCGGCACCTCACGTTCTTCGAGATGCTCGGGAACTTCAGCTTCGGCGACTACTTCAAGCGCGAGGCGATCAGCTGGGCCTGGGAGTTCGTCACCGGTCGGCTCGGGCTCGATCCGGAGCGGTTGTGGGTGACCGTGCACGTCTCCGATGACGAGGCGGAACGCATCTGGATCGACGAGGTCGGCGTGCCGGCGGCGAGGATCCAGCGTCTCGACAAGGACAACTTCTGGCAGGCCGGCGACACGGGGCCGTGCGGGCCGTGCAGCGAGATCTTCTGGGACAAGGGCCCGGCCTTCGGTGCGGAGGGCGGGCCGGCGCACGGATCGGACGAGCGCTACATCGAGATCTGGAACCTCGTGTTCATGCAGTTCGACGGGCAGCCCGACGGCACGCGCGTGCCGCTGCCCCGGCCGTCGATCGATACCGGCGCCGGGCTCGAGCGGGTGCTGACGGTGCTGCAGGGCGTCGACTCGGTGTGGGACATCGACGAGTTCGCTCGTCTGCTCGACGTCGCCCAACAGGTCTCGGGCGTGCGCTACGGGATCGATCCGGCGACCGACGTGTCGCTGCGGATCTTCGCCGAGCACGCGAGAACCATGACCTTCCTCGTCTCGGACGGGGTCTTCCCCTCCAACGAGGGGCGCGGTTACGTGCTGCGGCGGATCATCCGACGTGCGGTGCGGCATGCCTACCTGCTCGGACTCGCCGAACCGGTGATGCCGCGCATGGTCGATGCCGTCGTCGAGGTCATGGGAGCCGACTACCCCGAACTCGTCCGGAGCCACGACTTCGTGCGTGGGGTGATCACGCGCGAGGAGGACAACTTCCGCCGCACCCTCGCCACCGGTTCGACGATCCTCGACGAGGCCCTCGCTTCGTTGCCGCCGGGTGGATCGCTCACCGGAGCGACGGCGTTCCAGCTGCACGACACCTACGGCTTCCCGCTCGAGGTCACGGAGGAGATCACCGCCGAGCGCGGGGTCGGGGTGGACGTCGCCGGGTTCGAGGCCGAGATGGCCGAGCAGCGCCGTAGGGCGAAGGACGCACGCAAGGGTGCCGAGGTCGACGAGCACCTCGAGCAGCACCAGGACCTTGTCGAGCAGTTCGGGCCGACCGAGTATCTCGCCCGTGGCCCCGAGACGGTGGCCTCCGTCCGAGTGCTCGCCGTCATCGGCGACGCTGTGTTCCTCGATCGCACGCCGTTCTATGCCGAGGCGGGTGGTCAGCAGGGTGACCACGGCACGATCGTGACGGAGACCGGGTCGGTCCGGGTCGCCGAGACGACGTACGCGCTGCCGGGCCTCGTGCGGCACGTGGTCGGCGCCCGTGAGGGTGGGATCTACCCCGGTCAGGTCGCCGAGGCGGTCGTCGATCTCGGCCGTCGTGATGCGCTCCGGCGCAACCACACGGGGACGCACCTGTTGCACTGGGCGCTGCGCCGGGTGCTCGGCGATCACGTGCGGCAGCAGGGCTCCCTCGTCGCGCCGGATCGGTTGCGGTTCGACTTCAGCCACTACGACTCGATCACCGGCGAGCAACTCGCCGAGATCGAGGACCTCGTCGCCGGCGAGGTCCTCGCCAACCACCCGGTGCGAACCTACGAGACGTCGAAGTCCCACGCCGAGGAGGTGGGCGCGCTCGCGTTCTTCGGCGACAAGTACGGCGACGTGGTGCGGGTGGTCGAGGCTGGGCCGTCGGTGGAGCTGTGCGGCGGGACGCACGTCCGTCAGACCGGGGACATCGGGTCGGTGCGGGTCGTGGCCGAGGGTTCGATCGGGTCGAACATCCGCCGCATCGAGGCGATCACCGGCTTCGACACCGTGGTCCGGCTCCGCGAGACGGAGGGCCGGCTCCGTCAGGCGGCGGACCTGCTCAACGTCGGCGTCGACGAGGTCGTCGAGGGGATCGAACGTCGTCTCGCGCAGTTGCGCTCGCTCGAGTCGGAGCTCCGGCAACTCCGGCGGCGCGCGACGCTCGACCGGGCGGCCGAGATCGCCGCGACGGTCACCGACGGTGCCGTGGTGGCCCGGGTCGACGGCCTCCCGCGCGACGACTATCGCGACCTGGCGCTCGCGGTGCGGGCGTTCGACGGCGTCGCGGTCGTGGTGCTCGCCGGTGAGGCCGACGGGGGCGGAGTGGCGATGGTCGCGGCCGTTCGCCCCGGCGGCGCACTGACCGCAGGGGCCCTCCTCGCGAACGCCGCGAAACTCGTCAAGGGCGGCGGCGGTCGCGGCGACGAGCTCGCCGTAGCGGGCGGCAAGGACGTCGGCGGCATCGAGGCGGCGCTCGACGTGGTGCGCGGCGCGCTCGCCGCAGGCTGAGGTGGTGGCGCAGGACCGCCGCGCCGTCGGCGTCGATCTCGGGAGCCGTCGGATCGGCGTCGCGGTCGGCGACGGGGCCGGGGTGCTCGCCGTCCAGTGGGGGACCATCGAGCGGAGCGGGGATCGAGCAACCGACCACCGGCGGATCACCGAGGTGGTGGTGGAGGCGGGCGCGGTGGTCCTCGTGGTCGGTCTCCCGTTGCGTCTCGACGGCACGGTCGGGCCCGCGGCGGAGGCGGTCCTCGCCGAGATCGACGAGCTCGCTGCCACGGTCGGGGTCCCGGTCGAGTCCTACGATGAACGCCTGACGACGGTGACCGCCGAGCGGGGTCTGAAGGAGCGGGGGATGCGCGGCAGGCGACGTCGCACGGTGATCGATCAGCTCGCGGCGACCGTGATCCTGCAGGGATGGCTCGACGCCGCCACAGGGCCCGGTCGATGACGCAGGACGACACGTTCTTCGAGGGCGAGGACGAGGCGACCTGGGTTCGGGTCCGTCGTCCGGTGCGGGGGAACCGGCGCTTCGCCGGACTCTCCGGCATCGTGACGGCCATCGTCGTCGTCGCCATGGTGGGGAGCTGGCTGTGGGTCGATCGGCGAATCGATCCGGCCGGTCCACCGGGCGAGGCGGTCGTGGTCGTCGTCCCGAACGGGGCGACCACCGCCGACATCGCAGCGCTCCTCGACGCGGAGGGTGTGGTCGCCGACGGCGGGTTCTTCCGCTACTACATCCGACTCAAGGGGTCGGGGGGCTTCGGGGCGGGAAGCTATGTGTTCGTGCGCAATTCCTCGATGGCGGAGGCACTCGCCGTGCTCGAAGCCGGGCCGTTCCGGACCGACGAGTGGCTCAACGTCACGTTCCCCGAGGGCTTCCGGCTCGCGCAGTTCGAACGGCGGCTCCTCGAGGAGGTCCCCGGCCTCGACCAGGCGGCGTTGGCCGCAGCCTTGCGGGACGGGACGATCCGGTCCACGCTCCAACCACCCGGAGTGGGCCTCGAGGGCTTCCTCTTCCCCGACACGTACCGCATCGACGATGAGCTGACCGCCGCTGACGTGGTGCGGATGTTCGTCGAGCAGTTCGACGCGGTGGCGGCCGAGCTCGACCTCGTTCGACGTGCCGCCGAGATCGGTCTGTCGCCCTTCGAGGTCCTGGTCATTGCGTCGATGATCGAAGAGGAGACGCGCCTCGACGACGAGCGCCCGAAGGTGGCCCGGGTGATCTACAACCGGATCGCGCTCGGGATGTCCCTCGGTATCGACGCCGCGGTGCTCTACGCGGTGGGCAAGGAGACCGGTCCGATCACCCTGTCGGACCTCGACTCGGACTCGCCGTACAACACCCGCAAGTTCACCGGGCTCCCACCCGGTCCGATCGCCTCGCCCGGCCGGGCGTCCCTCGAGGCGGCGCTGTCGCCTGAGGCGGGGAGGTGGCTGTACTACGTGCTCGCGAGCGCGGACGGCCGGCACTTCTTCACCGAGTCGGCGGAGGAGTTCGAACGGCAGGTCGCGGTGTCCGACGCTCTGGGGCTCCTCGAGTGACCTCGACGATCCGCTCCGTCCCGACCGGCGCGACGAGGGTCGCCGCCGTCATCGGCTCGCCCGTGCGCCACTCGTTGTCGCCGGCGCTCCACAACGCGGCGTTCGCCGCGACCGGCCTCGACTGGGTGTACCTCGCGTTCGAGGTCGCTCCGGGGCGCGCCGGGGACGCGCTGCAGGCGATGCGGGTGCTCGGCATCGAGGGCCTGTCGGTGACCATGCCCCACAAGGCGCAGGTCGCCGACACCGTCGACGTGTGCACGCCGGCGGCGGCGGCGCTCGGAGCGGTCAACTGCGTGCAGTCGGTCGACGGGCGTCTCGTCGGGCACAACACCGACGGCGACGGGTTCGTCGACTCGCTGCGGGAGGAGGCCGCGTTCGACCCGACGGGCAAGCAGGCGGTCGTGCTCGGCGCCGGAGGCGCAGCCCGGGCCGTCGTCGTCGCGCTCGCGGCGGCGGGTGCCGCCGAGGTGGTCGTGGTGAACCGGACCGTCGACCGTGCGGTCGAGGCCGCCCGTCTCGCCGGCTCGGTCGGCCGCGCCGGGGGCCTCGACGCCGTTCCGGGTGCGGACCTCGTCGTGAACGCGACATCGATCGGGATGTCCGGGACCGGCGGTCCGACGCTTCCGTGTCCGGTGGAGGCGCTTCGTCCGGGCCAGGTCGTGGCCGACCTCGTGTACCAACCACTCGACACGCCGCTCTTGCAGGCAGCGCGGTCCCAGGGGGCGGTCGCCGTGAACGGCGTCGGCATGCTGCTGCACCAGGCGGCGCGGGCCTTCACCATCTGGACGGGCGTCCCCGCGCCGATCGACGCGATGCGAGCAGCGGTCGCCGACCGGTTCCGATGATCGTGCGGGCCGTCGGCGTCGGCATCGCCGTGGCCGTCGCTGCGGCCCTCGGCCCGCTGCTCGTGCGTCTCGCCGCGGTGGTGGCCACCCCCGAGCCGATCGTCGCCGGCCTGCGTGCGT
>VGBO01000028.1 GCA_016870475.1 Actinomycetota bacterium | reverse complement strand
TCGGGGACACCTACGAGTTCATCCGCCCCGAGGTCGCGATGGGCCACGCGAGCTTCCAGAAGCAGTTCCTCCGTGCCCGGGCGAACTCCATCGAGGGCGGCACGTCCGAGGTCATGCGGAACATCCTCGGGGAGCGCACGCTCGGACTGCCCGGTGACGTTCGCGTCGACAAGGACCTCGCCTGGAGCGCGATCCCGAAGAGCTGACGGCCGGGTCCGGCGTCAGCGGAACGTCGTGGTCGCGGCCACTCCTGCGGTGGTCGGCGTCGGCGTATAGGCACCACAGGTCGCCCGAAGTGTGTCGGAGATGCGTTGCGCGGCGTCGAGGGTCTTCGCGTATTCCTTCTGCGCGATGTCGATCACCACGACGACCTCGTCGATTGACCGGGACTTCGCCACCTCGCCGTAGATCGTGCGGGTCAGGTCACCGATGGTGCGAGCATCGTCGCCGAGGGGCGGCGGCAGGAGCCGCGCGAGCTCGTCGTACGCCGCGCTGGCCCGGTTCGCCACCGCCTCGGTCTTGGGCAACTGGGTGAGGAGCAGCGCATCGGCGTCGGGGCTGTCCTCGGCGTCGAGGGCGGGTCCGAGAACGGTGCTGATCTCGACATCCGCGTCCTGGATGCGTCGATCCGCGTCGCAGATCGCCGCGCGGTCCGCAGCGGGGATCGAGGGGGGGACGAAGGTGGTGGAGGACGCCGGCGTGGACGCCGTCGGAGTGGCGGAGCGGTCCTCGCCGGCACCGCACGCAGCTAGGCCGACGAGGAGCGTCGGCAGGAGGAGGCGAAGACGGGAGCACGAAGGGCCGGGGCGGGTCACGTGAGGCAGGCTAGGGGCTGTTGGTGGTTTCGGTGCGTTCGGTCGGTACGCTTTTGTGCCGTGGAGACGTCCAACCCGCCCCTGCGGCGTACCAAGATCATCGCGACCATCGGCCCGGCGTCGGACAGCGAGGCGACGCTGCGGCGGATGATGCTCGCCGGCATGGACTGCGCGCGGATCAACATGTCGCACGGGACGATCGAGGACGCGCTGACGCTCTACCACCGCATCCGGAAGCTGTCCGCCGAGGTCGGCCGACCGATCGGCACGCTCGTAGACCTGCCCGGGCCGAAGGTGCGCGCCGGGAGTTTCGGGCCGCACGCTGTGCACCTCGAGGAGGGACGGCAGATCCGGCTCGTCCCGGGGGAGGGTCCGTCGAGCGACACCCTCATCCATGTGAACTACGACGATCTGTTGCGTGACCTCGAGGCGGGCGACCGGCTGAGCTTCGGCGACGGGGCGATCGACTGCAAGATCGAGGGTGTCGACGGCGACGGGATCCGGGCGACCGTGACCCACGGTGGCCGCCTCTCAGGCAAGCCCGGGGTGCACATCCCCTCGGATCGGTTGCGGATCAGCACCCCGACGCGGGAGGACCTCCGGATCCTCGATGCGTTCGTCGAGGTCGGCGTCGACATGGTCGCGGTCTCCTTCGTCCGGTCGGCCCACGACGTCCGCCGGGTCGGGACCGAGCCGCATCCGCGTGGGCCCCTCGTCATCGCGAAGATCGAGACGCGTGCGGCGGTCGAGAACCTCGAGGGCATCATCGAGGCGGCCGGAGCGGTGATGATCGCCCGAGGCGATCTCGGCAACGAGTGCTCGATCGAGGAACTCCCGCACCTGCAGAAGCACATCATCCGCCAATGCATCGCTCACGGGCGGCCGGCGATCACTGCGACGCAGATGCTCGAGTCGATGGTGTACGCGGCCACGCCCACCCGGGCGGAGGCGTCCGACGTCGCGAACGCCGTCTTCGACGGTTCGTCCGCCGTGATGCTCTCGGGCGAGACGGCCATAGGTGAGGACCCGGTGAACGTCGTCGGCGCGATGGCGAGGATCGCGTCCCGGGCGGACCACAACTTCGACTACGCCGGTTGGAGCGAGGATCTCCTCAACCTCCGCATGGACGAGCCGAGCGCCCTCGACCGCCGGTTGACCGACGCGCTGACCATGGCCGCCGGTCGGGTCTCGAACGATCTCGGGTGTGCGGCGATCATGTGCATCACCCGCTCCGGTTTCACCGCCCGTGCGATGGCGAGGTTCCGTCCCGAGGCGAAGATCCTCGCGTTCAGTCCGGATGAGCGGACGATCAACCAGCTCACCCTCTCCTGGGGCGCGATTCCGCTCCCGCTGTCGGAGTTCGCCCCGAACGAGGTCATGGTGAACGAGGCGATCGGGGTAGCGAAGGCCCGCGGGCACCTGCGTCCTGGGGACGTCGTCACCGTCATCGCGGGCACCGACGCCCGGGCGAGTGCTACGGACGTCCTGCGGGTCGTCCACGTGTCCTGATCCGTCGCCGCCGACCTAGCCTCGGCGCATGTCCGACGATGCAGGTACCCCGCTCCGCCTGAGCACCGGCCTCCCCGAGACGGTCCTTCCGGCGGTCGCTCCCGAGGCAGCCGCGGCGCTCGAGGCGGCGCTGTCGATCACCGATGCGGGTGCCAGTCGGGCCGCAGTTGCCGAGGTCGTCGCGCGCTGGCCGCGGTACCTCGACGCATGGGCGCGTCTCGCCGAGCTCGGTCGGGACCCGGTGGAGCGGTACGCCGCAGCGCGAGTCGGCTACCACCGGGGGCTCGACACCCTCCGCCAGAGCGGGTGGCGGGGGAGCGGGTACGTCCGCTGGGAGCACCCGACGAACCGTGGCTTCCTGCGAGCGCTCCTCCGGTTGGCGGTCGAGGCCCGGGGGATCGGTGAGCACGACGAGGCGGAACGGTGCGAGACGTTCCTGCGCCAGTGCGATCCGACCTGGCCCCCCGCCGACCTCGGGTGATGCGTCAGCGCTCGTAGGGGAATCCGACGAGGCCGGTGTCGAGTCGGTCGCGGTCGAAGGTCCAGTACTGGCGGATCTCGGTGATCCGTCCCTCCTCGTCGAAGCGGTACCACTCGCTGCCACGGACGACGAAGTGCCGGGGTGTCGAGGCGACCATGGTCCATTCGATCGCCGCCTCGTCCCCGGCCCCGAGGTAACGGTCGACGTGCCAGCTTGCCCCTCCCCAGCGTGCTCCCACCGACGCCCAGAACGCCCCGATCGTCGCGGCGCCGCGGACGGGCGAATGGTTCGTGTCGTAGATCACCGCGTCGTCGCTGAAGTGCGCAGCGACGCGCTCGGCGTCGCCGCTCCCGCACGCGGCGAAGTAGGCCTCGATCCGATCCTGTCCCCGTGTCGCCACCGCATGCCTCCTGTGCCCGGTCAGGCGGACTCTACGATGCCGACGTGGCGCAGGACTCCGAGGACCACGGCGAGGCCCTGCCGCCGTTCGAAGGTGTCGTGCTGTGCGGCGGTTCGAGCCGTCGGATGGGCAGGGACAAGGCGTGCGTCCCGGTCGACGGTGTCCCCCTGGCGGTCCGGGTCGCCCGGGCGCTCACCGCTGCGGGTGCGGTCTCGGTGCGGGCGGTCGGTGGGGACGAGGCCGTCCTCGGGGCCCATGGGCTCGCCGTGGAACGTGACCGGTATCCCGGCGAGGGACCGCTCGGCGGGGTCGTGACCGCCCTGCGGGGAGGCGACGCCGAGGTGGAGATCGTGGTCGTATTGGCGTGCGATCTGTGGAACATCGGGCCGGTGGAGATCCGGGCCGTCGTTGGGGCGCTCGGCGCTGCGCCCGACGCCGAGGCTGCAGCTCCCGTTGCGGACGACGGCCGACCGCAACTGCTGACCGCCGCGTTCCGGCGACGGGTGCTTCCCCGCCTCGAATCGGCGTTCACGGTGGGCGAACGTGCCGTTCGTCGGGGCTTCGAGGGCGCCAGGTGGGTCCCGGTGGAGGGTCTGGACCCCGAGCGGCTCGTCGACGCGGACGAGCCGTGGCAGCTCCCCGGAGGGGATCAGCTGCTGCCGACCGACGGTCGGTAGGCTCCGAGCGTGCTGCCGGCGGACGGCGGCAGACGATGGGTGGTCAGACGTGGAAGCAGCGGCTCCTGAGGTGGACGTCCGTACGGCCGCAGCGGCGGTCGACGCCGGTGGGGTCCTCATCGACGTGCGTGAGCCGGACGAGTTCGCCGAGGTCCGCGCGATCGCGGCGAAGCTGATCCCGCTCGGGTCCGTGACCGAACGGCTCGCGGAGTTCCCGCGCGGCGAGGTGGTCCACGTGATCTGCCGGAGCGGGGCGCGGAGCATGCGGGCCTGCGAGGCCTTGCGGGCAGCAGGCATCGAAGCCGTCAACGTCGCCGGCGGCACGCTCGCCTGGGTCGAGGCGGATCTGCCCACCGCACACGGCGCGGGCGACTGACGCCCGTGCGACGAGGAGCGGTGAAGCCCGTCCTCGACGTGTCCGCCCCACCGGTGGTCGCGACAGAGGCAGAATTCGCCGCCGTGCTCGAACAGCTCGCAGAGGCCGACGCGTACGCCCTCGACACCGAGTTCCACCGGGAGCGCACCTACTTCCCGAAGCTCGCGCTCCTGCAGCTCGCCTGGGACGGGGGCATTGCGCTCGTCGACCCGCTCGCCGTCGACATCGCCCCGCTCGCCCGAGTCCTCGCAGGCCCCGGCGTCGCCGTTCTGCACGCGGCGTCCCAGGACCTCGAGGTGCTCGAGCTGGCGTGCGGCACGGTTCCCGAACGACTCGTCGACACGCAGATCGCCGCCGGGTTCGTCGGAATGAGCACGCCCTCGCTGTCGGATCTGCACGACCGTCGGCTCGGATCGAGCCTGCCGAAGGGTGACCGGCTCACGGACTGGCTGCAGCGGCCCCTTCGACCCGAGCAGCTCCGCTACGCCGCATCCGACGTCGTGAACCTGCTGCCCCTGTGGCGGGACCTCGCAGCGGACCTCGAACGCCGTGGGCGACTCGCCTGGGCGCTCGACGAATGCGAGCTGCTCCTCCGACGCTCACGCGGTGGCCGCCGGCCGGAGGAGGCGTACCTGCGGATCAAGGAGGTCCGCCAGCTCCGAGGGCGGGCGCTCGGGGTCGCCCGTGAGGTCGCGGCGTGGCGGGAGCGGCGGGCAGCGACCCTCGACATCCCGGTGCGGCACGTGGTGTCCGACCTCGCGGTCGCGGGGATCGCACAGCGGGTACCGGCGCGGGCGGAGGACCTGCGCGGGATCCGGGGCCTCGACGAGCGCTCGCTCCGACCCGCCGTGCTCGACGACCTGCTCGCCGCGGTGCGGCGAGGCGTGGACGGCCCGCCGCCTGACCCGCCGGCGGCGGCGGCCAACGGTGTCGACGCCGAGATCCGCGGTGCGGTGGGGCTCCTGTCGTCCTGGGTGAGCCAGCTCGCCCGCGACCTCGAGCTCGATGCGGGCATGCTGGCCACACGGGGTGACCTCGAGGACCTGCTGCGGCGCCAGCCGACGGGACGTCTCACGAGCGGCTGGCGCGCCGACCTCGTCGGCCGGCAAGTCGGAGCTCTCCTCCGCGGGGAGGCCTCCCTCGTCTTCGACGGTGGCCGGCTTCGTCTCGAGGAGCGATCAGGTCGGTCGTTCGGGGCGTCGGAATGAGTTCGAGAAGTGCCCAGACAGCACGAAAGATAAGAACAGTCGTTTGGCTTGGCGGTGGGTCTCGTCGAACGTGCTAGCATCGTCATCCAGTCGCACACCATGGGGAGCTGGCCCGTGAAAAAGGGTCGTCATCGCCGGTTCGAAGAGGCACGAGCCATGAAGCGCTCGTCAGATATCGACTTCGACAGCCTGCTCGAGAGTCTGCAGTCCGAGTCCGGGGGCCCGGAGTCCTACGACGATGACGACGCCGAGGACGACGACGACCGCTGAGCGGTCGGACGGGGAGGTCGTCGACGCGTTGCGCGCGGCGCTCTCCGCCGATCGGGTCCACACCGACGATCTCGAGCTCGCCCTCTACGGACGTGACGCCTCGCTACTGCGGGGCGACGCAGTCGCCGTGTGTTTCCCGTGCACGACCGCCGAGGTGCAGAGCTGCGTGCGGATCGCCCGGCAGTTCGGTCGTCCGTTCACCGTGCGGGGGTCCGGCACCGGACTCGCCGGTGGGGCCGTGCCGCTCGGACGTCCGGTCCTGATCGTCACGACGAAGATGCAGCAGCTCGTCGAGGTCGATCTCGAGGACCGCATCGCTTGGGTCGAACCGGGGATGCTCAACCTCGATCTCACCCGGGCGCTCCGGCGGCACGGATACCACTTCGCGCCCGACCCCTCGAGCCAGCAGTCCTGCTCGGTCGGCGGCAACGTCGCGAACAATTCCGGTGGTCCGCACTGTCTCGCGTACGGGGTCACCTCGGCCCACGTCGTCGCGCTCGAGGTCGTGTTGCCGAACGGCGACGTCACGGTCCTCGGTGGGCTCGATGCCGAGCCGGCCGGTCTCGACCTGCGCGGGGCGTTCGTCGGCAGCGAGGGCTGTTTCGGTATCACCACGCGGGTCGCCGTGCGGCTGACCCCCGATCCACCGGCCGTGCTCACCCTGCTCGCCGACTTCCTCGATCCGCTCGACGCGGTCGCAGCGGTCTCCGCGATCGTGGCGGCCGGCGTCGTCCCCGCAGCGATCGAGATGATGGACCAGCGGATCACTCAGGCGGCCGAGGCGTTCGTCCACGCGGGCTATCCGACCGACGCCGGGGCGATCCTGCTCGTCGAGGTCGACGGACTTCCCGGCGGGGTCGACGCCGAACGGGCGATCGTCGAGCGGGTCTGTACCGATCATGGTGCCAGGACGGTGCGGATCGCCGTCGACGAGGCCGAACGGATGCTGCTCTGGAAGGGCCGCAAGACGGCGTTCGGGGCGGTCGCCCGGATCCGACCGAACTACTACCTCCACGACACCGTCGTGCCGAGGACCCGCCTCCTCGAGGTGCTCTCGAAGGTCTACGAGATCGCAGACCGCCACGACCTCATCGTGATGAACGTCTTCCACGCAGGCGACGGGAACCTGCACCCGCTCCTCGTGTTCGACGCTCGTGAGCCAGGGGTTCTCGACCGGGTGCATGCCGCGGGCGAGGAGATCGTCCGTGTCTCCCTCGAAGCGGGAGGGGTGCTCTCCGGTGAGCACGGCATCGGTCTCGAGAAGAAGCCGTTCATGGGATGGCAGTTCACCCAGCAGGACCTCGACGCACAGGCCCGGATCCGGGAGGCCTTCGATCCCGAGGGCATCGCGAACCCCGAGAAGCTCCTGCCCGAGGGTTCGCGTTGTGGCGACATCGCGCACCTCGACGCCGCGCACCGTGAGCGCCTGCTCGCGTCGGGTGTGTGGGTGTGACGGGGTCGTCCGAACTCCTCGCCCCCCTCGAGGGGCGGATCGTCCGCGACCCTGAACTGCTCGCCTTCGCCGAGGCGGTGGGTGGCAGCGCCGACGACGCGGTCGTCGTCGAAGGCGGACGGTCGCAGTGGGAGGTCGGCGGCGCGCCAGATCCTGCGGCCAGAATCGTTCGGGCTCCGATCGGCGTGGTCGAGGCGAACGCGGCCGAGATGATCGTCCTCGTACGTGCGGGCACGACCGTGTCGGTGCTGCAGGAACATCTCGCCGGTATCGGCCAGACCGTCGCTCTCCCCGACCCCGCACCCGGCCGCTCGACCGTCGGGGGTGTGCTCGCCGTGGGGCACAGCGGCATCGATCGACTCGGCCGCGGTCACCTGCGGGAGACCCTGCTGCAGGCCCGCATCGTCACCGCCGAGGGCCTGCTCGTCACCGCCGGCGGTCCGACGGTGAAGAACGTGACCGGCTTCGACCTCGCTCGTCTGCTCGTCGGCTCACTCGGTCGGCTGGGCCTGTTCGCCGACCTGCTGCTCCGTACCCGCCCCCTGCCGGAGCGGACCCAGTGGTTCGCCGGCACAACCGACCCCTTCGTGCTTCGTGATCGCCTGCACCGTCCGACATCGATCCTCTGGGACGGGGTGACGACCTGGGTGCGTCTCGACGGTTACGACCGCGATGTCAAGGCCGAGGCGACGCTCTGTTCCTCGGCGGGTCTCGCTCCGACGGACGGCCCACCCGAGTTGCCTCCGCATCGCGGGTCATTGCGACCGCGCGAGCTGCGGGGGCTCGGTGGGGGAGCGTCGGGTCGCTTCGTAGCGGAGGTCGGAGCCGGCGTGGTGCACGCCTCCTGGGAGATCCCACGGCCGGCGCTCGACCCGGCGGTCGAGGAGCTCCACGCTCGGCTCTTCCACCTTTTCGACCCGCACGGCCGCCTCAACCCCGGCCGAGACCCGAGGCGCTCCTGATGCTCCACGTGCACGACGACGACCTCGCGTCCTGTGTGGGCTGCGGGCTGTGCCTGCCCCACTGCCCGACGTTCCGCATCACGGGCGAGGAGCGCTACTCGCCCCGGGGGCGGATCGAGGCGATGCGCCAGGTGCACATTGGGGCGAAGCCCGTCGAGGCGAGCTTCGTCGACATGATGGACACCTGCGTCCAGTGCCGAGGGTGCGAGACGGCGTGCCCGTCCGGCGTGCCCTTCGGGCGGCTCATGGAGGGCACCCGTTCCACGCTCGCCGGGGGTGCGGTCCCGGGCTACCAGCCGTGGTGGCGTCGCATCGGGTACCGGATGCTCTCCGCCCACCGGGCGGTCGTCGTGGGGTCGCGACTCCTCGCGGTCGGCCAGCGAGTCCGCCTCGTCCCGTCGCGACGGCTCGGTCTTCCCGACCGGCTGCCGCTCCGAGAGCGTCCGCTCGAGCCATCCGGTTCGGACGTGTGGCTCTACACCGGCTGCGTGATGGACGCCTGGCAGCGCGACGTCCACCGGGCGGCGTTGCGTGTGCTGCGGGCGGCGGGGGTCGGTGTCTCGCTCCCTCGTCCGGTCCGTGGGGGTGGATGTTGCGGTGCGCTCGCGACCCACGCCGGACTCCTCGACGTCGCCCGGGTGCAGGCCGAAGCGACGATGCGCGCCTTCCCCGGGGATGCGCCGATCCTCGTCGATTCAGCCGGTTGCGGTGCCCAGTTGAAGGATCTCGGCCATCTGCTCGGCACACCCGAGGCCGAGCGGTTCGCCGCTCGGGTGGTCGACATCGATGAATGGCTCGCGCGTCATGTCGACCGTCTCGCCCCGCTCGCGCGGCACGACCGGATCCGGCGTCGGGTCGCCGTGCAGGATCCTTGTCATCTCCGGCACGTGCAGAAGGTGCACCTGTCCGTGCGAACGCTGCTCGCGCCGTTCGTCGACCTCGTGGAACTCGACGACGACGGCCTGTGCTGCGGTGCGGGCGGCGCCTATGCGGTGCTCCAGCCCGAACTCGCCGGCGACATCCGTGAGCGGAAGGTCGCTGCCGTCGGGCGATCGGGGGTGTCGCTCGTGGCGAGCGCGAACCCGGGCTGTTCGCTCCACCTCAGCGCAGCGGGTCTCGACGTCTGCCATCCCGTGCAGCTCGTCGACGAGGCCATCCACGGCGGACGGGCCTGACGTGGCCGATCTGGACGACCTCGCAGCGCGTCTCGACGCGTTCGCCGAGGAGCTCGCCGAAGCGGCGATCGTCGCCCTGCGGGCGGCCGTGGAGGAAGGTCGGAGCGGCCGCGTCGAGATCGAACGTCGGATCACCCGGGCGCGACGGTCCGTCGAGCGGGCAGCCTCGCTGCTCCGTGACGACGGCGACGACGCGGGTTGAGGAGACGACGCTCCGGCGTGCTCAGCCGGTCCGGGCGACCCGCCCGTAGAGCGTGGTGCGTTCCTCGAGACGGCGACCGAGCGGCTCGACGACCGAGCGGAAGTCCTCCATCTCCGCTCCCTGGCCGTGGGAGGCCCCGGCGGCACGCGAGATGTTCTCGTCCATGAGCGTTCCGCCGAGGTCGTTCACCCCGGACCGGAGGAGTTGGGTCACCCCGTCGAAGCCGATCTTCACCCAGCTCGCCTGCACGTTGTCGATGGCGCCGCGGTAGGCGATGCGTCCGACGGCGTGCATGAGGAGGGTCTCACGGAAGGTCGGACCCCGGCGCGACCGGTGCTGGAGGTACAGCGGTGCGGCCATGTGCACGTAGGGCAGGGGGACGAACTCGGTAAAGCCGCCCGTTCGTCGCTGCAGGTCACGGGTCCGCACGAGGTGCCGGGCCCAGTGGAGCGGTGACTCGACGGAGCCGAACATGATGGTGACGTTGGACCGCAGGCCGACCTCGTGGGCGGTGCGGTGGCAGTCGAGCCATTCGTCGGTGGTGATCTTGTCCGGGCAGAGGATCGACCGGATCTCGTCGTCGAGGATCTCGGCCGCCGTGCCGGGCAGGCTGCGCAGACCCGCGTCCATGAGACGGCGTAGGTAGCGATCGAGCGGCTCGCCGAGTCGTCGGGCGCCCTCGGTGACCTCGAGTGCGGTGAAGCCGTGGACGTGGATGTCCGGCGCAGCCTCCTTCACCGCCCGGCACACGTCGATGTAGTAGTCGCCGTCGAAGTCCGGGTGGATGCCGCCCTGGAGGGTGACCTCGGTCGCGCCGCGGTCCCACGCCTCGCGCACCCGCTCGGCGATGTCCTCGAGCGTGAGCAGGTACGGCGTCCCGCGGAGGTTGAGCGACAGCGGACCCTTCGAGAAACCGCAGAACCGGCACTTGAACGTGCAGACGTTCGTGTAGTTGATGTTGCGGTTGTGCACCCACGTCACGACGTCGCCCACGGCGTCCCGTCGGAGCTCGTCGGCGACCTCGCACACCGAGACGACCTCGGGCCCACGAGCGCCGAAGAGCGTCACGAGTTCCGGGATTCCGGGCTCCTCGCCGGCGAGCACACCGGCGAGCACCTCGCCCACCGGGCCGCCTGCGGCGCCGCGGCCCGGGACGATGCGCGGCGGGTGGGCGTTCGCTCCGGAGTACCACGACGTGGACCGGTCGCCGATGACGACGACGTCCGCGCCGTCACTGCCGGCGCCATCCCGCACGAACTCCGTGCGCTGCCGGAAGAATGCACCGGGATCGTCGCGCGCGAGCAGTTCGGCGTCGGCGTGGTCGAGCACGGCGAAGTGCAGCGCCGGATCGATCCACCGAGCGGGATCCGCGAGATGGGTGGGGTGGACGGTCAGTCTCGGAGCGAGCGTGTAGCCACGGTCCTCGGTCACCTCACGGAGGCGTTCGAGGTCCGGCCACGGTCGTTCAGGGTTGACGTGGTCGGGGGTGACGGGGGAGACCCCGCCCCAGTCGTCGGTACCGGCGTCGAGCAGGACCCCGAAGTCGTCGGTGAGGTTCGGCGGCGCCTGCACGGCGATGTCGAGGGGCAGCAGGAGCCGGGCGAGAGCGATCGCCTCGAGGTAGTCGTCGGGCGGACATGCGCCCCGTCGCCGCATCCGCGTGCCGACCTTCGGCAGGAAGTTCTGGACGATGACCTCCTGCACGTGGCCGTGCCGACGGTGCGCGTCCGCGATGGCCACCAGAGCGTCGATCCGGTCGTCGCGGGATTCACCGATCCCGACGAGGATGCCCGTGGTGAAGGGGATGGCGAGCTCGCCTGCGGCCTCGAGGGTCCCGAGGCGTCGCCATGGTTCCTTGTCCGGTGATCCCTCGTGGCAGGCGAGAGCGGGATTGAGCGACTCGAGCATCATCCCCTGGGAGGGTGAGACCGGCCGCAGTGCGGCGAGCTCGGGCGCGTGGAGTGCCCCGGCGTTGGCGTGGGGGAGGATGCCGACCTCGTCGAGCACCAGCTGGCACATCGCAGCGAGGTAGTCGACGGTCGAGCGGTAGCCGCGTTCGGCGAGCCAGTCGGCCGCAGCGGGGTAGCGCAGCTCGGGGCGCTCGCCGAGGGTGAAAAGGGCCTCGTGACAGCCCTGCCTGGCGCCGGCGCGGGCGATCCGGAGCACGTCGGCCGGTTCGAGGAAGAGCTGGTCGACCTTGTTCGGTGGCTGGGCGAAGGTGCAGTAGTGGCACTTGTCCCGACAGAGCCTCGTCAGCGGGATGAACACCTTGGGGGAGTAGGTCACCCGTCGGCCGGTGCGCTCGTCGCGGCGTGCCGCGGCGAGGCGCATCAGCTCGGCGAGGGGTCGCCCCCCCACGTCCTGCCGAGTCAGTTCTGTCACAGAACGGACCCTAGCACGACGGGCCGGCCGCCGATGCCGGAACTGTCAGGCGGTGCGCATCGTCGTCGCCTTGGCCTCGAGCGTGGCGATCAGGTCGTCGAAGCTCTTCCGGAAGGCGGCGACGCCCTCGGCCTCGAGTTGGTCGGTGACCGCGGCGAGGTCGATGCCGACGGCTCGGCAGGCCTCGAGGGTGGCACGCGCCGCACCCGGGTCGCGGTCGATGGTCCGTGCGAGGGTGCCGTGGTCGAGGAACGCAACCAGGGTGTCGTCCGGCAGCGTGTTCACGCTCGACGGGCCGATGAGCTCGTCGACGTACAGGGTGTCGGGATAGGCGGGGTTCTTCGTCGAGGTCGACGCCCACAGTGGCCGCTGCAGGTTCGCGCCGCGTCGCCGCAACGCATCCCATCGGTCGCCGGAGAACGTGGCGACGAACTCGTCGTACGCCACCTGTGCATTGGCGACGGCGACACGTCCCCGAAGGGCGAGCGCCTCCGGGCTGCCGAGGCCGTCGAGGCGCTTGTCGACCTCTGCGTCGACGCGGCTCACGAAGAAGCTCGCCACGGAGCGCACGGTCGGTACCACGGAATCGGGTGCGTCCTCGAGTCCTCCGAGGTAGGCCTCCATGACCGACCGGTACCGATCGATCGCGAAGATCAGGGTGACGTTCACGCTGATGCCCTCGGCGGTGAGGGTTCGGATCGCGGGGATCCCCGCCTCCGTGGCCGGCACCTTCACGAAGAGGTTCGGCCGGTCGATGCGCGCCGCGAGGGACCGAGCCGCAGCGACGGTGCCCTCGGTGTCGTGGGCGAGGGCGGGATCGACCTCGACGGAGACGTACCCGTCCTCGCCGCCGGAGGAGTCGTGCAGTGGACGGAGCACGTCGAGCGCGCGGGTCACGTCGGCGCAGACGAGGTCCCAGTAGGCCCCCGTCACCGAGGAGGAGACGCGCAGCGACGCGGCAAGCTGTTCGTCGTAGTCCGACGACCCACCGATCGCCTTGGCGAAGATCGACGGGTTCGAGGTGATCCCACGGACGCCCCGGGCCACCCAGGCGGCGATCTCGCCCGAGTCGAGCCAGTCTCGACGGAGGTTGTCCAGCCACGGTGACTGGCCGAACTGATCGTGCAGTTGCTGCAGACGGGTGCTCACGGCGCCGAGGTTAGCGGCGGGCCGCTCCCGGCTCGGGGCGCCGGGGCGGTCAGGCCCCTCGGCCCCTGCGGACCCGTTCGGCGATGGCCTCGGCGGTGAATCCGAAGCGCCGCAGCACTTCGGCTCCGGGTGCGCTCGCCCCGAAGCGGTCGATCCCGATCACCTCGTCCGCGTACCGATCCCAACCGAAGCTGCTCCCGGCCTCGACCGCGATGGTGCGGACGCCCGCCGGCAGGACGGCCGCACGATGCTCGGCCGACTGTCGGGCGAAGAGCTCCCAGGAGGGCAGCGAGACGACCTGGGCGGCCACACCCTCCCCGTCGAGGATCGCTGCCGCCTCCACGCAGAGGTGCACCTCGCTGCCGGTCGCGACGAGCACGACGTCGGGAGTCCGCCCGCTCGGCCGGACGACGTACCCACCGGTGATGACGGCGTCGGCGTCGGTGCCATCGAGAACGGGCACGTTCTGGCGCGTGAGCACGAGCGCGGTGGGTCCGTCGTGGTCGATCGCGGCGCGCAGGGCGCCGGCCGTCTCGGTGGCGTCCGCGGGGCGCAGCACGACGAGTCCGGGGATCACCCGCAACGACGCAACCTGCTCGACGGGCTGGTGCGTGGGCCCGTCCTCGCCGACACCGACCGAGTCGTGACTCCACACGAAGAGGACCTTCGCGCCGGACAGCGCGGCGAGGCGGACCGACGGGCGTGCGTAGTCGGCGAAGACGAGGAACGTCCCGCCGAAGGGGATCACGCCACCGTGGCGTGCCATCCCGACCGAGGTGGCGGCCATGGCGTGCTCACGGACGCCGAACGCGATCTGGCGGCCGTGCGGGGTCGCCGAGCTCTGCAGAACCGCCCCCGGCAGTCGGGTCCCGGTGTTCCCGGTGAGGTCCGCCCCGCCGCCGAGGAGGCCCGGTACGACCTCTGCGACGGCCGCGAGGCACCGCTCGAACGCGACCCGGGTTGCGATCTGCTCGCCGGCGCCGAAGGTCGGTAGCGACGCGTCCCAGCCGGGGAGGCCGGTCGACGCGAGGCACGCGTCGAGGGTCGCGTCGCGGCCGGCCGCGAAGCGCTGTTCCCATGCCGAACGGATCGCCGAGCCCCGGGTTCCGACCGAGCGGTAGTAGTCGAGGACGTCGCTCGGGACGTGGAACGTCTCTTCGGGCGGGAGCCCCAGCGTCGCCTTCGTGGTGCGGATCTCGTCGTCGAGGAGGGCGTACCCGTGCGCAGCGTGGTCGTCGGTGCGGGGCGAGGGGTAGCCGATGTGGGAGCGCAGGACGACGAGGGTCGGACGGTCCTCGACCGACGCCGCATCACGCAGCGCCGCCTCCATGGCGCCGAGGTCCTCTGCGGCCTCGCCCAACTCGATGACGTGCCACCCGTACGCCCGGAACCTCGCTGCGGCGTCGTCGCTCAACGCGAGGTCGGTCGAGCCGTCGATCGTGATGCGGTTGTCGTCGTAGACGACCACGAGCCGCCCCAGTCCGAGGTGGCCGGCGAGCGAGGCCGCCTCGTGGCTGATCCCCTCCATGAGATCGCCGTCGCCGGCGATGACCCAGATGCGGTGGTCGAACAGGTCCGCACCGAAGGTCGCCCGCAGCCACCGTTCGGCGATGGCCATGCCGACCGCGTTCCCGAGGCCCTGTCCGAGCGGCCCGGTCGTGACCTCCACGCCGGCCGTGTGCCCGGCCTCGGGATGGCCGGGCGTCCGTGATCCCCACTGCCGGAAGGCACGCAGGTCGTCGAGCTCGAGGCCGTGGCCGGTGAGGAACAGATAGCTGTAGAGCAAGATCGACGCGTGGCCGCCCGAGAGGACGAGCCGGTCGCGGTCGGGCCAGGTCGGGTCGGCTGCGTCGTAGCGCATGATCCTGCTGAAGAGCACGTGCGCGAGCGGGGCAAGGGCCATCGCCGTGCCCTGGTGGCCCGACCGTGCGGCATGCACGGCGTCCATGGACAGGCCGCGGACGACATCGACGGCGAGCCGTTCGAGTGCGGGATCGACGGCGAGCGGTTCAGGGGCGTTCACGCTGGTTCCTCCGGGGGCTCGGGGAACAATGCCACGGATGCGGGGGTGTGATGGTGACCCGAACGGTCGGGGCTCCGCAGGATCAACGCGTCGACCGGTACGGCGACCCCCCGGTCCGGCGGTCGGGGGCGGCGGGTCGCCGTGGTGAACGTGAGCGGCTCGCCGTGGGTGTCCGCGGCGCAGGGGACACGGGTCGTGCGGCGACCGCCACGGGTCCCTCCGCTCGTGGTCGCGAGGCCGACGACCCGCACCGGCATCTCCAGTCGGAGCAGGCCCCCCGGAGCGGGTCCGGTGACGGTCCACAGTCTCGGCGTCTCCGAGCCGGCTCGTCGGGGGAGCACGATCTGCACGGACGGTGTCGGCCCGACGTCGGGGGTCTCGACGGGTGCCGGCTCGGTGTCGTCGCCCTCGTGGAAGGTGATCGTGGTCCGACGGCCGGGTGACGCCGACGCGCTCGGGCGAACGACGGCCCACACGGCGATGGTCGGCACGACCGCCGCCACCTGCGCCGGGAGCACGATCGGCGCGACGATCCCGGCGAGCCGGTCGGGCGCGAGGAGTTGCTGCACGGCCCGCACGATCGCACCGGCGTGGTCGGCCCCTGCGGGGTCGATGAGCACGAGAGCGACCTCGGGCCGCCGCGCCGACGCGGCGAGCAGATCACCGACCGCGTCCCCGAGCGCGTGCGCGGGGTCGGGGTGCGCCGACCAGGCGAGGGCGGTCGTCGTCACCCGATGGGCGGCAGCAGGGTGAAGGGGACCACGGTCGTCGGACCGGCGTCGATCCTGCAGTGAGCCTCGATGGTCCCCGGCTCGGAGAAGGTGATCTCCGGCCGCACGAGCTGCCGACCGAACCGGCCGGGCTCGATCTGGAGGGGCTGCACGTTCCGGGCGACCTCGACGTCGTCGCGGAAGAACTCCACGGTGAGCGCCGAGAACCCCTGGTGATCCGTGGGACAGTGGACGAGGACGACGAGATGCGCCGCCCAGACGTAGGGAAGCGGTTGGGGCGCCACGGCGGAAAACTGGACGCCGAGGAGGTCGATCCGGGTCGACGGTCCGGCCGCCTGGCGCATCTGGATGTCGTCGAGGAACAGGGCGGCGAGGATGTGCACAGGGCGAGGCTATCGACCGGGGTCTAGGGTCGGCGGCCATGGACGGCTACGAGCAGATCCGGTACGAGGTGGCCGGGGGAACGGCGCGCATCACCCTCGACCGCCCGGAGAAGCGGAACGCGATCACGTTCCGGATGCAGGAGGAACTGCACGAGGCGCTCTGGGACGCCGATGACGACACCGAGGTGCACTCGGTGGTCATCCGCGGGGCCGGGACGTGCTTCTCGGCGGGGTACGACCTGCTCGGGGCGCCGCCGCTCGCCGAGGGGCGCCGAGGCGTGCGGTCCTTCGACGACGACGCCTGGCAGCTCGAACGCTCACAGCGTCTCCGGATGGCGATCTTCGACATGCACAAGCCCGTCATCGCGCAGGTGCACGGGTGGTGCCTCGCCGGCGGGTGTGACATCGCGCTCCTGTGCGACATGGTGATCGCTGCGGAGGACGCCAGGTTCGGGTTCCCGCCTGCCCGTGACCTCGGAGCGTTGCCGACGAACTTCTGGCTCTACCACGTGGGCCCGCAGTGGGCGAAGCGGCTCATGCTCACGGGTGACACCGTGACCGGCGCCGAGGCCCAGCAGCTCGGTCTGGTCCTCAAGGCCGTCCCTTCCGCCGACCTCGCCGACGAGGTCGACGGTCTTGCGGCGCGTCTCGCCATGATCGACACCGACCTGTTGGCGGCCAACAAGCGGATCGTGAACCTGGGCATGGAGCTCATGGGCGCCCGGACCCTGCAACGGCTCTCGGCGGAGAACGACGCACGCGGGCACCTCGCCTCGACGGCGATGGAGCAGTTCCGGAGGAACGTGAAGGAGAAGGGGCTCCGGGCGACGCTCGCCGAACGCGACGCGCAGTTCGGCGACGGGCGCGCCCGTGTGAACGGGCCGGAGCGGCGCGACGAGCGCGGCTACCTGATCGAGAACTGACGCCGGCTCAGAAGTACCAGGGGAAGCGGGACCAGTCCGGCGCCCGCTTCTCGAGGAAGGCGTCCCGGCCCTCGACCGCCTCGTCGGTCATGTAGGCCAACCGGGTCGCCTCACCGGCGAAGATCTGCTGGCCGACGAGGCCGTCGTCGATCAGGTTGAAGGAGTACTTGAGCATGCGCTGCGCGGTCGGCGACTTGCCGTTGATCCGCCGGCCCCAGTCGAGCGCGACCCTCTCGAGCTCGGCGTGGGGGACGACCCGGTTGACCGCACCCATGCGGTGCATCGTCTCGGCGTCGTACTCCTCCGCGAGGAAGAAGATCTCCCGGGCGAACTTCTGGCCGACCATGCGGGCGAGGTAGGCGGAACCGAACCCGCCGTCGAAGCTGCCGACGTCGGCGTCGGTCTGCTTGAACCGCGCGTGCTCGAGCGAGGCGAGGGTGAGGTCGCTCGTGACGTGAAGCGAATGGCCACCCCCGGCGGCCCAACCGTTGACCACGCAGATCACGACCTTGGGCATGAAGCGGATGAGGCGCTGACACTCGAGGATGTGGAGCCGGCCGGCCCGTGCCGGATCGATCGTGTCGGCGGTGCTGCCCTCCGCATAGCGGTAGCCGTCACGCCCGCGGATTCGTTGGTCGCCGCCGGAACAGAACGCGTGGCCGCCGTCGCGCGGGGATGGGCCGTTGCCCGTGAGCAGCACGCAGCCGACCTCGGGGGTCATGCGCGCGTGGTCGAGCGCCCGGTAGAGCTCGTCGACGGTGTGGGGTCGGAACGCGTTGCGGACCTCGGGGCGATCGAAGGCGATCCGCACGGTGCCGTGGTCGACGGCCCGGTGGTAGGTGATGTCGGTGAAGTCGAACCCGGGCACCTCGCGCCAGGCGGCAGGGTCGAAGGTGTCCGAGACGTCGGGGAGGCTGCTCATCGTCTGTGACCCTAACGCCGCATCCCGGTGCCACGACGAACGCAGCCGGCAAGGCCGTCACCGCCGCCCGTGCGCGCACCGTTTAGGCTCCCGAACCGTGACCGCAGCGACCTCCTCGACGCTCTCCGAGGCCGAATCCAAGGCAGTTCTGGCCCGGTACGGCATCCCGTTCCCCCGGGAGGACCTGGTCCCCGATGCCGTCGCCGCCGGTGCCGCCGCCGAGCGCCTCGGGTTCCCGGTGGTGGTGAAGCTCAACGGCGACGGGATCGCCCACAAGACCGAGCGGGGGCTCGTTCGTCTCCGGCTCACCGATCGCGCAGCGGTGGAGCAGGCGGCGTCGGAGCTGCTCGCGAAGGCCACCCCCGAGGACGGTCCGGTCGAGGTCCTCGTCGCCCAGATGCTCCAGGGGAACCGGGAGCTCATCGCCGGTGTGGCGCAGGACCCGCAGTTCGGGCCGACGGTGGTGCTCGGGGTGGGTGGGGTGCTCGCCGAGGCACTCGCCGACGTGTCGATCCGACTCGCACCCCTCACCGCGTCCGATGCGCTCGAGATGCTCGACGACCTGCGGACCCAGGCGCTGCTCGGTCCGTTCCGTGGCGAGCCGGCGGTCGACCGGGACGCCGTCGTGACCGTGCTGCTGGCGCTCGCTGACGCCGCAATGGATCCGGAGATCCGATCGGTCGACCTGAACCCGCTCATCGTCGTCGACGGCCGCCCGGTGGCTGTGGACGCGCTCGTCGAGTTGGCATCCGCATGACCCGACCCACCGCCGAACAGTTCCAGGCCCTCTTCGATCCCCGTGGGGTTGTGGTGGCGGGCGCGTCGAGCCACCCCGGCAAGTTCGGGTTCGTGAGCCTGCACAACGTGCTCGCCGGCGGGTACGAGGGTCGGGTCTTCGCCACCAACCGGGACGGCGGGTCGATTCTCGGGATCCCGACGATCCCGACGCTCGCCGAGTTGCCCGATGGCGCTGCGGACCTGTGCATGGTCTGCACGCCCAAAGGTGCTGCAGCCGACGTGCTGCGTGACGGGGCGTCGCGTGGGGTGAAGGCCTTCTTCTTCACCACGGCCGGCTACGGCGAGTCCGGGCCCGAGGGGCGTCGGGACGAGGAGGATCTCGTGGCCCTCGCCCGTGAGCTCGGCGTGCTCGTGGCCGGCCCGAACGGCCAAGGGCTCGTGTCGACCCCGGCGCGCCTCTGCGCGCAGATCGTCGGCCCGAATCCGGTGCGCGGTCGCATCGGTGCGGCGAGCCAGTCGGGCAACCTCGTCTCCTCGTTCATGAACCTCGCGTCGTCGTCCGGCGTCGGGATCTCACGGGGCATCTCCGCCGGGAACGCCGCGATGGCGTCGGTCGTCGACTACGTCGACTGGTTCTCGAACGACCCGGAGACGAGTGTCGGGCTCGCGTACCTCGAGGGGGTGGGCGAGGACGGGCGTGGCTGGTTCGAACGCATGCGATCGATCACGACCCGTATGCCGGTCGTGGTCTACAAGGGGGGCGCGACAGCGGGTGGAGCACGGGCGGCAGCGAGCCACACCGGCTCGCTGGCGAGCGACGACCGGGTCTTCGACGGGGCGTGCCGCCAGGCGGGTGTGACCCGGGCGGCAACGGTCGAGGAGGCCTTCGACACCGCTGCGTCGTTCGCCACGCAACCTCTGCCGAAGGGACCTCGGGTGGTGGTGGTGACCACGGCCGGCGGCTGGGGAGTCGTCACCGCCGATGCGATCGCGGGGTCGGATCTCGAGCTGGTCGCCCTGCCCGACGATCTCCGCCGGTCGATCGACGCGAAGCTCCCGCCCCGATGGAGCCGCTCGAACCCCGTGGACCTTGCCGGTGCGGAGACGAGGGACACGATCCCCGAGGTGCTCGAGCTGGTCGCAGCGCACCCCGACGTCGACGCGGTGATCCTCCTCGGCGTCGGCATCCAGTCGAACCAGGCGAAAATCAACAAGACGGGACGCTTCTACCCCGATCACGGGCTCGAGCGGATCGTCGACTTCCACGAGCGGCAGGACGCGCGCTACGCCCGCACCGCAGCCGACGTGTCGGTCTCGACGGGGAAGCCCGTCCTGGTTGCGAGTGAGCTCGCCGTTGCCGACCCGACGAATCCCGGACCGGCGACGGTGCGGGAGACCGGCCGGTACTGCTATCCGACGCCGCAACGAGCGGTGAGGGCCATGCACCACATGTGGCGGCACGCTCGTCGCCTCGAGCGCGGATGAGTCGAGGTCGGGGCCCCGCAGTTCTCGGGGCGGTCGCTACGCTCCTCCTGCTCGTCGGCCTGCTCGGAGCACGCACCGGTGGTGCGGAACCGCCCCGGCCCGTTCCGGAGCCGGCGGCGGGTCCGCTGACGCCCGTTCTGTCTGCACGGAGGCTCCCATCCGTGCTCGTCGAGCCGGGCCGGCGTGCGCAGTTCGCCCCGGCCCTCGACGAGCTCGCGGCGAACGTCCCCGTCGAGACGACCTGCGTGCTCGCCGTCGTCGAAGGCGGACCGACTCTCCTCGACCGCAACGCTGCGACCCTGCTGCGTCCTGCCTCGAACCAGAAACTTCTCACGGCCTACGCCGTTCTCGCAGAACCCGCCCTCGGGCCTGACTTCCGGTTCCGCACCACCTTCGAGACGACGGCCCGGGTCGTGAACGGGGTGTTGCAGGGCGACCTCCACGTCATCGGTTCGGGCGATCCGGTGCTCGTGACCGAGGACTACGCCGCGACGTCGGCGGAACTCGCCGCGGTGCGGACACCGGCGGAGGGTCTCGTCGATGTGCTCCGTGCGGCAGGCGTGCAGCGGATCGCCGGGCGACTGCTCGCGGACGAGTCCCGCTACGACAACGTTCGCTACCACCCGAACTGGCCGGAGAGCCTGATCGCGCAGGACGTCGCCGGTCCCCAGTCCGCCTTCCTCGTGAACCACGGGTTCCTCGCCGTGCCCGATGGTGCGCCGTCCTCGCCCTGGGCGGCCCGCTCCGACGACCCGGCTGCGGCGAGCGCAGCACGTCTCGTGCAGGTGCTCGCCGACGGCGGCATCGCGGTAGACGGCGGGGGTGGTGCGGCGCCTGCTCCACCGGGCCGACGGGTGGTCGCGTCGCTGACCTCACCCGCGATGCGGGACATCGTCGGGTACCTGCTCCGGACGAGCGAAAACACCGTCGCGGAGTTGCTGCTGAAGGAGCTCGGTGTCGTCGCTGCGGGCACCGGATCGACGGTGGCGGGCGCGGCCGCGGTGCTCGAGCGGCTCCGGGCGGACGGGTTCGCTGTGGACGGTGTGGTGGTGAGCGACGGCTCCGGACTCGACGATGGGTCGCTCCTCAGCTGTCGGCTGCTCGACGCGGTGATCGCGCGTTCCGGGCGTCGGTCGCCGCTGGTGGAGGGCCTCGCCGTCGCCGGGGTGTCGGGCACGATGCGGCGTCGGCTCGCAGGTACCGACGGAGAGGGCCGAATTCACGCGAAGACGGGCACGATGGGATCGATCACCTCCCTCGCCGGTGTCGTCGACGGCCACGACGGGTCGGTGGTCCGGTTCGCGATCATCGCCAACGACGGGAACGCGAACGGCTCGAAATACCTCGAGGACCGGTTAACGCTCGCCATGGCGATCTTCGACCCGGGGCCGACCCTCGACCGGATCGGTCCACGGGGATGACGCGACGGCTGCCGATGTTCCCGCTCGGGACGGTTCTGCTTCCGGGGGAACGGCTGCCGCTGCACGTCTTCGAACCCCGCTACCGGGCGCTCGTGGCCGACGTCCGGGACGACGAAGGGACGTTCGGGGTGGTGCTCATCGAGCGCGGCAGCGAGGTCGGCGGCGGTGACGTGCGCACCGATGTCGGCACGGAGGTCGCCCTCGAGGCTGCGGAGCAGTACCCGGATGGACGCTGGGGCCTCGTCGTTCTGGGCGTGCAGCGGATCCGGGTCGTGGCATGGGAGCCGGATGCGCCCTACCCGTGTGCCCAGGTGACGGCCTTCGAGGACCTCGACGGTGCGGCGACGTGTCCGGCGGAGGTGCTCCAGTCCCTCGACGGGTCGGCCCGTCGGGTGCTCGCGCTCGCGACGGAGGCGGGCCTCGCGGTCGCACCGACGACGTTCGAGCTGCCCTCCGGCGACGTCGACGCCCTGTGGTACCTGGCCTCCCTCGTACCGCTGGGCGCCTTCGACCGACAGCGAGTCCTCGCAGCGAACAGCGCCGTTCGCCGTGCCGCCGTGCTCGCGGACGTCCTCGACGACGTCGAGGGAGCGCTCCGGCACCGGCTCGCCGGCCGCGACGACGCCTGAGGTTTGCCACCTGCGCTCTTCTCGGCAAGGCTTGTCGGGTCCGAAGGAGGACTCGTGGCTCGTGCGGACTCGTCGCCGACCGATGTGGTGAAGGATCTCCGGGACCTCCTCGTCGCCTATGCGCGGCAGGAGACCCTCGATCCGTTGCGCGCGCTCGGTCGCTACCTGGCGTTCGGGTTTATCGGCTCGCTCCTCGTCGCCCTGGGTGGCGTCTTCCTCGTGGTCGGGGTGTTGCGCCTGCTGCAGGACGGCACCGGTGGTGCGTTCGACGGCGGTTGGTCCTTCGCCCCGTACCTCATCGTGCTGGTCCTCGTGCTCATCGCCGTCGTAGCGCTGGGCGCGGTCGTGGCCCGCACCCGGTCCGAGAACCTCGGGAGCAGATGAGCATGGTCCACCAGGACGGGAACGGTCGGATCGACCGGGCGGCGATCGAGGCGAAGTTCCGTGAGGTCCAGGACGACCTGACGGCGACGGTGCAGGGTGCCCGGCAACGTGCGGTCGTCATTGGTGGCATCGCTGCGACGGTGGCGATCGTGGCGGTCTACGTGCTCGGGCGTCGCTCCGGACGACGGCGGTCGACCGTCGTCGAGATCCGCCGGCTCTGATCGATGGGTCTGACGACTCGCCTCGCCCGGCCGATCCTCGGTGCCCTCCGCAGGGACCCGCGACGAAGGGTGCTTCTCACCGTCGCGGGAGTTGCGTGGCGGCTCTGGCGTCGTCGCAGCGGGAGGCGTGCCGAGCTGATCTACCGAACGACGCTGCGGAGCGGTCGACATCTCGATGTCTCGACGTCGGATCCGCTCCCTCGGCGAATCGGCTCGCGCCGTCTCCGCCGGGAGGTCGCAGCGGCCCTGCGAGCGGACCACCGACGGTGACGGCTTCCGGCGGACCTGCCCAGGACGCCAGACTGTGCCCATGAGGATCCTGCTGCGGAACCCGCGCCGTGAGGTCGAGATCCGTGGACCGCGATCGGTCGCCGGGGTGCTCAACGAGCTCTCCGTCGAGCGGTCGTCCGTGCTCGTGATCCGGAACGGGACCCTCGTCCCGGGGGATGAGATGCTCGCGGACGAGGACGAGATCGAGATCCGGCCGGTGATCTCGGGCGGGATGGGCCGCCCGGAGGGTCCGACGTGAAGTGTCGGGTCTGCCGCGGCCCGGCGGTGATCGACGTCCCGCGGCACAACGCCAACTTCTGTGCCGAGCATTTCCTGCGGCTCTGCCGTGACCAGACCCGCAAGGCGATCGAGGCCTTCGACATGATCGCCCCGGGTGACCGGGTCCTCGTCGCGGTCTCGGGCGGCAAGGACTCGCTTGCGCTGTGGCAGCTCCTCCACGAGCTCGGCCACACGGCCGACGGGCTCTACATCGGACTCGGCATCGGCGCGGGTCCGAAGGGGCGTCCGAACGACGAGGTCGGATACTCCGACGTGTCCGGTGAACACGTCCGTCGCTTCGCAGCGTCGAAGGGCTTCCGACTCCTCGAGATCGACGTGCGGGAGGAGCACGGGTTCGACATCCCGACCGCCGCTGCGGCGACCCGACGCGTGCCGTGCTCGTCGTGCGGTCTGACGAAGCGCCATCTCTTCGACCGTGCGGCGATCGACGGTGGGTACGACGTGGTCGCAACCGGCCACAACCTCGACGACGAGGCGGCGGTGCTCTTCGGCAACGCGCTGCAGTGGAACACCGACTACCTCGCAAGGCAGGCCCCCGTGCTGCCCGCCGGGAACGGCTTCCCCCGGAAGGTGAAACCCCTCGTGCGTCTCACGGAACGCGAGACCGCGGCCTACTGCGTCCTGTCGGGGATCGACTACCAGGTCGAGGAGTGCCCGCTCGCGGCCGGCAACCGGCACCTCGGGTACAAGGATCTGCTCGAACAGGCGGAGCGCCGTTCGCCGGGGACGAAGCACACCTTCTACTTCGGGTTCCTCGACCGTGCTGCCGAACGCTTCCGGAGCGGCGGCGAGGGTCCCGGAGGGGAGCTCGGTCGCTGCGCCGGTTGTGGGGCGCCGACCTCGGAGGAGACCTGTGCGTTCTGCCGGCTGCAGGCCCGCGTGACCGGCGTGGGCGATGTCCCCGTGCGGATCACGAGCACTGCCGGGGTCGGGCGATGAGGAGCGGACCGCTCGTCGTCGGCGATCGGGCGCTGCTGAGCGACCACAAGGGGCGCCGGTACCTCGTGACCCTCACCGAGGGCGGAGAGTTCCACTGCCACACGGGGATCGTCCCGCACGCCGACCTCGTCGGACGCGAGGAGGGGGAGCAGGTCCGCTCCACGCGGGGCGGGTTGTTCCGGGTGCTCCGACCCACGCTGTCGGACTTCGTGCTCGAGATGCCACGGGGCGCCCAGGTCATCTACCCGAAGGACCTCGGCCCGATCCTGATGCTCGCCGACATCTTCCCTGGCGCGAGGGTCCTCGAGTCCGGCATCGGCTCGGGCGCCCTGTCGATGGTGCTGCTGCGGGCAGGGGCCGACGTGGTGGGCTACGAGGTGCGAGCCGACTTCGCAGCGCGAGCCCACAAGAACGTGACGGCCTTCCTCGGCGAGGAGGTGCTCGAGCGCTACCGCGTGGAGCTGCGGGACTGCTACGAGGGGATCGACGAGACCGACCTCGATCGCGTCGTGCTCGACCTGCCCGAGCCCTGGCAGGTGGTCCCGCACGCAGCCACGGCACTTCATCCGGGCGGGATCATCCTGGCGTACACCCCGACGATCAACCAGGCCGCACAGTTCCGCGAGAGCCTCGCGGAGCACGGGTTCGGCGCGCCGAGGACGGTGGAGATCCTGCAGCGGAGCTGGCACATCGAGGGTATGTCGGTGCGCCCCGACCATCGCATGGTCGCCCACACCGGTTTCCTCTCCGTCGCCCGCCGCTTCGCCTGACGCGGCGATCGGGTCGGGGAGAACGGCAGAATGGGCGCAGTGTCCACCTTCGACGTGACGGTTCTCATCGCCGTGATCGGTGCCGCCTTCGGCGGGTTCCGCGCCGGGTTCTGCCGCCGTGCGCTCGGGTGGGTCGGGATCGCCGCCGGCGTGGTCGTCGGCGCGCAGCTCGCCCCGTTCGCAGCGCGAGCAGCGGCGTCGGGCGGTCGGGCGGTGCTCGCTGCGGTCGCCTCTGCGACCGTCGTCGGCGCGCTCGTGCTGGGGCGTTGGATGGGCTCGTTCCTCGGCTCGTCGCTCCGCACGGGCTTCCGGCCGGGGCTCGGTCGATCGGTCGACGGCGTGCTCGGTGCCCTGCTCGGCAGCGCCGTCGTGCTCGTCGCCGCGTGGTTCGTGACCCCCGTGTTGCGCGCGGGTGACCCCTACACGACGGGACTCGCGGAGGGGTCGCGCCTCGTGGCCCTCATCGAGGCCGAGGCACCGGAGGCGCCGGATCCTCTGCGTGTGGTGCGGAGCCTCGGCGGCGAGCGTCGTTGGTCGGAGCTGCTCGCAGCAGTCGCCGAGCAGGGACCGACCGAACCCCCCGTCGGGGTCCTGATCGCACCGGAGGTGGTCGACGTCGCACGTGCTGCGACCGTGAAGGTCGAGCGGGCGGCGTGTCACCGGGTCCAGGAGGGGACCGGCTTCGTCATCGACCGGGTGGGCGATGAGCTGCTCGTCCTGACCAATGCCCACGTCGTCGCCGGCACGACGACCGGGAGGATCCCGCTCACGGTCCGCTCCGCTGCGCAGGGCGTCGTGCTCGAGGCGCGGGTGGTGGCGTTCGATCCGGTCCGTGACATCGCGGTGCTCGCCGTCGCGGATCGCGGACTTCCGAGTCTCACGCTCGCCGCGGGGCCGGCGACGGTAAGCACCGTCGGGCAGCTCTACGGCCATCCCGGTGGGAGTGACGAGACCGTCGTCCGGTCGTTCCGGGTGGACGAGGTCACGAGCGAGCTCCTCCCCGACATCTACGGGGCACCGCTCGATCGACCGGTGCCACGTCCGGTGCTCGTGGTGGCGGCGTCGATCGAGCGGGGTGACTCCGGGAGCCCGCTCGTGACCGACGCCGGGGTGGTCGGCATGGCGTTCGCGTTGACGGTGCTGGAGCAGCCCGACGTGTCCGGTGTGGCCCTCGCCCTCCCACGGGAGGATCTCGCGGTCGCCATCGGTCGAGCGCGCACCGACCTCCTGCGGGACCCGAACGTCTCCGCGTCGACCGGTCCGTGCGTGGTGGGGCCGTGACCGATCGCTTGGCGGACCTGTCGCCGGAACGTCGGGCGGAGGACCTCCGGTCGGCCGCGGCGACGGAGGCCGACGTCGTGGTCATCGGCGGCGGGGTCGTCGGTGCAGGCTGCGCCCTCGACAGCGCGAGTCGTGGATTGCGTGTCGTCCTCGTCGAGCAACGTGACCTGGCGTCGGGGACGTCGTCCCGTTCCTCGAAGCTCTTCCACGGGGGCCTGCGGTACCTCGAGCAGCGGGAGTTCCGGCTCGTCGCGGAGGCGCTGAGGGAGCGGGGCCTGATGGTGCATCGGCTCTGTCCGCACCTCGCGGCGCCGGTGAGCTTCGTCTACCCGCTCCGTCGTCGAGGGTGGGAACGTCTCTATGTGGGTGCGGGTGTCGCGCTCTACGACCTCTTCGCCCGACGGGGTCCCGCTGCGCTGCCCCGCCACCGGCATCTCGGGGCTCGTTCCCTTCGGCGTCTCGTCCCGGCGTTGCGGGCCGATGCGGCGATCGGCGGGGTCAGGTACTGGGACGCGCTCGTCGACGACGCCAGGCACACGGTCGCGCTCTCGCGAACGGCGGCCGCCCACGGTGCGTCCATCCTCACGTCGATGCAGGTGGTCCGGCTGCTCCGAGCCGGCGACCGGGTCGTCGGGGTGGTGGTGCGCGACAGCGAGACGGGGGAGGAGGTCGAGCTCCGTGCCCGCCAGGTGGTGAATGCGACCGCCACCTGGACCGATGAGATCCAGTCGATGGCCGGGCGCGGCACGCTCCGGGTCCGGGCGTCGAAGGGGATCCACCTCGTCGTCCCTCGCGACCGGATCCCCGCCGATTCCGGGATGATCCTGCGCACGCCCTCGAGCGTGCTGTTCGTCATCCCGTGGCGTCAGCACTGGATCGTCGGTACGACCGACACGGACTGGCACCTCGACCTCGCGCATCCGGCGGCGACGGCTGCGGACATCGACTACCTGCTCGGTCAGCTCAACAGCGTCCTCCGGTCGCCGCTCGGTCACGAGGACATCGAGGGCGTCTATGCAGGGCTGCGTCCACTCCTCGAGGGAGAGTCGGAGGAGACCTCGGCGCTGTCGCGCGAGCACGCGGTGCACCAGACCGTGCCGGGGCTCGTCACCGTCGCCGGGGGGAAGTACACGACCTACCGGGTCATGGCGCGGGATGCGGTCGACGTCGTCGCACGGAACCTCGGCGGTTCGGTCGCGCCGAGCTGCACCGAGGACGTCCCCCTCGTCGGCGCCGAGGGCTTCACGGGGGTTTGGAACCGTCGCGCACGACTCGCCGCCGAGGCCGGCCTGCCCGTCTCCGTCGTCGAGCACCTGCTGCGTCGGCACGGCACCGACACCCTCGCGGTCCTCGGACTCGTCGCCGAGCGCGCCGAACTCGGTCGCCCCATCGGGTCGGGCGGTCCGTATCTGCGGGCCGAGGTCGTCCACGCTTGCCGGGCCGAGGGCGCGCGGCACCTCGACGACGTGCTCGCCCGCAGGACGAGGCTGTCCATCGAGACCTTCCATCGCGGGGTCGCCTGCGCCCGTGAGGTCGCAGAGCTCATGTCGGTCGAGCTCGGGTGGGACGCGGCGGCGATCGACGCCGAGGTCGAGGCCTACGAGGAGCGGGTCCGCGCCGAGCGGCACAGCCAGACCCAGCCCGACGACGTGCGCGCCGATGCGGCCCGAGGGGTCGCCCGCGAGCGTCGTCACCCGCGGCCGCTCCGGGGGGACTGAGCGCCGCCGTTGCACCGTTCGCTAGGCGACGCGGCGGGTGTAGGGTCGCCGCAGGTCCCGGGTGGAGCCCGGCGGAGCGGAGGTCGGAGCGCCATCACGTCCGAGCAGGAGCGGAACGGGACACCGGGAGAACCCGAGCTCGTGGAGCTGCGGGCGCAGGCGGAGGCGATGGAGGAGGAGATCGTCGCGTTGCGGCGTCGTCTCCAGGACGCACCACGACGGGTGCGGACCCTCGAGGAGCGCCTCCTCGACACGAAGGGGCAGCTGTCCCAGGCGGTCTCCCAGAACGAGAAGCTCACGTACACGCTGCGGGAGGCCCGGGAGCAGATCGCCGCGCTGCGCGACGAGGTCGACAAGCTGACGCGGCCTCCCGCGGCGTACGGCACCTACCTCGGTCGCAACCACGAGGACGAGACGGTGGACGTGTTCTCCGGCGGTCGGAAGATGCGCGTGGCCGTCCACCCCGAGGTCGACCTCGACAAGATCGACCGCGGCGCCGAGGTGGTGCTCAACGAGTCCTTCAACGTCGTGCTCGCGCGGGAGGCCGAGCGAAGCGGCGAGGTCGTCACCATCAAGGAGGTGCTCGACGACGGACGGCGGGCCCTCATCGTCGGACGTGCCGACGAGGAGCGCGTGGCGGAGTGCAGCGACGTGCTGCGCTTCGAGCGCCTCCGGGCGGGCGACTCGGTGCTGATGGACCCCCGGTCCGGACTCCTCCTCGAGAAGCTCCCGCGACCCGAGGTCGAGGAGCTCGTCCTCGAGGAGGTTCCCGACGTCTCCTACGCGGACGTCGGCGGTCTCGACGATCAGATCGAACAGATCACCGACGCCGTCGAGCTGCCCTTCGTGCACCGTGACCTGTTCGCCGAGTACCGGCTGCCGGCACCGAAGGGGATCCTCCTCTACGGCCCGCCGGGCTGTGGGAAGACCCTCATCGCGAAGGCGGTCGCGAACAGCCTCGCCAAGAAGGTCGCCGAGGTTTCCGGCGACGACAAGGCGCGCAGCTACTTCCTGAACATCAAGGGTCCGGAACTGCTGAACAAGTACGTCGGCGAGACCGAACGGCAGATCCGGCTGGTCTTCCAGCGGGCACGTGAGAAGTCGGAGGAGGGCTGGCCGGTCATCGTCTTCTTCGACGAGATGGAATCGCTGTTCCGGACGCGTGGCAGCGGCATCAGCTCCGACATCGAGTCGACGATCGTCCCGCAGCTCCTCGCCGAGATCGACGGGGTCGAGACGTTGAAGAACGTCATCGTGATCGGAGCCTCCAACCGGGAGGATCTCATCGACCCGGCCATCCTGCGACCGGGTCGGCTCGACGTGAAGATCAAGATCGAACGTCCGGACGAGCGTGCCGCGGCGCAGATCTTCGCCCGGTACCTGACGAACGAACTCCCCATCGACGAGGAGGCGGTGCAGACCTTCGGGAGCGGTGACCGCGATGCCGCGCTCCGAGGGCTGATCGACCGCACGGTCGAGGAGATGTACCGCACCGACCAGCCGAACGAGTTCCTCGAGGTGACCTACCAGAACGGTGACCGAGAGGTCATGTACTTCAAGGACTTCTCGTCGGGGGCGATGATCGAGAACATCGTGCGACGAGCCAAGAAGCTGGCGATCAAGCGACGCATCGGCGGCGGACCCGGCGGCATCGGTCTCGACGATCTCGTGCAGGCGATCCAGCAGGAGTACAAGGAACACGAGGACCTACCGAACACCACGAACCCCGACGACTGGGCGAAGATCTCCGGCAAGAAGGGCGAGCGAATCGTCTACGTGCGGACCCTCGTGTCGGCGAACCGAAAGCAGACCGAGCCGTCGCAGGGTGGCCGCGCCATCGAGCGGGTCGCCACGGGCCAGTACCTGTGACACGTCGTCTCGGGCCCGACACCACCTCCGGTTAGGGTGCGGCCATGGCGCTGCGCAAGATCCTCGGGCTCGAGACCGAGTTCGGCATCCTGCACCGGGGACGCGGCGACACGAATCCCATTGCCGCCTCGTCGAAGCTGATCAACGCTTACGTCTCCACCGTCGGCGCGGTCGGTGCCGCGGGGAGTCCGGTGAGCGTCCGGGTCGGCTGGGACTTCGTCGACGAGACGCCGTCGCTCGACGCCCGGGGTGAGTTCGTCCACGGCAGTTACGCCCCCGAGGTCGAGACGCACCTGGTGAACGCCGTGCTGACCAACGGCGCGCGCTACTACGTGGACCACGCCCATCCCGAGCTCTCCGCCCCCGAGTGCGCCGATTCACTCGACGTGGTGCGCTACGACCGTGCCGCCGAGCTGATCCTCCAGGATTCCATGGCGGCGGTGAACGCGACCCTCCCCGAGGGGGAGGAGATCGTCGTCTACAAGAACAACTCCGACCGCAAGGGCAACTCCTACGGGACGCACGAGAACTACCTGATGGACCGAACGGTCCCCTTCGGGCGGATCGTCGCACACGTGACCCCGCACTTCATCACCCGGCAGATCTTCACCGGGGCGGGAAAGGTGGGGAGCGAGGCGGCGGGGGTGAGCTCGGCCCAGGTGCCCTTCCAGCTCACCCAGCGGGCGGACTTCTTCGAGGAGGAGGTCGGCCTCGAGACGACTCTGAAGCGGCCGATCGTGAACACCCGGGACGAGCCGCATGCGGACGCGAAGAAGTACCGCCGCCTGCACGTCATCGTCGGGGATGCGAACCTCGCGCAGGTCGCGACGTTCCTGAAGGTCGGCACCACGGCGATCGTGCTGTGCATGATCGAGGACGACGCGATCGGCGCCCCGCGGGTCTTCGCGGACCCGGTGCGCACGCTGCGCGACGTCTCCTACGACCTGACGCTCCGGGTGCCGCACCGGCTCGACGACGGCACGACGATCACGGCGCTCGACCACCAGTGGGAGCTCCTCGGCCGGGCGAAGGCATATGCCGAGCGGGTCGATCTCGTCGACCTCGTCGGCGCGTCGGCGCCGATGGTTCTCGACCGCTGGGAACGCGTCCTCGGCGGCCTCGAGCGTGACCCGATGGATCTCGCCGACCAGCTCGACTGGGTGGCGAAGCTGCGGCTCTTCGAGGCCTACCGCACGCGCAACGGACTGGAGTGGGGTGACGCCCGGCTCGCTGCCATGGACCTGCAGTACCACGACGTCCGGCCGGGGCGGTCGCTCGCGGCCAAGGTGGGCCTCGAGGTCCTCGTCACCGACGAGGACGCGCGGCTGGCGACCATCGAGCCGCCGAGCGACACCCGGGCCTTCTTCCGGGGACGTTGCCTGCAGCGATGGTCGGACCGGATCATCGCAGCGAACTGGGACTCGATGGTCTTCGACGTCGGCGGCGACCCGCTGCGCAGGGTCCCGATGATGGAGCCCACCCGGGGCACCGCCGCCCACGTGGGTAGTCTCCTCGAGGAGTGCGCAACCCCTGCCGAGCTCCTCGCCCGGCTGGGGTCCTGAACGCACCCGGAGCAGCGAAGGACGCAACGCCATGGCGGAACGGACCCAGAAGCAGCGAACGACGACGCAACGGACCGACGATGCCCCCGTCGAGACCCCGGGCGTCTCGGAGACCGGCGAGAAGCTGAAGGCTGACCTC
>VGBO01000027.1 GCA_016870475.1 Actinomycetota bacterium | reverse complement strand
GCCGCACCACCACGGGTCCGCACGACCGCCGACGTCGCCGAGACGTTCCTCGCCCACCTCGACGGCCGACCCTTCGAGGCCCCGGCGGGCCCGGCCGGGGAGTTGGCCGGTCGACTCGACCGCTGGACGAAGCCCGTGCTGTCGGGCGGGAAGGTCCGCCTACAACTCCAGTTGTCGCCGCCCGACAGCTCCGGCGGGTGGCTGCTCCGCGTGCTCGCTACGGGCGTCGAGCGCCAACCCGTGCTCGTCGACCGAGCGATGGTGTCGCCGTCGGAGTCGACACGCCGTGAGGCGACGAACCACTTCACCCGACTCGAACGACTGCTGCCGGCGCTGCGTCGCCCCGGCAGCCATCGACGCGGCGAGGTCATCCTCGCGACCGGTGAGGCATGGGAGCTCATGACCGAGACCGGTCCGATGCTCACCGCTGCCGGGTTCGACGTCGCGGTGCCCGCGCTCTCCCGACGCAAGGCGGTCGCCACGCTGCGCCTCGAGGCCGAACCCGGTTCGGCCCCGGTCGTCGGCATCGACCAGCTCACGACGGTGCGTTGGACGGTCGCGTTCGGCGACCTCGAGCTCGACGCCGCCGAGATCAGCCGGCTCGCCCGGGAGGCCCGACCGCTGATCCGCACGGGAGGGCGCTGGGTCGCCGTGGAGACGGCGGACCTCGTCGAGGCGGCGGCGGCGCTCGCCGAACGGGCGAGCCTCACCCGGCTGTCCGGTTCGGAGATGCTGCGCCACGCGCTCGGCCTCGAAGGGTCCCCACTGCCAGGTGGGGTCGTCCTTTCGGGCCGGAGTTGGGCGAACGAGCTGCTCGAGGCGGCCGCCGGGGTCGCCGAGGCGGCCGACCCCGAGCCGCCCGGGTTCTCCGGACGGCTGCGGTCGTACCAGGCCGAGGCTCTCGCTTGGATGGGCATGCTCGACCGGGCCGGCCTCGGCGGATGTCTCGCCCTCGACATGGGTCTCGGCAAGACCCCGACGGTGCTCGCCCACCTCGCCCAGCGGCGGGGCCGTGGGCCGTCCCTCGTGATCGCGCCGCCGGCGGTCGTCGGCAACTGGGCGGCGGAGGCGCGCCGGTTCGCCCCCGGGGTCCGAGTGGTGGTCCACCACGGGGCGAACCGGACGAGCACGACGGCGCTGCGCAGTGCGGTCGTCGCCGCCGACCTCGTGCTCACGACCTATGCGACCGCCGTGCGCGACGTCGACGCGCTCGCCGAGGTCACCTGGGACGCCGTGGTGCTCGACGAGGCCCAGGTCGTGAAGAACGCCACGACGGAGACCGCGCGTCAGCTCCGCCGACTGCAGGCGCACACCCGGATCGCGCTCACCGGGACCCCCGTCGAGAACGGGCTCGGTGACCTGTGGGCGATCCTCGACTTCACCAACCCCGGTCTCGTCGGGGGCCGCGCCCAGTTCGTCGGCGCGCTCTCCCGGGAGGACCAGGGCAACCGGGCCGGCGAGGCCGCACTCCGGGCGTTGAACGGGATCCTCGTCTTCCGCCGCACCAAGTCCGAGCCGGACATCGCCGCCGAGCTCCCCGACCGGGTGGACCAACTCGACCACTGCGCGATGACCCCCGAGCAGATCGGGCTCTACCAGGCCGTGCTCGACAGCCTCATCCGGACCGTCGACGAGGACGGGGTCGCCGGCCCCGAACCGCGTCAGGGTGCCGTCCTCGCCGCGATCACGGCACTCAAGCAGATCTGCAACCACCCGGCTGCGTACCGGGGCGCTGAGGACGGCGAACTCACCGGCAGGTCGGGCAAGCTCGCCCGGCTCGAGGAGATCGTCGACGCCGTCTACGAGGCGGACGAGAAGGTGCTGGTCTTCACCCACTTCGCCGAGTGGGGCCAACGGCTCGCCGATCACCTGACGACGCGCACCGGGACCCCGGTCGCCTGCTACCACGGCGGGTTGAGCCGGACCGCCCGCGACCGGATGATCGAGGAGTTCCAGGCCCGTGACGGTGCCGGGGCGCTCGTGCTGTCGCTCAAGGCCGGCGGCACCGGACTGAACCTCACCGCAGCGAGCCATGTCGTCCTCTACGACCGGTGGTGGAACCCTGCAGTCGAGGATCAGGCCCGAGACCGTGCCTGGCGGATCGGTCAGACCCGCACGGTGGTCTGCCACCGCCTCGTCTGCCCGGGGACGGTCGACGAGCGGGTGGAGGAGGTCGTCGAGGGCAAGCGTCGGATCGCCGACCTCGTGCTGCCGCGCTCGAGCTCCCTCGGGGACCTCGACGCCGGCCAGCTCCGTCGCGCCCTCGGTCTCGGCGACGCCGTCGTGCTCGCCGACGACCCGCTCGAAGGGTCCGCGGGAGCGGCGGATCAAGCCGGCGTCGCGATGGTGGGGGCCCCACGATGAGCCGGACCCGTCGACGTCGTCCCGGGGGCCGCTCCGACACACGTCCGTCCGCTCCCGTACGCCCGAGCGGCGTCCTGCCCGTTCCCGAGCTTCTCGAACCGGCGTCGCCCGTCCGACCGACGGCGATCCCCGATGCCGTCGTCCGGTCGCTCGGCCCCCCGGCGCTGCCGGGCCTCGAGGTCCCGGCGACCCACACGTTCGCGGCGGTGTACGACCGGGCGGTCGGGCTCGCCACCGCCCTCGCCTCGGCCGCCGGACTGCTCGCCGACCTCCCCGAGGACGAGGGCGAGCCCGAGACCGACTCCCCGGCGGATCCCGAACCCGAGGTGGTCGACCCCGACCCCGCTTGCGAGCCGTCCACCGATAGCGTCTGAGGGTCCCGGCGGCTCCTCCCCTCGATCCGCCCTGCCTCCAGGCCGGAGTTCCCATGCTCGAGCGCATCGCCCGTTTCTCGTTCCGCCGACGACGGATCGTGCTCTTGTGCTGGGTGGTCGTGCTCGTCGGTCTCGGCGTGCTGCAGGGGGTGACCGGCAGCGCCTTCCGGACCGATTTCACCCTGCCGGACTCCGAGTCCAACGACGGGTTCAGCCTGCTCCGGGCAGCGAGCGGCGGGGACGGTGGGGGCTTCGACGGCACCATCGTGTTCCGCGCCGACGCCGGCGTCACCGACCCGACCGTCGTGGCGACCATGACGGAGGTCTTCGACCGGACCCGTGGCGTCGAGGGCGTGACGTCGCTCGTCTCCCCCTACGACGGCGAGGTCGGCGCCAGCCAGATCGCCCCGGCCGGACCGCTCGCCGGCAAGGTCGCATTCGCCCGTGTCGGGTTCGCACCCACGCTCGGCCAGTCCGACTTCCTCCACATCACCGAGGAGGTCAAGGAACTGCTGCCGGAGCAGGAAGGACTCCAGGTCGAACTCGGTGGTCAGGTGTTCGCCGAGTTCGAGCCACCCGAGTCGGAGCTCCTCGGGCTGGCCTTCGCGGTCGTCATCCTGCTCGTCTCCTTCGGTTCCGTCCTGGCGATGGGACTCCCGATCGGGGTGGCGCTGTTCGGCGTCGGTACCGGCGTGACGCTGCTGACCCTCGCCAGCCACCTGATCAACATGCCGGACTTCACGAACATCCTCGCTGCGATGATCGGCCTGGGAGTCGGCATCGACTACGCGCTGTTCATCGTCACCCGGTACCGCGAAGCCGTGCATCGGGGCCTGTCCTTCGAGGACGCGACTGCGGAGTCGATCACGACGGCCGGCAGGGCTGTGCTCTTCGCAGGGTGCACGGTCGTGATCTCACTGCTCGGCATGCTGCTGATGGGGCTCGACTTCGTCCGAGGGCTCGGCATCGGCGCATCCATCGCCGTAGCGATGACGATGGTCGCGTCGATCACTCTGCTCCCCGCGCTCCTCGGGTTCGCGCAAGCGCGGGTCGAGGTCACCCGCTACCGGGGCCTCGTCGCCGCGCTCGCCGTGGCGGTCGCCCTGTTCCTCGTCGGGCTCAAGCTGGTGTCGGCAGCGGGGGTCGTACTGCTCGGTGGCCTCGCCGTCGTGCTCGCCTCCTTCGTCGTGGCGCCGCTCCGTCGCGAGGTCCCTCGTCGGGAACCCAAGCCCATGCGCGAGACGATGTGGTTCCGCTGGAGCAGGACCCTGCAGCGACACCCGTGGGTCGGCGCCATCGGCGGCCTGTTCATCCTCGTCGTGCTCGCCCTGCCCGTGTTCTCCCTGCGGCTCGGCTTCGCCGACGAGGGCAACTTCCCCGAAACGTCCTCGGTCCGTCGGGCCTACGACATCCTCGGGGAGGCGTTCGGTCCCGGGTTCAACGGTCCGCTGACGCTCGTCGCACAGGTAGCGCCGTCGGACTCGGCCGCGGCGACCGGCGCCGTGCTCACCGCCGTGACGGCCACCCCCGGCGTCCAGGCCGCGCTGCCGGTCACACCGCCCGACTCGCCGCTCCTCGTGGTCCAGGTCATCCCCGCGACCTCTCCCCAGGACGAGGCCACCGAGGAGCTGGTCGCGACCCTGCGCGACGACGTGCTCCCGGCGGTCGAGGCATCGATCGGGACACCCGTGTTCGTCACCGGCACGGTGCCTGCGAACATCGACTTCGCCTCCTTCATCGCCGGCCGCCTGCCGATCTTCTTCGGCGCCGTCCTCGGCCTGTCGTTCCTCCTCCTCATGGCGGTCTTCCGGTCGCTGCTCGTACCGCTGAAGGCGGTCGTCATGAACCTCTTGTCGATCGGTTCGGCCTTCGGGGTCGTCGTCGCGATCTTCCAGTGGGGGTGGTTCGGCGAACTCGTCGGGATCGGCAAGGGCGCACCCATCGAGGCGTGGGGTCCGATGATGATGTTCGCGATCGTCTTCGGCCTCTCGATGGACTACGAGGTCTTCCTCCTCTCCCGCATGAAGGAGGAGTACGACCGCACGGGCGACAACGCAACGGCGGTCGCCGACGGTGTCGCGACGACCGCTCGGGTGATCACCGCCGCTGCGGCGATCATGGTGTTCCTGTTCGGGTCGTTCCTCCTCGAGTCGAACCGGGCGATCAAGGTGTTCGGCGTCGGACTCGCCACCGCCGTGTTCCTCGACGCCACGGTCGTCCGCATGATCCTCGTGCCCGCCACGATGGAACTCCTCGGTGCCCGGAACTGGTGGCTCCCCCGCTGGCTCGACCGGATCCTGCCCCGCATCGACGTCGAGGGCGGCGGCCACGCGGTGGAGCGGACACCCGAGCCGGTCGGCTGACCGCGGGCTACCGTGCCGGGCGTGGCAACGGTCGAGGGGGTCCTCCACGAGGTCTACGCCTGCAAGTTCGCCGAGCACACGGGAACCCGCGGGCACTACTTCTACGGCAGCGCCGGTGACCCCCACGACGCGCCGGTCGATCTCGACTTCTTCGTCTGGTTGATCCGACCCGTCGGTTCGACGACCGATGCCGATTCCGTCGTCGTCGACGCCGGGTTCTGCGCGGAGGTCGCCGCCCGACGCAATCGGCGCCATCTCCGCCGTCCCAGCGACGCTCTCGCCGCCCTCGGCGTGGACGTCGCCAACGTCCGCACGGTGGTGCTCAGCCACCTCCACTACGACCACATCGGCGATCTCGAGCCGTTCGAGCTCGCCCGGTTCGTGCTGCAGGAGCGGGAGATGGCGTTCTGGACCGGTCGTTTCGCCGGCCGACGCGAGTACCGCGCACTCGTCGAACCCGACGACGTCGCCGGCCTCGTGCATGCGAACTTCGCCGGCCGGGTCCACTGGGTGGACGGCGACGCCGAGATCGCGCCCGGGGTGAGCGTTCACCTCGTCGGCGGCCACAGCCCCGGGCTGCAGGCCGTCCGGGTGGCGACGGCGGCCGGGCCGGTCGTCCTCGCGCTCGACGCGGCGCACTTCTGGTCGAACCTCGAGGCCGACCTGCCCTTCGGGATCGTCCACGACCTCGCCGGCATGTACGCCGCGTTCGACCGGCTCCGTGAGCTGTCGGGGCCGGACGGGATGGTCGTCCCGGGCCACGACCCGGCCCTCATGCGGCGCTACCTGGCAGTGGAGGGACTGAACGGTGTCGCCGTCCGCATCGCCTGATCGGGATCTGGTGACACGCTGTGCGGTCGTCGGCCTCGGCAACATGGGCGGCGCCGTCGCGGCACGGCTCCACGCATGCGGCTTCGACGTCATCGGGGTCGACCTCGACGAACGCGCCCGGTCCCGAGTCGGGTCGTCGGGCATCCCGGCGACGGCGACGATCGCCGAGGGGATCGCCGCGGCCACCGTGGTGCTCACCAGCCTCCCCGCCGACGCAGCCGTGCTCGACGCGTGGACCGGCCCCGGCGGCATCGCCGCGGTCGCTGCGCCGGGCACCTTCGTGGTCGAGCTCAGCACCATCGGACCCGACACGATGCGCGAGGTCGCGGCTGTGGCCCGCCGCTCCGGCCTCCGACCCGTCGACGCTCCCGTCTCCGGTGGTCCAGCCGAGGCCGCGGCCGGCACCCTCGCCCTGATCGTCGGCGGTGAGGACACCGACCTCGACGAGGTCGACCACGTCCTCGCCGCACTCGGACCGCGGCGTCGGACCGGTCCGATCGGTTCGGCGAAGGTCGTGAAGCTCGTCAACAACATGATGACGATGGGGAACGTGGCGGTCGCCGCCGAGGCGTTCGCCGTCGGGCTCGCCGCCGGCGTCGACGCGACGACGCTCTACGACGTGCTCGCCGAGAGCGGTGGCCGGTCGCACCACTTCACGAAGCGGTTCCCGAAGGCGCTGGCCGACGACTTCGCGCCCGGGTTCACGGTACGTCTCGGCGAGAAGGACCTCCGCCTCGCGCTCGCGCTCGCCGAGAGCGTCGGGGTCCCCACACCTGCGGCAGCGACGGGCACCGAGCTCTACGGCTCCGCCATCACCGAGGGCCTCGGCGACCTCGACATCGTCGCCATGCTGGAGCTCTACCGACGTTGGTCGAACCAGCGTTGAGTGCACCGAGTCGACGACCTAACCTGCCCCCCGTCGGCCGCACGGGAGGTCCAGCAGATGCGCCATGAGCGACAGGTCGAGATCCTCGACCGGATCGAAGCGGCAGGCCCCCGCCGGGTCGGACTCTTCGGGGACGAGAGCATGGTCAACCCTGCCAGCGTCTACACCGACCCGGTCCGCTTCGCCGAGGAACGGCGGGTGCTGTTCCGGGAGGGTCCGGTGCTCGCCGGGCTGAGCTGCGAGATCCCGAACCCGGGCGACGTCCTCACGGCGACCTTCGACGGCCTGCCGATCGCCGTGGTCCGTCAGGCGAACCGGTCGGTCGCAGCGCTCGTGAACACCTGCCGCCACCGCGGCGCACCGCTGGTGACCGAGCGCGTCGCGAGCTGCGGGGCACGGCTCACCTGCCCCTACCACGCCTGGACCTACGAGCTCGACGGGAAGCTCGCCGCACGACCGATGTCGGACGGCGCGTTCGATGATGTGGACCTCGAGTGCAACCTGCACCGGGTCGCAGTCACCGAGAAGTACGGGATGATCTTCGTGCGGGCCGGCGGACCGGCGCCGATCGACGTCGATGCCGTGCTCGGGGGCGCCGAGGACGATCTCGGGGCGTTCGATCTCGGGGCGTGGCACCACGTCGAGTCGCGGGTCAACACGTGGAACTTCAACTGGAAGTTCCTCCTCGACACGTTCTGCGAGAGCTACCACATCCGCTGGCTCCACAAGGAGAGCCTCGCCCCGACGTTCCTGTCGGACTGCACGGTGGTGGAGTCCTTCGGACGGAACTTCAACTCCATCGGGCTGCGCAAGTCCGTCGTCGAGGAGTTCACCAAGCCCGTCGACGAGCGATCGATCCTGCCGCACTCGACGATCCAGTACTTCCTCGTTCCGAACACGTTGCTCGTCCATCAGATCGACCACGTCGAGATGTGGCGCCTCGAACCGGTCGACGTCCACACCACGATCGCTACCACCTCGATCTTCGCTCCCGAGCCGGCGGTCACGGAGAAGGCCCAGCGGTACTGGGCGAAGAACCACGATCTCCTCCTGCAGGTGACGGGCACGGAGGACTTCCCGGTGATGGCCGCCGTCCAGCGCTCGCTCGAAGCGGGCGCGATCAGCGAACTCGTCTACGGCCGCGTCGAGCCGGCGCTGACCCTGTTCCACCGGTCGGTCACCGCTGCGGTCGAGGCCGGGACCACCGGACTGTGACGACCGCGACCCGCGCCGCCTACTCGGCGCGCGTCACCGACGCCCTCGGGTTCGCGGCGGCGTGTCATCGCGAGCAGTTCCGCAAGGGCACGGAGGTCCCCTACCTCGCACACGTCCTCGGCGTGGCGTCTCACGTGTGGCGCCACGGCGGCGACGAGGAGCAGGCCGTCGCCGCGCTGTTGCACGACGTCATGGAGGACGCCGGCGTCCACATCGACGAGCTCGAAGCTCGCTTCGGCCCACGGGTCGCCGCGATCGTCGCGGCGGCGACCGATACGGTGGTCCCCGGTCAGCCGCGGGACGCGTCGACCTGGCGCGAGCGCAAGGTCCACCACCTCACCACGATCAGGGACATCTCCGCCGCTGGGGACCCGCACGGTGCCCTCGTCGTGATCGCATGCGACAAGCTCGACAACCTCACCGACCTCGTCCGGGACGTGCGGGGTGCCGGCGCCCGGGCCTTCGACCGGTTCAACGCTCCCGACGACAAGCGCACGAACGTCGTCTGGTACCAGGGCGCCGTGGTTCACGAACTCGGCGACGCCGTCCCCGGGTCGTTGCGGAACGAGCTCGAGGCATTGCTGACCGAGCTCGCCGAGCTCGCCGACCTCGCCTGAGCGCGACAGGCGTCGACGAGCGTTGCCCAGTGCTCCGGTGCCGGGACCTCGCCGGGCAGGTTGAACCGGACGCGATCCGCCACGTCGCCGTAGCGACGCCACAGCTCGGCGGCGATGGTGCCCACCGAGCCCACGCAACACATCGCCTCGAGCACCTCGTCGTCGACGAGCGACGTCATGTCGTCCCAGCGGCCCTGCTTGGAGAGCCGGTTCAGCTCGACCTGTAGATCCCCCCACCCATGCAGGTCGAGCACGGGACGGTACGCCGGCGTCGAGCCGTAGAAGGCGATCTGGCGGCGGACCGCGGCGACCTCGGCGTCCGTGGTCGCCACGAACGCCGACAGCCCGATCTCGAACCGGGACGTCCGTTCCGCGGCGGCGCGACCCGCGGCGACGAGCGGGAGGGTCACCTCGCGCAGGTACCGCTCGGTCGTGAAGGGGTGGGCGAGCAGGCCGTCCGCGACCTCGCCGGCCACGCGGGTCATCCGCGGGCCGACCGCCGCGAGCAGGACGGGGGGCGGGCCGTGGGGGTGCGGGGGCGAACGGAACGCCGGGGTCATCAGCGTGTGCGTGTAGAACTCCCCGCGCACGTCGAGGTCGGACCCGTCCTCCCACGCCTGCCAGATCGCCCGTAACGCCACCACGAACTCGCGCATCCGCTCGGCGGGACGCGACCACGGCATGGAGAACCGCTTCTCCACGTGGGGGCGGATCTGCGTCCCGAGACCGAGCAGGAACCGACCGCCGGAGAGTCGCTGGAGATCGGAGGCGAGGTAGGCGACCGTCATCGGTGTCCGGGCGAACGCGATCGCCACGGACGGGCCGACGTGGAGCCGGGAGCTCGCGGATGCGGCGGCGACGAGAGGGAGGAACCCGTCGCACTGGTTCTCCGTCGTCCATGCACCGTCGAACCCGATGGCTTCGGCGGCGGCCGCGTCGACGGCCGCGTGCACGAGGTCGGTACGAAGCCGGACGTCGAGCTTCACGACACCCTCACAGCAGCTCGCCCGCCTGGAACCGGCGCAGCGTCTCCCGGAGCCCGCGCTCGGCGATCGTGCGGTTGACGAGGCGGACCGACGGCGACACGTGGGCGATCGTGTCGACCTCGACGCTCTGCAACAACGCCGCTCGGAACCCGGCGAGCTCCTGGGTGCGGTTGATGGACTGCTTCTGGAGTCCGAGGATGTCCTTCGGCGTGCGGGCGACGAGCGCGGCGTACCGGGCCATCTCCTCGGCGACCGTCCCCGGTTCGGTCGCCCGGTTGAACAGCCCCATCGCGGCCGCCTCCGTGCCCGTCATGAGGGTTCCCGTCGGGAAGAAGACCTCCTTCGCCTTCTTCGGGCCGACGAACCACGCCCAGAACGCCGACACGTACCCCGCTCCGAGCGGGAGCTGCGGTGCGCCGACCTTGGTGTCCGCATCGACGAAGCCGATGTCGCAGATCGCTGCGAGCTGCGTTCCCCCGGCGAGGCACACGCCGTGCACCTGCGCGAGCACCGGGAGGCGCAGGTCCCAGATCTGGAGCCACCCGCGGAGCATCCGCTCCAACCAGTCCCGATCGCCGGTCACGTCGGCCGGGACCTCGCCGGACCCGGCCACGTCGTATCCGGCGCAGAACCCGCGGCCTTCACCGCGCACGACCGCCACGTGGACCGTCGGGTCGGCCTCCGCCTCGGCGAGCGCGGCGAGGAGATCGGCCTGCAGGCCCGGGGTGATCGCGTTCAACTTCTCCGGCCGGTCGAGGGTCACGGTCGCGACCCTGCCCTCCACCTCGTACCGGACCAGACCGTGCGTCCCCGTCATGACCCCCACGGTAGGTCCGCGTCAGCCGCGGCGCTTCACGACCCTCGCCGGGGCGCCTTCGACCGCGCCGACGATCGTCGCCGTCGTGCCGCACACCGGGCAGGTGATGCGGGCGACCGGCGCCACGCCGTCGTCGATGACGTCGGTGACGTCGTCGTCGAGGGCAAGGGTCCCGGGTGCCCGGCGCACGTAGAGCCGACGGGTGCACCGGGTGCACGTCGTGGAGACGACCCCGTCGGTCGGGGCGTTCGGGTCGACGCCAACCATGCCGACGTGACCGGCGTCGATCGCAGCGATCCGTGCGCCGTCGGAGAACACGCTCACCGGTCCGTCCGCCGACACGACGAACACGACGGTGCGTTCCTCGTCGAAGGAGTAGCGCTGGGCGGCGGTGTGCCTGGTGCCGCGGCCCCGGGGAACGGCGACGAGCCGCTGCGCGTCGACGGATGCGGTGAGGTGCAGCCCGGTGGCCCGAAGGTTGCCGTCGGCGTCGACGACCGTCGCCCCGTCGACCTGGGTCAGGAGCTGGCGGACCGCGCCGTGGGTGCCCGCGTCGAGGAGGGAGAGCCGCGGCAGGCGGACCGACTCCTCGGTGCCACGGAGGTGATGGAACTCCTCGCCCGGTTCGTCGGCGAGGTCGCCGTCGTCGCGGTCGAGCTGCCAGACGAGGGTCGCACCGGCCCGGGACGGGCTCATCGTGTGGACGCAGAACTCGAGGACGGCCCGGAGGATCATCTGGGAACACCCGGGCACGGACGCTGCGACGCTCGCCAGGTACGTCTCCGCGTACGGCTTCGCCCACCAGTGCGCGCCGTCCCAGGTGAGGATCGTGCGAGCACCGAGGACCCGCACCTGTCCGTCGGTCAGGCGCTGCACGATCATGATCCCGGGGAACGCCCGGTGGAGCCGCACCAGCTCGACCTCACGGTCGTGGGGCTCGTCGAGGACCGCGACCTCAACCCGGTCGCCTTCCACGAGCACGAAGGACTGCCGGCCGTCCGCCAGGCGGCGCAGGGTGTCGACGGAGGTCTCGCCCGTGCCGTAGCGGTCGTAGGGGGCGAGGTCCGGCACCGCCTCGGTGCAGAGCAACGCACCGTAGGAGGGGAACGTCCCCTCGTGCCGAGGCGGGTGTCGGGCGTAGTCGATCTCCCCGAGCAGGAGTTCACCGGGGAGCCCGTCGGGCACGTCGAAGCCGACGTCGGTCAACTCTTCCCGCAGCCGGCGACGGCGTCGCTCGGCCCGGTCGTCGGTCGTGGTCGTGCCGGACACCGCCACCATTGTGGCCGCCGCGGCTACCGTGCGCGACGGCGTGGCCACGATACGAGGTGCGATCGGCCCCCGGGAGGACGACACGAGGTGAGCACGAGCGCCCCGGGATTGCGTCTCACAGACCTCACCGCCCTCTGGCTCGCCTCGGTGATGATCGGCATCGCCGTGAGCTCCGTCATGACCGAGATCGACACGCCGGCGGTGATCACCATGCTCGCTGCGGTGCTGTGGTTCTCCGGCACGGGCGAGCTCGCATACGCCGCGGTGATCGGTGCCGGGGGCGGACTCGCACCCGCCGTGGTCAGCGCCCTCCTCGTCAGCTCGCGCTTCGGGCTGTTGGCCATGAGCATGGCGCGCAAGTGGGACGCTCCGTGGTGGGAGCGGGTGGCGATGGGTCACATCATCGGCGAGGCCCAGGTCGCTGCCGCGCTCGCGGCGGGGGACGGTCCGCCGGGTCGACGTGCGTACTGGCGGGTGGCGACCGCGATGTCGACGGGATGGTTCGTCGGGTCGGCGGTCGGGCTGGCGCTCGGCAACGTCGTCGGTGACCCCCGCGCGATCGGACTCGACGCGCTCTTCCCGGCGTCGCTCGTGTCGGTGGTCGTCGGTGCACGGACCCGGCGGGACAGCAGCGCCGCCGTCGCCCTCGGCGCCGTGACGGCGATCGCGCTCACGCCGTTCGCTCCGCCGGGTGTCCCGATCCTCGTCGCCGCCGGTGCGGCCGTGGTGGCACTCGCCTTCCCGCCCACCGGTTGGCGCCGGACGACGGCGGCGGACCGATGACCTGGGCCGGCCTGCTCATCGTCACCGTCGGCAACGCCCTCAATCGTCTCGCCGGGCTGTACGTCCTCGGCCGTCTCGGTGCGAACGAGCGTTGGATCCGACCGCTCGCACTCCTCCCCCTCTCCATCGTCGCCGCCGTGGTCGCCATGCAGACCTTCGCCGTCCGCCAGGACCTCGTGGTCGACGCCCGATCGCTCGGTGTGGCGGTCGCCGGCCTGCTCGCCTGGCGGCGCGTGCCGCTCGTGGTCGTCGTCGTCGCCGCAGCCGCCGTCACCGCACTCGCGCGACGGCTCGGCTGGACCTGACCGTCGCCGTGCAACCGACCACCGGCACGGAGCGGATCACGGACTGGCTTCGGGCGGCGGGGGCCGAACGCCCCGCCCCCGTCGTCGACGCGGCGACGCTCGACGACCTCCGCGAGGGTCTCGACCTGCTCGCCCGTGCGGCGGCCGCCCGGGTCCCCGACCACCTGCGACCGCTCCGCCTGACGAAGGCCACGATCGACGCACTCCTCCGCTGCCCCCGCGCCGGGGCAGCCCGCCTCGCCGCCGCCGACGAGGGCCCCCGCAGTGGGCCGCTCCTCGTGGGTGCCCTCTTCGAACAGGTCGCCCACCTCATCGTCGAGCGCATCGTCGACCCGGAGGCCGACGGTCCGGCCGGGACCTTCGACCGGGCATGTGCCGCCCTGGCCGTCGCGAGCGGCGAGGACGTCGACCACCTCGTCGGTGACGACGCTCGCGATCTCCTCGAGGAGCAGCTCTTCGAGCGAGTGCGACGGTTCCGGTCGTCGTGGCGCGCGCCCCTGCACCCGGCGTGGTGGTATCGCAGCGAGGTGCCCTTCGAGGTCGCGTTCGGCGACGGCGCGGCCGGCCCGGCTGCGGTGCTCGCCTGTCGGGTGGATCTCAGCTTCGGCCCGACACCTCCGGCCCTCGGCAGCGGCGGGCGACCCCGACTGCTGCTCGAGCTCAAGTCGGGCCGTCACGACGTCGCCCACCTCGACGACCTCGGCCTCTACCTCCTCGCCGCCGCACTCGTCGAGGGTTCGGCGCCGGTCGGCGGGGCGGTGTGGTGGGCCGCGCCGTCGACCCCTGCCCCCCACGGCGTCCTGCAGACGCTTCCAGCCGACGCCCCGACCCTGCAGTCGGCGGCCGTCCGGGTCGGTCGGGCGCTCGAGGTGGCCGCCGACGTGCTCGGCGGACGGGTCGCCACGATCCCCGGTGGGCACTGCCGGTTCTGCCCGGATCGGACGGTCTGCCCGGCTGCCGCGTCGAGCGACGAGTTCGGAGATGCCTGGTGACCGACGATCCTGTCGTCGCGCAGCTCACGGAGGGCCTCGCCGCGGCCGCGACGGGCCTCCCCCCACTCCCGGCGCCGCTGCCCGTCGGGGCGGACGACGCACTGCGGCCGGAGGCCTGCCCGGCCCACGGGTTCGCCCCGGACGGTCCGTTCCGTTGGAGGGCGACGAACGCCCGGCGACGACTGGGGCTCGGCGTCCTCGCCCGCCTCGCCGACCCCCCGCCGCGACCCGACGAGGACCTCCCCGACCTCGTCGCCGCGACCTTCGACGTGCTGCGTCGGACGGCGAGACCGGAGGACGGCTCGCTCGACGCCTGGCTCGCCGGCCTCGACACGGTCGGAACCGCCGTCCTGCGCCGTGCGGTGGTCGCCTGGGCGTCTGGGGCCACACCCCAACTGCTCCCCCTCGAGCCGGGCGCGAGGATCGTCCTCGGTGGGGCCCGGACCTGGCGACCGCCCCGCGGCCGGTTCGTGCTCCGCGCGCCGGTCGACGTCGACGCGAACGGTGGGACCGCGGTCGTGACCACCGGTCGGCTCGGGTCCGCCGCGGCGGTCCGCGCCACGGCGGGCTGCACCGCCCTGCTCGCGCACTTGAACGGTCGGGCTCCTGTGCAGGTGCGGGTGGTGGTGCCCGGGGCCGGCCGGAGCGAGGTCGTCGCCGTCGACGGGATGCTGCTCGCCGACGCCGCTGCGGCCTACGAGCGTGCAGCTGCGACGGCCGTGGCGGCCCTCGACGGCGACGACCGCCTTCCCCGGGTGACGGGCGAGCACTGCTGGAGCTGCCCGCGCCGTTCGACCTGCGAACCCGGCGCCGCGTGGTTGGGTGAACGGCGCCGGGTCATCGCCGAGACCCCGCGGTAGTCTCCGGCCGTGGACGCCGACGTCGAGTTTTTCTGGGATCCGGTCTGCCCGTGGGCGTGGCTCACCTCACGGTGGGTGGCCCTCGTCGCCCGCCAGCGTGATCTGCGGGTCGACTGGCGGTTCATCTCCCTCCGGCTCCTCAACGAGCACCGCGACTACGCCACGGAGTTCCCCGCCGGGTACCCCGAGGTGCACGGCACCGGCCTCAAGCTGCTGCGGGTCGCCGCTGCGATCCGGGAGGTGGAAGGCCCGGCGCGGATGGGTGAGCTGTACACGACCTTCGGCGGCGACATCCACGTCCGTCGTCGGCGGAAGGAACTCCTCGAGGCCTACGAGGCGGGGTTCCCCGACTACCTGCGTTCGGTCGGGATCGAGGAGCGCTATCTCGGAGCGGCGAACGACGACGCCTACGACGACCTGCTCCGCGCCGAGAAGGACGAGGCGTTGCGTCGCACGGGCAAGGACGTGGGCACGCCGATCCTCTCGTTCCGTCGTGACGGGATCGAGCAGTCGTTCTTCGGTCCGGTGATCAGCGAGGTTCCGCCGCCGGAGCGTGCGGGCGTGTTGTGGGACGCCATGTGGGAGCTCGCCACCTACCCCGGATTCGCCGAGCTGAAGCGGTCGCTGCGCGACGAGCCGAAGCTCGCCACGAGCCTCGACTGACCGGACCGCCCCGCCTCCCCCTACGCTCGAGCCCGTGTCCGATCCTGCACACGTCCCGCTGTCCGTGCTCGACCTCGCGACCGTCGCGGACGGGCGGACGACGGCGGAGGCGCTCGCCGAGACGGTGGCCCTCGCCCAGCACGCCGACGAGCTGGGGCTGCTCCGGTTCTGGGTCGCCGAGCACCACAACATGGAGACCGTCGCCTCGACCAACCCTCCGGTGCTGATCGCGCACCTCGCCGCGTCGACGCGGCGGATCCGCGTGGGCTCGGGCGGCGTGATGCTCCCGAACCACGCACCGCTCATCGTCGCCGAGCAGTTCGCCCTCCTCGAGGCCCTCCATCCGGGACGGATCGACCTCGGGATCGGTCGGGCGCCGGGCTCCGACCTGCAGACGGCACGGGCGCTGCGCCGCACGACCGACCTCACGGCGGAGGACTTCCCTCGGGACCTGCTCGACGTGATGGGTCTCCTCGGCGACCAGCGGACCGAGGACGGCCTGTGGCGATCGTTCCGAGCGACCCCGAACCCGACGGGAACCCCCCAGGTCGTGCTCCTCGGTTCGAGCGACTACAGCGCACAGCTCGCCGGGCTGCTCGGACTCCCCTTCGGCTTCGCCCACCACTTCGACATGGGCGGCACACTCGACGCGGTCGGGATCTACCGACGCACGTTCCGCCCGTCGCATCTCCTCGAGCGCCCCTACACCATCGTCACGGCGTCGGTGCTCGCGGCTCCCGACGACGAGACCGCCCAGTGGCGGGGCGGGCCTGCGCAGCTCCGCAAGTACGGCATGCGCACCGGACGCCTCCTGCCGCTCCTCACACCGGAGGACGCGGCCCGCCACCCCGAGATGGGCGCAGCCAACGCGATGCCGTCTACGAGGATCATCGGCACACCCGAGCAGGTGCTCGACGGACTCGCTTCGCTCGCCGCCGCGACACAGGCCGACGAGTTGATGCTCCACACGTCGACGCACGCGCTCGACGACCGACGGTGGAGTCTCGAGTCGATCGCCACGGCGTGGCCGGGAGTCGGCCGACGCGAACCGGTCGTATCGACCCGACGATGACCGTGGGCGCCGCCGACGGCATCGTCCGCGCCCAGCACCGTCTCGCCGCCGCCGACGCGGCCGCCTACCTGGCGCTGCTCGCTGCGGCAGTCGCTCGTCGGAGCGGCGCCGGGGTCGACCTCGTCCCCGTGTTGGGCCTCACCCACGGTCTGCTGTACCTGGCCTTCGCCGCGGTCACCCTGCACATCCGTCGACGGCTCGGCTGGAACGGCGCCACGACGCTCACCGTGCTCGTGCTCGCCGCACTCCCCCTCGGTGCCGTCGCGGCTCTGCGCCGGGGGGGTCACACCCCGACGGTAAAGCCCTCGTAGTCGTTGTCGACGACTCTGCGACAGGTCTCGACGTAGGGCGGGAACCCGAGCAGCGGCATAAACACCCGGGTCTTGCCCGGCACGTTCGCACCCAGGTACCACGAGTTACAGGTCGGGTAGAGCGTCTTGTCGGCGATGGAGTTCACGTGGGCGACCCAGTCCTCCTGGGCCTCCGGGGTCGCCTCGATGCTGCGTCGGCCTGTGCGGCGGAGATGGTCGATGCAGTCGGTGATCCACTCCACATGCTGTTCGATTGAGACGATCATGTTCGTGAGCACGGACGGACTGCCCGGTCCCGACACCATGAACAGGTTCGGGAAGCCGGCGACGGACAGCCCGAGGTAGGTCCGGGGGCCGGCCGCCCACGCGTCACGCAGGGTCGCACCGTCGCGACCACGGATGTCGATCCGCAGGAGCGTTCCCGTCATCGCATCGAAGCCGGTCGCGAGGATCAGCATGTCGAGTTCGTGCTCGACGCCGCCGGTCCGCACGCCTGCCGGGGTGATCGACTCGATCGGGTCAGTGCCGACGTCCACGAGCGTCACGTTGTCCCGGTTGAACGTGGCGAAGTACTCGGTGTCGATGCAGAGCCGCTTGCACCCGATGACATGGGTCGGCGTGAGTCGTGCTGCGACCTCCGGGTCGGTCACGGTCTCTGCGATCTTCTCGCGCACGAACGACGCTGCGATCTCGTTCGCCTCCCGGTCGAGGGCGAGGTCACCGAACGCCCCCATGAACGTGGTGCCACCACGCTCCCAGCGGAACTGCAGCTCGGCCCGGGCATCGTCCTCGCTCACGTCGAACACGGAGGTCTCGTTGCGCGGGTACCGCGACCCGAACCCGGCGGGCATACGGCGGTTCCGCTCCCGGAAGGTCGCGTAGTCGGCCTTCGTCGCAGCGACCTCGTCGACCTCGAGCGGGCGGTTGCGGGCGGGCACCGAGTACTGCGGCGTCCGCTGGAACACGGTGAGGTGTCCCGCGGTGTCCGCGATCACGGGGATCGCCTGTACCGCCGAGGACCCGGTGCCGATGACCCCGACCCGCTTGCCCCGAAAGTCGACCGCCTCGTGCGGCCAGTTGCCCGTGTGGTGCAGCTCGCCGGCGAAGGAGGCGAGGCCGGGGATGTCGGGGGTGTTCGTCGAGGACAGGCAGCCGGTCGCCATGACCAGGTACGGGGCCACGACCTCCTCGCCGCCGTCGGTGTGCACCGTCCAGGTGGCGGTCGTCGCGTCCCAGACGGCGCGGAGCACCCGCGTCCCGAAGGTGATGTCGCGTCGCAGGTCGAACCGGTCGGCGACGTGGTTGGCGTAGGAGAGGATCTCCGGCTGTGCGGCGTATCGCTCCGACCAGTTCCACTCCTGCTGGAGGTTCTCGTCGAAGCTGTAGGAGTACTCCATCGACTCGACGTCGCACCGGGCACCCGGGTACCGGTTCCAGTACCAGGTGCCGCCGACGCCCGTACCTGCCTCGAATGCGCGCGCCCGCAACCCGAGCATCCGGCAGCGGCGCAGCGTGTACATGCCGGCGAACCCGGCTCCGACGACGACGACGTCCGGTCCGTCCGTCACGGCGATCCCCCTTCGATCCCACCGTCCCCCGACGGCTCGCACGGCATCGTAGACCGCACCGATGCGGTCAGCGTCGCTGTTGACCGTCGTCAACCTTGATGACCGTGCCGGTGACGAACTCCGAGGCCGGGGCGCACAGGTAGAGCAGCGTCGAGTCGAGTTGCGCCGGGTCACCGAGCCGCTTGCGGGGCAACTTCGGCGTGAAGTCGCCGATCCGGGACATCATCCCCTCCATCATCTCCGAGGCGAACGCACCGGGGGCGATGCCGTTCACGTTGATGTGGTTCCGGGACCACTCCATGGCGAGGGCCTCCGTCATGCGGTTGATGGCTGCCTTGGTGATCGAGTACAGCGCAGCCCCCATGCCGTCGTAGTCGAAGGCGCCCATCGAGGAGATGTTCACCATCCGCCCAGGCAGTTCGGCGGCGATCAGCCGGCGGGCGACCTCGCAGGACAGCAGGTACGGCCCTCGCAGGTTCGTGTCGAGCACCCGGTCGACGAGGTCGACCGACATCCTGTGCGCGCGCTGCGCGTCGGGGATCCCCGCGTTGTTCAGAAGGATCGTGACCGTGCCGAAGGCCGCCTCAGCAGCATCGACCGCGGCGACGATGGCGTCGGCGTCGGTCATGTCGAGGGCGACCGGCGCGCACCGGCCCCCGTCGGCACGGATGAGCGCAGCAAGGTCTTCGAGGCGGTCGGTCCGGCGGGCCGCGACCACGACGTCGGCGCCTGCGGCGGCGAGGGTGCGGGCGAAGCGGTGCCCCAGACCGGACGAGGCGCCGGTCACGAACGCCACCTGTCCGGTGAGGTCGGTCGACGCGTGGGGAAGGGGGAACTGGGGAGCGGTCACAGGGGGTTCCTCGGTGGTGGTCGGGATCAGGTCGCCATCGCCGACATCGCCGTGGCGCCATCCGCGCGCACGGCGCGGAGGTCTGCGCCGGTGTCGGTCGGGTCGCCGAGGTAGGTCACCTTCTGGTCGACGAAGAGCGGGGCCTCGGCGCGGAACGCGAAGGTCCGCAACGGGCGCTCGAGCCGAGCGGCGGCGAGGTCGGCGAGCCGGGTGGCGGTGAGCGGGCCGTGCACGACGAGCGCGGGATAGCCCTCCGCAGCGGTGGCGTACGGCTCGTCGTAGTGGATCCGGTGCGAGTTGAAGGTCACCGCCGAGTAGCGGAACAGCAACGGCCGGTCCGGCGTGGCGGTCGCACGCCAGGCGGCGTCGGGCACGACACCCTCCGGAGGCGGCAGCGGGGTCGGCACGCCGCCTGCCGTGCGGTAGACGAGGTCCTGCTCCTCCTCGAGCACGACGGCACCGTCCTGCTCGTAGCGGTGCCTCACCCCGACGACGAGGAGTGACCCGGTGCGGCCCGACTTCTCCTCGGCCGAGCGCAACGCCGTGGTCCGCACCGCAGGGCGCCCGGCGACGAGGCCGCCGTGGGAGGTGATGCGCCCGCCGGCGAACATCCGGCGGGGGTAGGTATCGGTGAGTCGTCCCGCCGGACGGCGGGGATGGCCATCGTCGCCGAGCGCATCGCTCGATTCGAGTGGGACGAAGAAGATCCAGTGCCAGGTGATCGGCAGCGGTCCGTTCGGGACGGGTACGCCGAGGGTCACGGCGAGGCGGTGGACGAGCTCCGGGGCGAGGTCCGCGCTCGCCCGGTCTGCGAGGCCCAGCGCGCCGAGCGTGAACTCGCTCACCGCTCCCCTCCCGCCACGATGCCCTTGTCGTGCAGGAGGCCGATCTCGTGGCCGGCGAGGCCGAGCACGTCGGACAGGATCTCGTCGGTGTGCTGGCCGAGCCGCGGCGCGGCGACCGGTCGCTGGCGGATGACCTCGCTGAAGGCGAGCGGCGACCCGGGGATCAGCACCCGCCCGACGCCCGGCTGGTCGATCTTGGTGAACATCGGGTTGTCCGCCGAACAGCGCGGGTCCTCGCGCACCAGCTGGGTGAAGGTCTGGTAGGGGCCCCAGCACACGCCGCGCGCGTCGAAGATCTCCCGCAGCTCCTCGAGCGTGTGCCGGCCGATGAACGGCGCGATGAACGCCGCGATGGCGTCGCGCGCCTTGAACCGGTCGCCCTCCTCCCGGAGGTCGACGCCGAGTGCGCCCTCGACCGCCGGGAGGTGCTCGGCGATTCCGGTTGCCTCGACGAGGCTCTGCCACTGCTTCAGGCTGATCGCGACGACCATGACGCGTCGCCCGTCCCGGGTCGGGAAGTCACGACCGAACGCGCCGTAGAGGTCGTTGCCGATCTGGATGCGGTCCTCGTTCGTGAGCTGCGCCTGCGCGAGGTAGCCGAGGTTCGCCACCATCGCGAACGCCACGTCGGTGAGGGAGATCTTCACGAGTTGCCCCTCGCCGGTCCGGGACCGGTAGCGCTCCGCTGCGAGGAGACCGACGGCCGCGGTGAGCCCGGTGGCGGTGTCCCACGCCGGCAGGACGTGGTTCGTCGGGTTTGCCGAACCCGACGGCCCGGTCGCATAGGCGAAGCCGGACGAGGGGTTCACGGTGTAGTCCACAGCGGTCGACTCGTCGGGGTTGCCGATGATGTTCACGTAGATGAGGTCTTCCCGCCGCGACCGCAATGCGGCGTCGGACAACCAGCCGCCCTCGGGGAAGTTCGACAGGAAGATCCCCGCTTCGGGGCCCGGCGCCGTGATGATGTCCGCGACGAGCTCGCGCCCCTCCGGACGGCGCAGGTCGACCTGGATGGACCGCTTCCCCTTGTTCAGCCCCGTCCAGAACAGGCTGACCCCCTCGTCGGTGACCGGCCAGCGGTGGAAGTCGAGTCCGCCGCCGATGGCGTCGAAGCGGATCACGTCCGCACCGAGTTGTGCGAGGGTCATCCCGCCGAGTGGCGCCGCCACGAACGCCGATCCCTCGACGATGCGGAGCCCGGTGAGCACGGGGGTCATGGTCTCTCCCTCCCGGATCGACCGGGCCGATACCGGTCGATCTGGCGTGACGATACCGCGGCGTCCGGCGGCGCGACGGGGCGCGCGGCCCGAGGACCTAGGGTGGAAGTTCCGGTGGGGACCGGGAAGGATTCGAGGAGGGGTACGGGTGCGCAGACTGCGGTTCGCGATCATCGGATCGGGCATGGCGGGCATTCTGGCGGCGATCAGGCTGCGAGAAGCGGGCCACGACGACGTCACCGTGTTCGAGAAGGCCGACCGGCTCGGCGGCACCTGGCGGGAGAACACCTACCCGGGCATCGCCTGCGACGTGCCGTCCTACGTGTACTCCTACTCCTTCGAGCCGAACCCGGACTGGTCGCACCGCTTCTCCCCCGGCGGCGAGATCCAGCGGTACTTCGAAGGGGTGGCGGACCGCTACGGGGTCACCCCGCTCGTGCGGTTCTCCGAGGAGGTCACGTCGCTCGAGTGGCGTGATGGCGCATGGGACCTGCGGACCTCACAGGGCGCGGAGGAGCGCTTCGACGTGGTGATCGCCGCCACCGGCGTGCTCCACCACCCGAACATCCCCCATTTCGAGGGGCTCGAGACGTTCCGGGGCGCAGCGTTCCACAGCGCGAGATGGGACCACGACGTGCCCCTCGACGGGCGTCGCGTCGGCGTGATCGGCACCGGGTCGACGGCCGTGCAGATCGCCACGGCGCTCATCCCACGGGTCGAGCGGTTCACCCTGTTCCAGCGCACCGCGCAGTGGGTGATCCGGGTCGACAACCCCGAGATCACCGACGCCGAGAAGGAGCGCTACCGCACCGACCCGGCGAAGCTCGAGTCCGTCCGAGCCCAGCTCGCGAGCGCCTTCCGTGACGCCTTCTCCGCCGCGGTGATCGACGCCGACTCGCCGGGCATCAAGGCGGTCGAGGACCAGTGTCGACGGAACCTCGAGGACTCCGTGGTCGACCCGGTGCTGCGGGAGAAGCTCCGGCCGAACTACCGGGCGGCGTGCAAGCGACTGATCGCCTCGCCGGACTTCTACGAGAAGATCCAGGAACCGAACGCCGTGCTCGCCACCGAGGCGATCGAACGGATCGAACCGGAGGGGGTGCGGACCGCCGACGGCACGCTCCACGAGCTCGACGTCCTCGTCCTCGCCACCGGCTTCAAGCCGGACCGGTTCGTGCGCCCGACCCGGGTGGTCGGCGTCGACGGCGTGGACCTCGACGACGCCTGGCGGACCCGACCGAACGCCTACCTGTCGGTGTCGGTCCCCGGTTTCCCGAACCTGTTCCTCCTCAACGGGCCGAACGGTCCGGTCGGCAACTTCTCCCTCATCGAGGTCGCCGAGATGCAGATGGCCTACGTGATGCAACTCGTCGACGTGCTCGCCGAGGAGCGGGCCCGCTCCGTCGCCGCATCCGCGGAGGCATCCGCAGCGTTCGAGGCCGAGCGGCGCGAGGCCGCCATGCGGACCATCTGGGTGACGGGGTGTCGGAGCTGGTACCTCGACGACGAGGGCATCCCGGCGTCGTGGACGTTCACCTTCCAGCGCTTCACCGACGAGATGCGGGCACCGAAGCTCGACCACTACGTGCTGACGAGCTGAACGGCGGCGTCGTCACACCCGTGGCGCAGCCTCGACGTTGCGCTTGATGTTCGCGAGGCACACCGCCGCCTCGGCGTCGATCCGGGCAACCATCTCCGCCGTCGGCGCCTTCGCCCGGGCGGGGTTCAGAATCCTGCGGGTGTACCGGCAGGTCCCGTCGCCGAGATCCTCGACCTCGTAGCGCGCCACGATCCGACCGATGAAGTCGGTGTCGGCCTCGGCCACCCAGCAGCGACCCTCGATCCGCTCGGTGACCGACCAGTCGAGCTGGACCTCGCCCTGGCGGGTGGCCCACTTCTCCACGAAGGTCTCGCCCGCGAGCATCGGGCGGTCGGGGCTGTCCATGTCGTGGGTGGCGGGCATCCACTCGCGCCACGACTGTGGGTTCGACACGTAGTCGAGTACCGCCGCCGGCGACGCGGCGATGACGACGTCGTGGCTTCGTTCGAACCGGATCGGGCCCGTCATGGCGGCGGACGTTACTGCCCGCGCCGGAAGGGTGCCCGGATCCGCGCCTGGGTCTCCGGCGTGGCGCGAGCGAGCACGATCTGGTCGGCGTCGGCCTCGGACACGTCGCCGAGCGAGACGTTGCGGCTGTAGGCGCGGAACTGCGTCTTGGTCATGTGCACGGCGAGGTCGGGGAGGTCGAGCAGCCGGGCGACCCAACGGTCGACCGCCGCGTCGAGCTCGTCGGCGGGGACCGCCTCGTGCACGAGCCCCCAGTCGAACGCCGTTCGCCCGGTGATCCGTTCGCACAGCAGCACGAGTTGGCGGGCACGCGCCATACCGATCTCGCCGATGAGTCGCGGGGTCGCCGCCCAGGTGAGCGGCATCCCCAACTCGATCTCGGGGTACCAGAGGAGAGCGTCGTCCGCCGCGACCCGAAAGTCGCACGACACCGCCCACACCGCGCCACCGCCGGCTGCGTGCCCCTGCACCCGTGCGACCGTCGTGATCTCACACTCCTCGATCGCCCGGGCGGCGCGGCGGCCCAGATGCGCCCGGAAGCGGCGCTCGCGCTCGCCGTTCGGCTCGTCGAGGGGCTGGTCGTCGGTCTTGCGATCCGCGCCGGCGCAGAACGACGCCCCGTCGCCGCCGAGCACGACGACTCGGGTGCGGAAGTCCTGCTGCAGTCGCAGGAACAGGTCCCCGACCTCGAGCATCATCCGGTCGTTGACGGCATTGCGTCGCTCCGGCCGGTGCAGGTGCACCCGGAGCACCCGCTCGTCGGCATCCCGTTCGACCCGCAGGGTCGCGAACTCGTCGTCCTCGGGCACGTAGCTCATGTGTCGGTCCCTTCTCCGGGCGCGGAGCCTATGCGGAGGCCGACGCCGCCCGGTGTGGTTGGATGACCGCATGGCCGTCCGCGGAACCCGGGTGCTGCGTCGCGAGGACCGTTCGCTCCTCACGACCGGTGGCACGTTCGTCGCCGATCTCGACCTCCCGGGCTGCCTCATCGTGCACTACGTGACCTCCCCCGTCGCGCATGCGCGCATCGTGCGATGCGACACCGAGGCGGCGAGGAGGGCACCGGGGGTGGTCGACGTCGTCACCGCGCAGGACCTCGACGGCCTCGGTCCGATGCCGCAGCCGAGCCCGGACCTGCCTGCGACGATGGCCCGACCCCTGCTCGCTACCGGCGTGGTCCGCTTCGTCGGCGAGGCCGTGGTGGCGATCGTCGCCGAGGACGCCGCTGCTGCGTCCGACGCCGCCGAGCTCGTCGAGATCGACGTCGAGCCGCTGCCCGTGGCGGTCGATCTCGAGGACGCCGCGACCGACGGGCACCTGCTGTTCCCCGAAGCGGGAACGAACCTCGCTCTCCGTCTCGAGGCCCCCGACCTCGTGCCCGATTTCGGCGGTTGCGAGGTGGTCACCGAGGTCCGGGTGGTCAACAACCGGCTCGCCGCGGCGCCGATGGAACCACGGGTCGCCGCCTCGCGGTGGGAGGCCGACCGGCTCGTGCACCACGCCTCGTGCCAGGGTGTACACCCGGTCCGCGCGACGCTCGCCAAGGTGTACGGGCTCGAACCCCACCAGGTGCGGGTCGTCGCCCGTGACGTCGGCGGGAGCTTCGGGGCGAAGGGAACACCGCACTGCGAGGAGCTCCTGCTGCCGTTCCTCGCCCGTCGGGCCGGACGTCCGGTGCGGTGGGTGCCGACCCGCAGCGCCGACATGGTCGGGCTCCACCATGGGCGCGGTCAGGTGCAGTACCTCCGCATCGGTGGCGACCGGACCGGGCGGATCCATGCGTACTCGGCCCACGTCCTGCAGGACGCCGGCGCCTACCCGGCCGGGGCGGCGCTCCTCCCCGCGAACACGCGGGCGATGCTGACCGGCTGCTACGACATCCCCACCGCGGGGTTCCGTTCGGAGTCGGTGGTGACGAACACGGTGCCGACGGGCGCGTACCGGGGAGCCGGGCGCCCCGAGGCGGCAGCGGCGATCGAGCGCGCGGTCGACGTCTTCGCTGCGGCGGTGGGCCTCGATCCCGTCGAGGTGCGTCGACGGAACCTCATCGGCGCCGACCGCTTCCCGTTCCGGACGTTGTCGGGCATGACCTACGACTCCGGCGACTACGCCGGTGCGCTCGACCGGGCGGTCGCTGCCGCCGACGTGGCAGCGTTGCGGGCGGAGCAGGCGCAACGGCGGGCGGCGGACGACCGGGTGCTCCTCGGCATCGGTGTCGCCACCTACGTGGAGCGCACGGCGGGCATCCTCCGTCCCGACTACGGGTCCGTCGAGCTGCTCGCCGACGGCACGGTGATCGCCCGCACCGGGTCCACGCCCTACGGGCAGGGGCACCACACGGCGTGGGCGATGCTCGTCGCCGACCGTCTCGGTGTCCCCCTCGAGGCCGTCGAGGTCCGGTCCGCCGACACCGACGAGGTGCCACGTGGCGGGCAGACGGGTGGGAGCCGGTCGCTGCAGTCGAACGGCGTGGCGCTCTGGCAAGCCGCCGGGGAGCTCGTCGACCTCGCTCGCAGGCTCGCCGCCGAACGCTTCGAGGCTGCGGTCGAGGACGTCGTCCACGACCCGGATCGAGGGGTCTTCCACGTCGCCGGAACCCCGGCGCACCACCTGTCGTGGCAACAGGTCGCCGAGACGTGCGACGAACGTTCCGGTGAGGGTCGTCGGCTCCTCCACGCCGAGACCGACTTCGCGGCGTCCGGGCCCACGTTCCCCTTCGGCGCCCATGTGGCGGTGGTCGAGGTCGACCGCGAGACCGGTGCCGTCCGCCTCAGGCGTCTCGTCGCGTGCGACGACGCCGGGACGATCCTGAACCCGCTGCTCGCCGACGGTCAGATCCACGGGGGCCTCGCCCAGGGCGCGGCGCAGGCATTCCTCGAGGGATTCGTCTACGACGACGCCGGGAACCCCTTGACCACCAACTTCGCCGACTACCCGGTGATCTCCGCCGCCGAGCTCCCGTTGTTCGACCGGGTCGTGATGGAGACCCCGAGTCCGGTGAACGAGCTCGGAGCGAAGGGGATCGGCGAGTCGGGCACGGTCGGCGCGACGCCGGCGGTGCAGAACGCCGTCGTCGACGCGCTCTCCCACCTCGGCGTCACCCACGTCGACATGCCGTGCACGCCCGAGTCGATCTGGCGCACGATCCGCGCCGCGTCCCGCTGACTCAGGAGCTGCAGGACAGCATCGAGCAGCCCGCCCGGTGTCGGGCCCAATCCGGCCGTCGTGCCGCGAAGCGCTCCTTGCCCGGTTGCTCGTCGTAGGGACGGCGGAGGACCTCGTGCAGCTCGTGGAGCAGGCCGACGTCACCGGCCTCGACCGCGTCGATCGCCTCCTGCGCGAGGTAGTTGCGCAGCACGAAGCGCGGGTTGCATCGGTCCATGCGCCGACGTCGCTCGTCGTGGGGCAGCCCGCCGACCCGCACCCGCCCGGCCCAGTCCGCCAGCCACACAGCGATCCCCGCCGCCACGTCGCCGACGATCTCCTCGGGTCGGTACCAGGCGGCCGAGAGCGGGGCGAGCACCGCGTCGACCGCTGCCGGGTCGGCGAGGTCGGGCGCGACGGCGGCGTCCACGTCGACGCGTGCGAGGTCCCGGAAGAACAGCACCTGGTCGATCTCAGAGGAGGTGAGGGCGGAGAACAGTCCCTGGATCCGCTCGTCGTCGCCGGCGAGCGGTCGCCCCCAGCCGAGTCGTTCGACCGTCAGCCACCGGAAGTGGTCCTGATAGCGGTCCACGTAGGTGTCGAGCGCCGCCTGCAGCGGAGCGACGTCGGTGACGACGGTGGCGAACGCCTGGGCGAGCTGGAGGAGGTTCCACTGCACGATCTGGGGCTGCGCCCCGTACCGGTAGCGCCGACCACCGGCGTCGGTGGTGTTCGGCGTCCACCCCGGGTCGAAGTTCTCGAGCCAGCCGTAGGGGCCGTAGTCGATCGTGAGCCCGAGGATGGACAGGTTGTCGGTGTTGAGCACCCCGTGGACGAACCCGACGCGCATCCACTCCGCGACGAGTTCCGCGGAACGGGCCACGACCTCGTCGAGCATTCCCGCCAGCCGCTCCTCGAAGCTGCCGGTGAGGTGGGCGAAGTCGTGGGCGAGCGTGGCCTCCACCAGCCGTCGGAGCAGCGCCGTGTCACCACGGGCCGCCGGGAGCTGGAACGTGCCGAACCGCACGAAGGACGGGGCGACCCGGCACACCACCGCGCCCGGCTCCGGCCGCGGGTTGCCGTCGTAGAGCATGTCGCGCACCACCGGCTCGCCGGTGGCGACGAGGGACAGCGCTCGCGTGGTCGGCACACCGAGATGGTGCATCGCCTCGCTGCAGAGGAACTCCCGGAGTGAGCTCCGGAGCACGGCTCGACCGTCCGCCGTGCGCGAGTACGGCGTCGGTCCGGCGCCCTTCAACTGCAGCGTCTGGTGGCCGCCGGCGCGGTCACGCACCTCGCCGAGAGCGATCGCCCGCCCGTCACCGAGCTGTCCCGCCCAGGACCCGAACTGGTGGCCGCCGTAGCACATGGCGTAGGGATCGGCGCCGACGGGCACCTCGTTGCCGCCGAGCACCTGCGCGAACGACGACGACCGGTACAGCTCTTCCGACAGCCCCAGGAGCTCGGCGACCTCCCGTGCGACGGCCAGGGTACGCGGTGCCGCGACCGGTGTCGGCCGGACCCTGCTGAACGCCGCCCCGTGCACCTGCCGCACGTGGTTGACGGGGTTCTCGTCGGCAGGCAGGTCCGTCGTGAACCGGTTCGTGAACTGGAGGTCGTCGAGACGATCGACACCGGGGAGGGGCGGGCGGACCTCCGACATGGGACGAAGGTACCGGTGCCCGTGTGGGAAAGTGGCGTCGGTGCCCGAATCCCTGACCCCCGATCTCGTCGACCTCCGCGACCGAGTGACCGCACTCGCCGCCGAGCACCTCGTCCCGTTGCGCCCGACGGCGTTCGGTGAGGTCCACGGCCCGGAGCGTGCCGCCCTCGCCGACGCCGTCCGACGTGCCTCCAAGGCGGCCGGCGTCTTCGGTCTCGCCCAGCCCGTGGAGTTCGGTGGGATCGGTGCCGGGGCGCTCGCGCTGACGGTCGCCCGAGACGTCCTCGGCCGCCACGACGTCGCGCACCTGCCGGGCGTCTTCGGACCGGCACCGGGCGCGCTCGCCGACGTGGGCGAGCCGCTGCGCTCCTCCCACCTGCTGCCACTCCTCGCCGGTGAGCGGCAGGGAGGGTTCGCCTTCACCGAACCGGAGGACGGCGGGCGCCGCACCTGGGCACGGGCCGCTGGCGACACCCTCGTCGTGACGGGCCGCAAGTCCTACGTGACCGGCGGCGCGGACGCCGACTTCCTCACCGCCCTCGTCGACGTGGAGGGGACCGGCCCCGCGATGCTCGTCATCGACACGGCCGCCGACGGGGTCCGCCTCGTCCGACGGTTCTCCTCGCTCGACGGGAGCCACCACGCGGCCTTCGAGTTCGACGAGGTCCGGGTGCCGCGGACCCACGTCCTCGGCGAGCCGGGCCGGGGGATGCGCCAGGCCCTCGGGGTCGTGGGCGGCGTGCGGCTCGCGCTCGCCGGGATCGCGACGGGACTCTGCGGCGCTGTCGTCGACCACGTCGACACGCACCTGCGAACGGTCGCCGCCCGACGACCGGAGCTCCCGAACGAACGTGTTCGCCTCCGCTACGGCGAACTGCGGATCCTGGCGTTCGCGGTGCGCAGCACCGTGTACCGCACGGCACGTCTCGTCGACGCCGGGGGTGACGACACCCGGAACGAGGTCAGCGCCGCCAAGGTCTTCGCCACCGAGGCCGTCGGGACCATCGTCGACGAGGCGATCCAACTCGTCGGCGGACACGCACTCGAGGACGACCATCCCCTGGCCGGGATCCATCGGCGGGTGCGAGCGATGCGCCTCGCCGAGGGGGCAACCGACGTGCTGCGGATCAACGTGGCCAAGGGCGCGCTCGACCTCGGACTCGGCCGACTCTGAGCCACTGACGCCCACCCGGTGGCGCGGGCGCCGTCCGTGCGCCATCGTTGCCCCGTGACGCAGGCACCTGGCTGGTACCCCGACCCGTGGCGGGTTGCCTCGTGGCGGTGGTGGGACGGGGTCGTCTGGACGCCGCACGTCGCCGGACCCCCGCCCGGCTCGGGGAGCGCGGCGCGAGCCCCGCGACTGCCGAACTGGCTGAGTGGCTGGGTGACCGGGTTCGGGGTCGTCGCCGTCCTGATCGTCGTCGTCACGGCCATCGTCGCACCCCTCTCGATCCCGCTCGGCCTCATCCCCTTCGCCATCGTGCTCCCGACGCTCAACTGGCTCGACCGCGTCGAACCGGAACCGCGGGCCTCGAGGGTGCACGCCGTGCTCTGGGGCGCGACGGTCTCCGCGGTCGTCGCGATCGTCATCAACACGATCGTCGCCCTCGCCCTCGGCGACGTCGTCGCAGCCGTGGTCAGCGCTCCCGTGGTCGAGGAGGCGACGAAGGGCCTCGGTGTGCTGTGGGCGGTCCGCCGCAACGACGTCGACGGGGTCATGGACGGCATCGTCTACGCCGGCTGGGTGGCGCTCGGGTTCGCGCTCGTGGAGAACTTCTCGTACTTCGCGAACGCCGGTGCCGAGGGTTCCCTCCTCGCCGTGTTCGTCCTGCGTGGCCTCCTCACCCCGTTCGCGCACCCGCTGTTCACCGCCTGGACGGGGCTCGCGGTCGGGCTCGCCGTCTCCCGGGGGAGGAACCCGTGGACATGGTCGCTGTGGGGCCTCGCCCTCGCGGTCGCGTCGCACGCGGCGTGGAACGGTTCCCTCACCGCGGCCGACACACAGGCGGGGCCGATCATCCTCCTCGTGGCGATGGTCGGCTTCGTGGTGCTGTTCGTCACCGCGGCGACGATGGTGGTGCTCGCCCGGCAGACGGAGCGACGGCAGTTCACCGAGCGGGTGCCGTTCCTCGCTGCGCGCTACGGGCTGAGCCCGGCGGAGGTGGGGCCGTTCCTCGCGTGGTCGACACTGCTGCGGACCCGACGCTCCCTCCCCCGCGGCGCCCGGCGCAGCTTCGACGAGATGCACCGGGCGTTGGCTCGGCTCGCCTGCCTGCACGGACGACCCGGGGTGCCGACCCAGGCCGAGGAGGCCGTGCTTTTCGAGCAACTCCAACATGCCCGCCGGGGTAGCGTCCGACCATGACCACCGTTCGCACCGACGCCATCGCCTCCCCCGGCGGAGGCACCTTCGACGCCCGGATTGTCCTCCCCGCCGCCGGCCACGGCCCCGGCGTGCTCCTCCTGCAGGAGATCTTCGGCGTCAACGCCTACATCCGCGACGTCGCCGACCGCCTCGCCGGCCTCGGCTACGTCGTGTGCGCACCCGACGTGTTCTGGCGGGTGCAGCCCAACCTCGACATCGACTCGTCGCGCCCCGAGGCGATCCCCGAGGCAATCGAGATCGCCGGCCGCTGGGACGCCGAGGCCGGTCTCGCCGATCTCGGCGCCTGCGTGGACCACCTGCGGTCGATGCCCGAGGTGCAGGGGGAGATCGGGGTGATCGGGTTCTGCTTCGGCGGGACGGTGACCTACCGGGTCGCCACGAGTTTCGACGTGGCGTGCGCCGTCTCCTACTACGGGTCGGGGATCGCGACGATGCTCGACGCGGTCGGGTCGCTGCACTGTCCCACGATCTTCCACTTCGGCGACGCCGACCCCTACATCCCCAACGACGAGGTCGAGGCGATCCGCGCCGCGACGGCGGCGATGCACAACGTCGCCGTGTACCACCACGCCGGTGGGAAGCACGCGTTCGACAACCACCACGCCCCGCACTTCTCCCAGCCGGAGATCGCCGCGGAGGCCTGGCAGACGACCGCAGCGTTCCTGTTCGCCCACCTGGGCAGCCCCGGCACCGGGGCCTGAGGGTGGCGACGAACCGCGAGCCCGCAACCATGCGCGTCGTCGGATCGATGCGCTACGGCGGCCCGGAGGCCCTCGAGATCGTCGAGCTGCCGGTGCCCGAGCCCGGCCCCGGTGAGGTGCGGATCCGGGTGCACGCCGCCACGGTGAACCCGACCGACACGTACGTGCGCAACGGGGCTCGCGCCGAGCAGCAGGCGCCGTTCCCGCGCCCCTACGTACCGGGCATGGACGCCGCGGGTGTACTCGACGCCGTCGGTCCCGACACCACCACCGAGATCTCGGTGGGCGACCGGGTGATGGCGATCCTGCTCCCGCAGGGGACCCACGGCGCCTATGCCGACTACGTGGTCTGCCCGGCGGCCTCGGTCACCCGCGCGCCGGCCTGGGCGACCCACGCCGAGGCGTCGACCCTGCCGATGAACGGGCTCACGGCCCAGATGTCCCTCGACCAGCTCGCGCTCCCCGCCGGAGCGACGCTCGCCGTCACCGGGGCAGCGGGGTGTTACGGCGGCTACGTCGTGCAGCTCGCGCACGCAGCGGGGTTGCGCGTCATCGCCGACGCGTCGCCCCAGGACATGGACCTCGTGCGATCCCTCGGTGCCGACGTCGTGCTCCCCCGCGGTGACGACTTCGCCGAACGGGTGCGTGCGCTCGTCCCCGACGGTGTCGACGCGGTGGCGGACGGCGCGGTGATGAACGCTGCGGCGCTGCCGATGGTCCGGGACGGCGGGGGGTTCGCGACGGTGCGCGGCTGGGAGGGCCCCTCCGAGCGGGGCATCATGATCCATGCCACC
>VGBO01000026.1 GCA_016870475.1 Actinomycetota bacterium | reverse complement strand
ATCGAACTGTCCGTGGAGGAGGCGTGGGTGCGCACGGCCGTCGGCGAACGCGTCGCCGCCACCGCCGAGTTCGACGAGGCGACCGAACGGGTGACGTTCCGGCTCGTGGGCACCGTCGCCGCCGGCGAGCACGAGCTGCACTGCCGGTTCCGCGGGGTGCTCAACGACAAGCTGCGCGGCTTCTACCGGTCGACGTTCCGAGACCACGAAGGCGTCGAACGAACGATCGCGACGACGCAGTTCGAGTCGACGAACGCCCGACGGGCGTTCCCCTGCTGGGACGAGCCCGACGCGAAGGCCACGTTCGCCGTCACCCTCGTCGTCGACGACGAGCTGTTCGCGCTGTCCTGCGGCCCCGAGGTCGAGCGCACCCCGACGGGTGACGGCCGGGTCCGGATCCGGTTCGCCGACACGATGGTCATGTCGACGTACCTGCTCGCGTTCATCGTCGGCCCCCTCGAGGCGACCGAACCGGTCGACGTGAACGGCACGCCGCTGCGCATCGTCCACCCGCTCGGGCAGGGGCACCTCACGTCGTTCGCTCTCGAGGCCGGGGCGTTCTCGCTGCGGTACTTCGAGGAGTACTTCGGCATCGCGTACCCGGGCGACAAGCTCGACCTCGTCGCCGTGCCCGACTTCGCGTTCGGAGCGATGGAGAACCTCGGGTGCGTCACCTTCCGGGAGGTCCTGCTGCTGATCGACCCGGCGACCGCCACCCAGCCGGAGCTGCAGCGTGCCGCCGACGTCATCGCGCACGAGATCGCCCACATGTGGTTCGGTGACCTCGTCACCATGGCGTGGTGGGAAGGCCTGTGGCTGAAGGAGGCCTTCGCCACGTTCATGGAGATGAAGGCGACCGACGCGTTCCGGCCCGACTGGAAGCGGTGGGTCGACTTCGGTCTCATGAAGACCGCCGCCTACGACACCGACGCGCTCGCGTCGACCCGCCCCATCGAGTTCGAGGTCGTCTCCCCGGCCGATGCCGAGGGCATGTACGACATCCTCACCTACGAGAAGGGTGCGGCGATCGTCCGCATGCTCGAGCAGTACCTCGGGGAGGAGGCGTTCCGCGCCGGGGTGCACCGCTACCTGAGCCGCCACGCCTACGCGAACACCCAGACCACCGACCTGTGGGACGCGCTCGAGGAGGCGACCGGCCAACCCGTCCGGGCGCTCGCCGACACCTGGATCTTCCAGGGCGGGTTCCCGCTCGTCGACGCGTCCACCGGCGCGGACCGCACCTCGCTCGAGCTCCGCCAGGAGCACTTCCGCTACGCGGGCGGCGGCGACGGACGCTGGCACGTCCCGGTGATCGTCGACGTGGTCCGTGGCGGTCGTCGTGAAGGTCTGCGGACCCTCCTCGACGCCGAGACGACGACGATCGATCTCGGTGGCGCCGCCGACGCCGTCGTCGTGAACGCCGGCGGGCACGGGTTCTTCCGGGTGCACTACGACGACGCCGGCCGCCGGGCGCTGACGACCCGGGCGCAGGACCTGCTCGCGCCGATCGAACGGTACGCGCTCGTCGACGACGCCTGGGCGGCGCTGCTCGCCGGGCGCACCGACGCCGCCGCCGTGCTCGCCCTGTGTCGTGAGCTCGCCGACGACGACGACCTCTCGGTCTGGCAGCGGATCGCCGGGGTGCTCGGCGGGCTGGCCCGGTTCGTGCAGGGCGACGACCTCGCCCGCCTCCGTTCGGTCGTCGTCGACCTCGCCGGACCGGCGCTCGACGTCGTCGGCCACGAGGCCGCCGCCGACGACGACGACCGGCGTCGCGAACTCCGGGCGACGCTGTTCGGGCTCGCCGGCACCCTCGGACGCGACCCCGCGGTCCTGCGCCGCGCCGAACGACTCCTCGACGACCCCGCGGCGGACCCGGCGTTGCTCGCCGCCGCCGTGAACGTGACCGCGGCGGTCGGCGACGTCGGGCAGTGGGAGACCCACCTGCGACGCGCCGACACCGCGGCGACCCCCCAGGACGCCCGCCGCTACCTGTACGCGCTCGCCGACTTCGGTGACGCCGCATGCATGGACCGCACCCTCCGACGCTGCCGCGACGGCGACGTGAAGACCCAGGACGCGCCGTTCGTGATCGCCCGGGCTATCGCGAACCGGGAGCGCGCCACCGAGGTCTGGGCGTTCGTCGCCGCGAACTGGGACGTCCTCTGCGAGCGGTTCCCCTCCAACAGCATCAGTCGGATGGTCTCGACGGTGACCACCATCACCGATCCGGCGCTCGCCGACGCGGTCACGACGTTCCTCACCGCCCACCCGGTCGCCCAGGGGGCACGCAGCGTCGAGCAGACCCTCGAGAAGCTCGGCGTGCACGTCGCCGTCGCCGGCCGAGCGGGACCGTCGCTCAGGTCCGCGCTCGCCTGACCGGCCCGGTCACGCCGTCGCGCTCACGTCGACGCGACGAGCAACGGCACGACGCCGGCGACGCTGTCCGGGCACACGTCGGTCGCCGCGAGCCATTCGGCGAGGTCACCGGCGGCGACCTCGGCCACCTCCGCGACCTCCGCGTCGACGGGCACGACCCGGTCGTCGGTGACGACACGGAAGACGACACCCTGCACCGCCACGTCGAGGTCGCGATGGTCGAACGAACCGATCCGGACCAGGTCGGCGCCCTCGATCCCCGCCTCCTCGGCGAGTTCCCGCGCCGCGGCTGCGTCCCACGTCTCGCCGACAGCGACCACCCCGCCGAAGCAGACGTCCCAGCGACCGGGCCACACGTCCTTGTGGTCGGCGCGCCGGTGCACGACGAGGCGCCCGTCGGTGCGGGTGACGACCACGTAGACGGCCCGGTGCCGGAGCACGTCCGCCCGCATCCTCCGGCGCGCCACGACGCCGAGCACCGCGCCGTCGTCGCCGATCCACTCGACGACCTCCTCGGTCACGCGAGCTCGGTCCGGACCCGGTCGAGATCGGCCCGCTCCGCGATCAGCCCCCGGAGGCGCATCACGTGCCGCGGACGGTTCATGCCGAAGGCGCCGACCACCCGGCCGTCCCGCACGTGCACGGTCACGAAGCGACGCTCGGCGGGATCGCCGTCGAACAGTTCCACCTCGTCGCCTGGGCCGATCCTGCCGACGGACTGCAGCTTGCGGTCGTACTGGTCGGACCAGAAGAACGGCACCGGGGCGAACCGCTCGGCGGGGTCCCAGCCGTCGCCGGCGAGGAGCCGCCGCGCCGCGAAGGCCCCCATCGCGATGGCGTGGTCCCAGTGCTCGACCCGCATCACCTCGTCGTCGAAGAGCGCGTTCGGGAACGTCGCTGCGTCGCCCGCGGCGACCACACCGGGTGCGGCGAGGCACGTACCGTCGCAGCGCACGCCGTTGTCGACGGCGAGCCCCGACCCGTCGAGCCAGTCGACCGCGGGGACGACCCCGATCCCGGCGACGACCACGTCGGCGGGGAGGCGCGTCCCGTCGGCGAGCCGCACGGCGGTGACCCGTGCCTCACCCTCGATCCCCTCGACCCCGACTCCGAGACGGACGTCGACACCGTGGTCCCGGTGCAGTTCGGCGACCGTGCGGCCGACGAGTTCGCCGACCGAGCGCACGAGCGGGGTCGGCGCCGCCTCGACGACGGTGACGTCGTGGCCGGCGAGGCGCGCCGTGGCCGCCACCTCGAGCCCGATGAAGCCGGCGCCGAGGACCACGACCCGACGGGGTCCGCCGGCGAGATCGGCACGGAGCGCGTCGGCGTCCTCGAGCGTCCGCAGGGCGAAGACGCCGGCGAGGGCCTCCGTGCCGGGAAGTCGACGGACCCGGGCCCCGGTCGCCACGACGAGCCCGTCCCAGGACAGGTCCGTCCCGTCGCCGAGCCGGAGGATGCGGTCACCGAGGTCCAGCCCGGTGGCGGCGATCCCGAGCCGACGATCGAGGGCGAGGGCATCGACGTCGTCGTGTGCGGTCAGATCGAGCCGGCCGCGGTCGACCCGACCCGCCAGGTAGTCCTTCGACAGCGGCGGACGGTCGTAGGGCAGGTGCGGCTCCTCACCGACGAGGGTCAACTCGCCGTCGAACCCTTCGGCACGCAGCGCGCGCACGGCGTTCCAGCCGGCGAGCGACGCGCCGACCACGACGATCCGACGCGGGAGGCCGGCGGGGGCCAACCCCGCTCAGTCCTCGGCGATGCGGATCGCCTGCTTGGGGCAGCGGGCGACCGCCTCGGCGACCTTGGCGCGATCGGCGTCGGCCGGCCGTTCCTCGAGCACGTAGAGGAGGTCGTCGTCGCGGACCTCGAAGACGTCGGGCAGGATGCCCATGCACACCGCGTTCGACTCGCACAGGTCCATGTCGACCACGACACGCCAGCCCATCGATCGTCCTCCGTCGTCCGTCCGCCCCCCGCGGGCCTCCCGACGATACTTCGCCGGGCGTCGGGGCAGGGGGCCTACGATCGTCGGGTGGCCCTCGCAACACCGTCCTACCTGGCGCTCGCTCTCCGGGCGCTCACCCTCCGTTGCCCGCAGTGCGGCACCCGCGGGGTGCTGGCGAACTGGTTCCGCCTCGAGGAGAGCTGCCCGACCTGCGGCCTGCGCACCGACCGGGTCGCCGGCCACTGGGTCGGCGGGGTCGGCGTGAACACGATCGTGAGCTTCGGGGTGCTCGCCATCGTCGTGGTCGTCGGTGCGATCGTGACCTACCCGCACGTGCCCATGGTGCCGATGATGACCGCCGGGATCGGCACCGCCGTGGGGATGCCGATCCTGTTCTGGCCGTTCTCCCAGCTCGTCTGGACCGCCGTCGACCTCGGCATGCGCCCCGCGACCCTCGAGGAGCTCGACCCGAGGTACGCGCCCTGACGCTGCGGCGACTCAGGCGAGATGCGCCCGGATCGCCGAACCCGACTCGTCGAGCCAGCCCTTCGACGCGGCGTAGGAGACCATTCCCGCGAAGTCGGACTCCCACGTCGGGCCCACACGACCCGCCACCGCGACCCGCAGCGCCTCGATCCGGATCCACACGTGGGATCCGTCGCCACCCGCCGACCACGTGCCGAGCAGGCCGAGCACCTCGTCGCCGCCGACGGGGTCGACGACGTCGACGTGGAACCTCGTGCAGTCCTCCGGTTCGAGCAGGGAAGGGCCGCCACGGTCGACACGGATGATCACCCGCCCAGTCTCCGCCGGGCCGGAGCCGACCGCAAGCGCGGGGACGTCGGCCCCTCGGGCGCGGCGGGGTCGGCACACGGGCCGCGGGCCGGGAAGAATAGAGCGGTGGAACGGAGCCGGAACGGTCGGACGGCGATCGGCACGATGGCCCTCGCCCTCGCCGTGTCGGTCCTTGCCGCCTGCGGCGGGACGAGCGGGCCGACCGGCATCGCGGACGACGTGCGGCCGGTCGCATCCACGGTGCCGAGCTGGTTCCCGGCGGAGTTCACCCCACCGGCAGGGGCGATCATCATCAACTACATCGCCCGGCCGGACACCGGCGCCGTGCCGATCGGTCGGTCGGTCACCTGGCTCGTCGACCGGCCGTACGACAAGGTCGTCGCCGAGGTCGACGCCGCCGTCGCCGCCGCCGGGTGGACGCCCACCGACCGGGTCGTGGCCGACGAGAGCGGCACGCAGCGAACCTCCGTGTACATCGAGACCGACCAGGTGAAGGTCGTGCGAACGTTCACCGACACGGCGCTGTCCGGCGTGCGGGTGAGCGTCGAGCTGACGCCCCGCTGAGTGAACGGGCACCGACCGTGATACTCCGCACCATCGGCGACCTCGCCCGGCGGGGCGACCGACCGGCCGTCCTCGGCGGCGTCGGAGCACCACTCGACCACCACAGCCTCGCCGAGCTCGTTGCGTCGCTCGCTGCAGGCCTCCGGCGTCGCGGGATCGGGCCCGGCCGGGTCGTCGCCGTCGCTCTCCCGTCGGGACCGACGCAGGTCGCCGCCACGCTCGCCGTGCTCGCCGCCGGCGCGACCGCCGCACCGCTGCTCCTCGACTGGTGGCCTCGCGAGCTCGAGGCCGCCGCCGACCTGCTCGCCGCCGACCTCGTCATCGGCGACCGGTCGCTGCCCTCTCCGCTCCGGGACCGGGCCGCCCTCGTCGACCCGGCCGCACCCCTGCCCTTCGCCGCGTTCGGTTGCGGCCACGGCGAGGAGGCACCGCTCGACGAGCGGACCGCCCACCAGCCGCTCGTCGGGGCGACCGCAGAGCTGTGGGTGCCGAGCACCGGCGGAACCGGGGAGCCCGGGGTGTTCGCCTACACCGCCACCCAGCTCGAACGGTTCTGGTTGCGCGCCGACCCGCCTCTCGGTGGTGGACGGGCCGCCGTGTGGACCCCCGTCGCTCACGGACCGACCCTCCGGTTCGTGCTGGGAGCGCTCGCCGGAGGCGGGAGCGTGATCTGCACCGACCGGTGGGCGCCCCGACGGGCGACGGCCGACCTCGCCGACCGGCGACCGGACGTGCTGTGGGCGGGCATCGGCCAGCTCGGACGGGTCCTCGGCGTCGACGGCGACGACGTCGAGGTCGGCACCGTGATCGCGACCGGAGGACCGGTCACCGACGCCGCCCTACGGCGGATCGGTGCACGGTTCGGCGCGACCGTCCAGCGCCGCTACACCGCAGCCGAGGCCGGTGGGTGGGTGAGCATCGACGACGACACGGTCGACGGGGTCGTCGGAGCGGTCCTGCACGACGGCGAACGACCCGCGCAGATCACGGTCGAAGGGCCCGGAACGGCAGTCCGGGCGCGCGGGCGCGCGCCGCGGACCCCGCAGGGGTGGGCGACCGGCGACCGGGTCGCGGAGGCCGATCACCCGGGCCGACCCCGACCCTCGGGACGGATCGGCGACACGTTCGCCGTCGACGGGGCGCCGGTGCACCCCGCCGACGTCGAGGCCGTACTCGCCGAGGACCCCCGGCTGCACCAGGTCGCCGTGGTCCCACGGCCCGACCCGGTCCGCGGTTCCATCGCCGTGGCGGTGACCGTCCCCACCGACCCGGAGGACCCACCGTTCCTCAGCGACCTCGCCGAACGCCTCGCCGCCGTCGCCCCGCACGCCCGGCCCCTCGCGCAGGCCATCGTGGACGAACTCCCGCTCACCGTGTCGGGACAGGTCCACCGCCGCCTCCTCGTCTACGAGGAGGCCTCACGATGACGAGCGCGCCCCGCCGGAAGGCGGCCGGCGCCGCCGCGCTCGGCGGGGTGGTCGGCGCCGCGGTCGGCAGCGCCACCGGCGACGTCGCCGCCGTCGTCCTCCGTTCGCCGTCGCCCGTGGCCGCCGTCGCCGACGCGGTCGTCGACCGTGCCCCTGGCGCGGTGCTGCGGGCCGGCATCGACGCATTCGCCCCGTTCACGAAACCGGTCGTCGTCCTCGCCGTCCTCGCCGTGCTCGCGGCCGTCGGCGCGGCGACGGGACGGCGGACGGCCCGGCGACCGTGGTTGCCGTGGGCGGTCGCCGCTCCGTGCGCGGTGATCGGAGCGCTCGCCGCCGGGACGATCGACGCACCGTTCCGTTCCGGTGTCGCGGCGCTGCTCGCCGGCGTCGCCGGAGCCGTGACGACCGGGGTGCTCGTGCGCGCGGCGAGGGGTGGCCGGCCCGCACGGGACGGAGAGGGGGTCGACGCCCCGACGGCGTCGCCGCTCGACCCGCCCGGCACCCGACGAAGCTTCCTCGGGCTCGCCGCGGCGGGGGGTGCGTTCGCAGTACTCGCCCCGGCGACCGTGCGCCGCATCCGCTCGTGGGGACCCGCGACCCCGCCACCGGTCGGTGCCCTCCCTGCGCCCACGGTGCGCGGCCCGGTGGCGACGTCCACCTTCGACGGAGTCGTCCCCGGGCTCTCGCCGGCCGTCACCCCGAACGACGCCTTCTACCGGATCGACACGGCGTTCATCGTCCCGCGGGTCGACGTCGCCGGCTGGACACTCGACATCGGTGGGCTCGTGCAGCGACCCCGGACCCTCCGCTACGCCGACCTGCTCGAGATGCCGCTCGTCGAGGAGGAGATCACCCTCGCGTGCGTGTCGAACGAGGTCGGCGACGAGCTCGTCGGCAACGCCCGCTGGACCGGCGTACCCCTCGCCCGTCTGCTCGAGGAGGCGGGCGTCCTCGCCGAGGGCGAGCAGGTGATGAGCCGCTCGGTCGACGGGTGGACGGCCGGGTTCCCCACGTCGGTCGCCCTCGACGGACGTGCGGCGATGGTGGCGGTCGGCATGAACGGCGAGCCGCTCCCCTACCGCCACGGGTTCCCGGCCCGGCTCGTGGTCCCGGGCATCTACGGGTACGTGTCGGCGACGAAGTGGCTCGCCGCGATCGACCTCGTCCCCTGGGACCGCAACGGCTACTGGGTCCCCCGGGGATGGGCGAAGCTCGGACCGATCAAGACCCAGTCCCGCATCGACGTCCCCCGGGCCGGAACCCGCCTCGCCGCAGGGCGGACCACCATCGCCGGGGTCGCCTGGGCCCCGGTCCGGGGGGTGCGGGCGGTCGAGGTGTCCGTCGACGAGGGCCCCTGGCAGCGGGCGCGACTCGCCGGCGGTGCCGGCCCGGCCACGTGGGTGCAGTGGCTCCTCGACTGGGAGGCCACCCCGGGGCTGCACCGCATCCGGGTCCGCGCCACCGACGGGCAGGGGGAGACCCAGACGCAGGTCGAACAGGACGTCGCCCCCGACGGTGCCACCGGCTGGCACCGGGTGCAGATCACCGTCGACTGACGGCGCCTCCGTCGGCTCGCGGGTCGACCGGGACGCCGGGGATCGGCGTCGCCGCCCGCACGGCGGCCCGCACGGCCGCAGCGACCGCCGCGGCGGCGAGGTCGGCGACGAGATCGACCGACCCCTCGATCGCACCGGTCGCGAGCGCGAACAGCAGGTCGCCGTCGGCGGAGGTGTGCGCCGGGCGGACCGACCGGGCGATCCCGCTGTGGGCGAGGTCGGCGACCCGGCAGGCCTCGTCCTTGCGGAGCGTCGCGTTCGTGACGACACACCCGATCACCGTGTTCGCCGAGGCCGCCGCGCCACCCCACCCGCCGAGCTCGCTGAACGGGGTCGCCGGGAAACGCGCCGCATCGGCGGGCGCCCGATCGCCGGCGAGCACCGCCCCGGACTCGTCGAGCACGTCACCGACGGCGTTCACGGCCATCAACGCCCCAACGCTGACCGACCCGGCGCGGGCCACCGCCCACCCTTGGCCGCCCTTGGTCGCCCAGTCCCGTCCTGCGGTCTTGCCGACCACGCAACCGGCACCCACACCGACGCTGCCCATCGGCGGGTCGTCCTCGGTCGCGGCGTCGCACGCGGCCCGACCGGCGGCGGCGTCGGGGCGCGGCTGGTCCTTGGCCCGCAGGTCGAACACGACCCCGGCGCCGACGATCGGCACCGTCGCCGTGGGGAGCTCGAACCCGCGACCGCGTTCCTCGCACCACGCCATGACCCCGTCTGCAGCGGCGAGCCCGAACGCGCTCCCGCCGGTGAGCAGGACCGCATGGCAGACGCTCACCGAGCCGGTCGGCGACAGCGCCGGCGTCTCTCGGCTGCCGGGCGCGCCGCCGCGCACGGAGCTGCCGCCGACGGTCCCGGCCGGGGGGAGCACCACGGTGCACCCGGTCGGCACCGACGGGTGCGTCCACACGCCGACCTGCACACCGTCCACACCGAGCGCCACGGCGGGCAGCGTAGGTCGGGGAACCCGGCGTCACCACACGTGGCAGAGGTCACCACGGCTTGCCCGGGGGGGTCCGGAGCGGCAACGATGCGCGGTCCGCGAACGCAGCTTCTGAGGGGGGCCGAGCAGGTGCGATCGGTGCGGATCATCGGACCCGGGCGCGTCGGCTTGTCCTTCGCGTCCGCATTGAGTGCGGCGGGGTGGCGTGTCGCCGGGATCCTCGGCCGCGACGACGACCCGAGGAGCGCTGCCGCCGGCGTCGATCTCGTCCTCGTGACGACGCCGGACGATGCGATCCGTCGGACCGCGGCGCTCATCGAGCCCGTCGCCTCCACGGTGATCGCGCACACGTCGGGCACCCACACGCTCGACACGCTCGAGCCGCACGCCCGGCGAGCGTCGCTGCACCCGCTCGCGTCGATCCCCGATCCGTCCGTCGGGGCGGACCGCCTGCGCGACCGTTGCGCCTTCGCTGTCGACGGCGACGCGCTCGCGACCGAGATCGTCGCCGCGTTCGGTGGACGGCCGTTCCACGTCCCCGCCGGGCAGCGGGTTCGCTACCACGCCGCGGCATGCGTGGCGTCGAACCACCTCGTCGCCCTGCTCGGTCAGGTCGAACGCATCGCCGAGGTCGCCGGTGTGCCCCTCGACGCCTACCTCGACCTCGCCGCGCAGACGCTCGAGAACGTGCGGCGACTCGGTCCCGCTGCGGCGCTCACCGGGCCGGTCGCACGCGGCGACTGGGCGACCGTCGCCCGACACCTCGACGCGTTGCCCCTCGACGAGCACGCCGCCTACCGGGCGCTCGCCGATCAGGCCGACCGCCTCGTCGCCGATCGTGAGGCGGCCGGGGACGACGCCAGCGAGGTCGCATGACGGTCCGCCTGCTCCGCACGATCGCCGAGGTGCGCGCCGCGCACGACGAGGCGCGGCATGCCGGGCGCACGATCGGGCTCGTCCCCACGATGGGCTACCTCCATGCCGGGCACGCGAGCCTCATGGACGCCGCACGAGCCGAGTGCGGCTCAGTGACGGCCACCATCTTCGTGAACCCGTTGCAGTTCGCTGCGCACGAGGACCTCTCGACCTATCCCCGTGACCTCGAGGGCGACCTCGCGCTGGCCAAGGCGCACGGGGTCGACATCGTTTTCGCCCCCGACGTCGAGGAGATGTACCCGTCCGGGCCGGTGCTCACGACGGTCTCGGTGCGGGAGATCACCGCGACCCTCGACGGTGCGAGCCGCCCGGGTCACTTCGACGGGGTGGCGACGGTCGTCGCGAAGTTGTTCGCGATCGCCGGGGCGTGCCGGGCGTACTTCGGCGAGAAGGACTACCAGCAGCTCCTCGTCGTGAGCCGCATGGCCCACGACCTGTCGTTCCCGGTGACCGTCGTCGGGTGCCCGACGATCCGGGAGGCCGACGGGCTCGCGATGTCGAGCCGCAACGTGTACCTCGGCCCCGAGGACCGAGCGGCGGCGCCGGCGCTGAAGCACTGCCTCGACGCCGGCGCTGCGGCGATCGCCGCGGGCGAACGGTCACCGGATGCGATCGAGGCGACGATGTCGAGCGTGCTGGCCGGTGAGCCACGTGCGACGATGGACTACGTGGCTGCCGTCGATGCCCGCACCCTCGAGCGACCCGCCTCCCTGCGGGGTGAGGTGCGCCTGCTGGTCGCGGCCCAGGTGGGACCGGCTCGACTCATCGACAACCTTGGTGTCCACGCGGACTGAGGACGGATCGACATGACCGCTCTGACCGTGCCGGCGCTCGCCCGGCACAAGGTGCGTGACGGCGCTGCGCCGCTCGTCATGGTGACGGCGTACGACGCGCCCGGCGCACGGGTCGCCGACGCCGCCGGTGTCGACCTGATCCTCGTCGGCGACTCGGTGGCGATGGTGGTGCTCGGGTACGACGACCCGCTCCAGCTCCGCACCGAGGACATCGCCTACCACGTGGCCGCTGTGCGCCGCGCCGGGCCGGCCGCGCTCGTCATCGGCGACCTGCCGTGGATGAGCTACCACGTATCGGTCGAGGAGTCGGTGCGCAACGCCGCCCTCCTCGTCCGGGCCGGTGCCACCTGCGTGAAGCTCGAGGGGGGCCGCAAGCGGCTGCGGATGATCCGCGCCATCCTCGACGCGGAGATCCCGGTGATGGGCCACCTCGGGCTCACCCCGCAGTCGACCAATGCGATGGGCGGCTTTCGGGTGCAGGCGAAGGATGTGGATGCGGCACGTGCCCTCGTCGCCGACGCCGTGGCCCTCGCCGAGGCCGGTTGCTGCGCGATCGTGCTCGAGGGCATTCCCGACGTCGTCGCCGATCTGGTGACGGCGTCGATCGACGTGCCAACGATCGGCATCGGCGCCGGCGCCGGCTGCGACGGGCAGGTGCTCGTGTTCCACGACCTGCTGGGGTTCGAGGACCGCGTCCGCCCGAAGTTCGTGCGCCGCTACGCCGAGCTCGGCGCGGCGGCCACCGAGGCGATCGCCCGCTACGCCGCGGACGTGCGAACCGGCGCGTTCCCCACCGACGCGGAGACCTACCACGTGTCCGCCGAGGTGGCGGACCGCCTGCGCGACGGCTGACCGCGTTGCCCGGGTCCGCCCGATCTAACGTTGGCGCCCGCCCCCCAGGAGGAACCGTGTCCGAGCCCGCCGACAAGTACGAGATCATGACGTGGAGTGTCTACGGCGAGGCAGTGCGGTCGCTCGCGGAGCAGGTCGCCACATCCGGCTACCAGCCCGACGTCGTGCTCGCCATCGCGCGCGGTGGCCTGATCCCGGCGGGGAGCATCGGCTACGCCCTCTCGGTGAAGAACACCTTCGTGATGAACGTCGAGTACTACACGGGCGTCGACAGCCGACTCGAGGTGCCGGTCGTGCTGCCCCCCTACCTCGATCTCGTCGATCTCGAGGACAAGCAGTTCCTCGTCGTCGACGACGTCGCCGACACGGGGAACACCCTGCAGCTCGTCCGCGACATGACCGCCGGCAAGGTCGGCGAGGTCCGCACCGCGGTGCTGTACGAGAAGCCGCACTCGGTGATCACCTGCGAGTACGTGTGGAAGCAGACCGACAAGTGGATCCTGTTCCCCTGGTCGGCGGACGATCCGGTCGCCGGGCCGAAGGCCGGCACGACCGTCGCCTCGGAGAAGGACTGACCGCTCTCAGCGTGAGCGGCTGCGAGCGGCGGCATCGAGCGGGCGGTCCCGCCAGCCACCCCCGCCGGGGCCACGGTCACGGAACCACACGGCATCGCGGTCGGGGCCGTCGTACCGGTCCACCGGCAGGGGTTCGAGACGCGGGCCGCGGCGTGGGGCACGCAGGCCGAGCGCGCTGATCATCCGGACGACCCGCCCGCGGTGCCCGCGGAAGGGCTCGAGGAGTTCGAGCATCCGCCGGTCGTCGCCGCGTTCCTCACCGGCGAGGGCCCAGCAGACGGTGTTCGGCAGATGGAAGTCGCCCACCTCCACCGCGTCGGGATCGCCGGTGGCGCCGAGGCGGACGAGGGCGGACGTCCACGGGCCGATGCCCGGGACGGCACGCAACCGCGCCTCGAGCACCTCCGGTCCGAGCCCGGCCGCCTCCTCGAGTCGGAACGCGAGGCGCGCCGCGCGCCGGATCGTGTCTCCCCGTTTGCGTTCCACCCCACACCGGTGCAGGTCGTGGACGGCGAGGTCGGCGAGTCGTGCGGCGGACGGGGTGGCCCGGAGCTCTCCCGGCCCGGGAGCGGCATCGCCGAACCGTGCCGCCAGCAGTCGGAGCGACCGGTTGGCGAGCGTCGCCTGGACCTTCTGGCCGAGCACGGCGGGGACCATCGACTCCACGACCCGGTCGGTCCGGCCGATCCGCGGCACCGGACGCCGGGCGAGCTGCGGCGGGAGGAGGTCGCGACGCAGCTCCTCGACGTCGTCGGCGGCGCCGAGCAGCCGCGGGGTCTGCTCGACGAGCCAGTCCGCACCGGCGCCGAAGGCGGTGACCTCAACGCGTCGGGCATCGGAGCGGCGGAGGTGCAGGGACCCGATGCCGACCGGGGTCACCGTCGCCCACCGGAGCTCCCGCCCCGCACGATCGCCCACCACCGTGCCGTCGATGGCGTGCCGGACGGTGACGAGGTCCGGCTCGAAGTCGAGGTCCACCACGGTCCGGCGGGTGACGACTGCGGGCTGCACGGGCCCGACGGTAGCCACCGGATGCGACGGCGAGGGGCACACCGCCACGAGCGCAGCACGCGGCCGGGCCGGACAGCAGAATGTCCCCCATGGGCGCACTCGACGGCATCAAGGTCCTCGACCTCACCATCATCGTGCAGGGGCCGCAGGCGGGCGTCCTGCTCGCCGACCTCGGTGCGGACGTGGTGAAGGTCGAACTCCCCGGGGTGGGCGACCTCGCCCGGTGGATCCCCGCCGCGCCCGGTGAACCCCGCAGCGGGTACTTCGAGCTCTGCAACCGCGGCAAGCGGGGGATCACCCTCGACCTGCGCACCCCCGGCGGGAAGCGGGCGCTCGAGGGGCTCGTCCGCACCGCCGACGTGATCCTGTCGAACTTCAAGCCCGGCACCATGGAGGAGTGGGGGCTCGGCTACGAGGAGCTCTCGGCGATCAACCCGAGACTCGTCTACGGCGCGGGCAGCGCCTTCGGTCCGGTCGGGCCCGATGCCACACGGGAGGGTGCCGACCTCGCCGGTCAGGCGGTCGGCGGTCTCATCTCGGCGACGGGGGTCGACGGCGGGGACCCCACGCCGGTCGCCGCCGTGATCGCCGACCACGCCGGCGCACAGAACCTCGTCATCGGCGTGCTCACTGCGCTGTTCCACCGGGAACGGACCGGCATCGGCCAGCGGGTCGACGTCTCTCTCTACGGCGGACAGATCTGGGCGCAGGCGTCGGAGATCACGGCGTACCTGCTGAGCGGTCGACAGCCGGGTCGGCCGAACCTCGGGCATCCGCTGATCGCATCGATCTACCGCCTGTTCCGGACCTCCGACGGGTGGATCGCCGTCGTCGGCGTGCCAACCGCGAACTGGGCGGGGTTCACGAGGGCGATCGACCGACCGGACCTTACCGAGGACCCGCGCTACGCCAAGCTCTTCATGGACCCGGCGGACCTCGCCGAGCTGCTGAAGGAACTCGAGACGATCTTCCTCCGGCGCACCTCGGCGGAGTGGGCCGACCGTCTGCGGGCCGAGGGCCAGCGGTGGGCGCCGGTGCAGGACTATGCGGCCGTCGTCGCCGACCCCCAGGCGTGGGAGAACGGGTACCTGGTACGAGCCGAGCACCCGGACCGGGGGGAGATCACGATCATCGGCTCCCCGATCCGCTTCAGCGCCACCCCGGCCGAACCGGGGGTCGTCGCACCCGAGCTCGGTGCACACACCGAGGACGTCCTCCTCGAGGCGGGCTTCGACTGGGCGGCGATCGAGGCCCTCCGCGCCGACGGAGCGTTCTGACCGACCGGGTTCCCGACCGGGGGCGGTCGGTCCGTAGGGACCATCCGCTCACCCCGGCCGGGCCGGACCTGGAGCCGTCCACCGAGGTGGCGTTTTCCCGGTCGGTCTGCGGTGTCGTCAGGGGACGACGCCGTGGGGGCACGGTAGGCGATCGCAACACCTCGCGCCACCGGGAGCGGGCATTTCCTTTGGGTCGTAGTGCGCCGGAAATGCACGGTTTTCCGTTGTTTCCAGTCGATCAAACACCGAGCGGCACGTCGTCGCCACCGACGGTGACGACACGTGCCTGTGGCTGACTCCGCGTCAACACCGACTCGTGCGCGAGCGCCTCGGCGGCGTCGACCACGACGACCGTGTCGAGCTCGCCCCAGCGCTCCTCGAGCGCCTGCTCGACCGGGCCGACCACGACCGCCGCGCTGCAACGTCCCGCCGCCGGGGCGAGGTCGCGCGCCCGCCCCGCGGCGGGGACGACGACGACCAACTCGACCTCGGCCGACGCCGCTCTCCACCGCTCGAGCGCCGCGACGACCCGATCCGATCCGTCGTCGAGCAGGGCGACCTGTCGACCCGACCCGCCGCGCAGGGCTCGGCGGGGGACCAGGTCCAAGAAGCGTGCATGGTGGCGGGCGAAGACGGGGGCCGCGGCGGCAGCGAGCGCGCCGTCACCGCCGACGTGGTGCAGGATCCGACTCGCCGCCACCACCCGGACCCCGCCGAGCGGCAGCAGCCGGACGCCGAGATCGACGTCCTCGAAATACGCCGGCCAGTACTCCGCACGGAACCCACCGACCCGTCGGAACGTCGAACGGCGCAACGCCAGGCAGGCGGCCGACGCGTAGTCCACGCTCCGATCCGCCGCCTCGGTGCAGGGGGCCGTCCACGGCTCCTCGGCATCGCCGTAGATCCCCGCCCCCGCCTCGAGGACCCGACCTCCCCTGTCGACGGCGACCGACGCGACGGCCGCAGCACCCGCGTCGAGGCCGTCGAGCAACGGCCCGAGCCACCCCGCCTCCACCTCGACGTCGGGGTTGAGCAGGCAGATGACGTCGGCCCGGGCGGCGAGCACGCCGAGCTCGCACCCCCCGCCGAACCCGGTGTTCCGATCGGAGCGGACGAGACGCACCCACGGGTGCGCCGCCGCGGCCTGCACCCCGCTGCCGTCCGGGCAGGCGTTGTCGACGAGGACGACCTCGAAGGTCGGAGCGGCGGCCGCCGTGGAGAGCGCCCCGAGCGCAGCGTCGAGGTGCTGCCCGCTCCGGAAGGCGACGACGACCACGCTCACGTCCGGAACCGGTCCGGAGGCGTCGACCGGCACGGTCACGGCGTCCGCCGCCGGATCCTCCCGACGACCGCGCGCACACGGGCCGACCAGCGGAACGTGCGGGTAGCGAGCAGAGCAGCGACGGATGCCTCGGCGTCACGGGCGCGCCGTTCGAGCTCCGCCTGTCGTTGCCGCATCGCCGCAGCGAGCACCCGACGATCGTGGATCAGACGCCGCTCGGCCTCCTCCGCCCGTCGGCAGGCAGCCTCGAGATCGGCCTGAAGGCGGGCGACCCGGGCGCCCGCTTCGTCGGGTCCTCCGCCGGTGGCCCGGCCGAGCGCCGCCGCGAGGTCGTCGAAGTGGCGATCGATCCGGGCGCGGCGGACCTCGATCGGATCGTCGGGCGTATCTGGCACCGCTGTGCCCGGTGCGGGTGGGACCCGGTAGAGATCGAGGACCGACCTCACCGCGCCGTCGGCCACGACGTGGTCGGCGGCACCGGCCAGCACCGCGACGGCGTCCTGCACCCCGGCCGCGGCGGGGACCCGACGGACGGCACGTCCGAGCGTCTCGGCGAGCGAGCGCACGAGCGCTCGGCCGGCCTCTCCCCCGTCGGTGTCGACGACGACGACCTCACGCACCGACCGGGCGTCTGCGGCGACGACCGTCGCGACCACCTCGGCGAGCGCCTCGACGCCGTCGACGCCCACGACCCGGTACTCCCCCTCCGGCAGGATGTCGAGGAGTCGCAACATCGCCCGCCGCTCGGCGAGCACGTCGTCGGCGAATAGCCGGTCGACGACGACGAGCGGGTCACCGACGATCTCGACCGGCACGGAGATGCCCGCAGCCGCCAGACGTTCCGCGTCCCCGGGCCGGGCGACACCGCGTGCGAGCAGCCCCTCCGCCACGTCCCCGATCCGAGCGGCGAGCTCGGGTCCCGGGACGACGGGGACCGAGACGGCGGCCCAGGCGTGGGGGATCCCCGACGCCGGCCCGAGTCCGCCGGCGAGGATCTGCCAGGGGGCAGCGAACCGGACGCCGTCGTCCCGGAGTCCCTCCCGCCAGAGGCAGCGGGCCGGGTCGTCGTGGATGTCCGGGCCGACCGCGACGGTTGCGTCGACGAGCGCCGAGAGCCGGGCGACGGTGGCCTCGCCCCAGTCCCCGAGCGCGTCGGCGTGCGGGTCGATGCGCCGGCTGCGCGCACCGGGTGGGACCGGCGTGAACCACCGGAACGTGTGCCCGGGCAGACGGCGGCGGAGTTCGGCCTCGACGACCCGGGCAACGAGCGACCGCTCGAGATCGTCCACGTGCACCACGCCGACGAGCCCGATGACGGGCCCGGACGCGGCAGAACCGGTACCGGGGGGACTCATGGCCGCACCGGTACCGGTTCCCGATCGTGGTGGAGGTGATGGGAATCGAACCCACGACCTCTACGTTGCGAACGTAGCGCTCTAGCCAACTGAGCTACACCCCCACGGGCCCGGACATGTTAGCCGACCCGTCACCACCGGGGACCAAGCCGGGGTGTCAGCGACGACCCTGTGCCGTCCTGCGGTAGTCGTCGAGCGCGGTCGGTGCCCGGACCGGCCCCTGGTGCGGGAGGAAGGCGACCTTCATCTCACGTTCGGCGTGCAGCTGGAAGAGGTACAGCATCGCACCGAGGTACCCCACGAGGAGCAGGAGGCTGAGCACGAACAGGAACCCGAAGACCCCGATGCCGGCGATCCACAGCAGCAGCGACAGCGTCGACACCGCACCAAGGCCCGTCAGGATCTGACGGCGGCGGCGCGCGGCGGCTCGCGACCGTCCGCTCGGACGGCGTGGCGCAGGCCGGGCTCCACCGACCACCGTGGTCGGCTCGATCGCCTGGGCGAACCACGTGCGGTCCTGCAGCGGCAGGCCGCCCGGCCGGTCGAGCACGGAGCGGTCGCGGCTGGCGAGTCGGCGCAGCAGGGCGCCAATCGGATCACCTCCCCGTCCGGCGGCGTTCCTCTGGATGACCGGCCCCGCGAGGAGCGCGATCCACATGCCGACGAGGAACACGAGGACGAGAAGCGTGCCGATGCTCACCATGGATCCTTCCCCACCGAGACGGCGTCGGGGCCGGACGGGATCCCGGTGGACCGGGGCCGTCGGGGGAGCTCCGACGCTTCGCGTGCCGTCTCGGATCGAGATCGTTCGAACTGACCGGGACTGCGGTCCGACCGGGAGGTCGACCCGCTGCGAAGGTGAGAAGAATCTACCGGCGTCGAGCGAAAATCGCCAGGGCTGGCACTGATCAGGGGTTCTGACCTGGGCTTTCGCGCCGGTAGACCCCGGACCGACCACCCGTCTTCTCCCAAAGTGCGACGTCGCCGATGGTCATGTCGCGGTCGACCGACTTGCACATGTCGTAGATCGTGAGGGCGGCCACCGAGGCCGCGGTGAGCGCCTCCATCTCGACGCCGGTCCGGTCGACGGTGTCGACCGACGCCTCCACCTCGATGTGGCCGTCCTCGATCCGGAAGTTCACGAACACCGACCCGACGAGCAGCGGGTGGCACAGCGGGATGAGGTCAGAGGTCCGCTTCGCCGCCTGGATCCCGGCGACCCGGGCCACGGCGAGCACGTCCCCCTTGGTGACCGCCCCGTGCGCGATCAGCGATGCCGTCCCCGGTCGCATGAACACCGTCGCCCTGGCGACCGCGCGGCGGTGGGTCGGCTCCTTCGGCGTCACGTCCACCATGCGGGCACGGCCGAGCGGATCGAGGTGGGTCAGGCCTTCGGGCATGGCGGGGAGTCTAGGGGTGCCCCGGCACCGCGGGGTCAGCCGCCGATCTGGCTCATCGACCGTGTCGGCCGGATGAAGTGCACCTGGTTGATCGCGTGGCCCGCCCACTTCGCGCCCACCGCCCGGGCGATGAGGTCGGCGAGTGCGTCGTCGTCGGCGCCCGACCGGAGCAGGCCGCGCAGGTCGAACTCGTCGACCGCGAACAGACAGTTGCGGAATGCCCCCTCGGCGGTGAGCCGCACCCGGTCGCAGCGGTCGCAGAAGCTGCGGGTGACCGAGGCCACGATGCCGATCTCGCCGCCACCGTCCCGATAGCGGAAGCGCTCCGCCGGGGCGGACCCGTTCGGGACCTCCTCGAGGGGGAACTCTGCGTCGATGCGACGGTGGATCTCGTCGAAGGTGACGACCGACTCGTTGTCCCATGCCCCCTGTGCATCGAGCGGCATGTACTCGATGAAGCGGACGACGACGCCCCGCTCCCGGCCGTACCGGGCGAAGTCGAGGATCTCGTCGTCGTTGACCCCCCGCATCAGGACGGCGTTGACCTTGACCGGGGCGAGCCCGGCCTCGAGCGCCGCGTCGATGCCGTCGAGCACCTTGTCGAGCAGGTCGCGCTTCGTGATCTGCTCGAAGCGGTCTCGTCGCAGCGAGTCGCAGCTCACGTTGATCCGTCGCAGCCCCGCCGCAGCGAGATCCGGCGCGAGGGCCCGAAGCGTCGCGCCGTTGGTGGTGAGGGCGAGGTCGACGGGCAGGTCGGCGAGCATCCCGACGAGCGTCGGCAGATGGGCACGCACGGTCGGTTCCCCGCCGGTGAGCCGGATCGAGTCGACGCCGAACCGGTCCACCATCACCGACGCGACCCGGAAGATCTCCTCGAAGCTCAGCAGCTCGGTGCGCGGCAGCCAGGTCATGCCCTCCTCGGGCATGCAGTAGGAGCAGCGGAAGTTGCAGCGGTCGGTGATCGAGATCCGCAGGTCTCGGTGGACCCGCCCGAACCCGTCGACGAGCGGCACGGTCACGACCCCACCGTACCGTCCGTCAGCGGAGCAGGAGAACGTCGACGAGCCCGCCCGGTTCGACCCCGCCGCCGTCGGGGACGACGGCGAGGGCGTTCGCCGCCGCCATCGCGGCGAGATGGTGGGACCCCTGCCCGCCGGCGGAGCGGACGACATAGGCGGCCTGTGCGTGGTCGTAGTCGGCGACCACCCGTTGGAAGTGCGTCTTCCCGTCGAGGGTGCGACGCAGCCCGTCCGGTGCCACGGCGCGGACCGGCCGGCGAACGAGCCGGTCGTCGGGATGCCCGCCGAGACGCCGGAGGCCCGGTCGGGCGAACAGCTCGAAGCTGACCATCGAGCTGACCGGGTTCCCGGGCAGACCGAAACAGGGGACGCCGCCGACGTGCCCGAAGGCCAGCGGCTTCGCCGGCTTGATCGCCACCTGCATCCAGTTCATCTCCCCGACGCGGTCGAGGACCCGCTTAACGTAGTCGAAGTCGCCCATGCTCACGCCGCCCGAGGAGAGCAGCGCGTCGCAGCGTCGTGCCCCGTCCTCGAACGCCGCGGCGATGGTCGCCTCGACGTCGGGCTGGAGCCCGAGGTCGATGGCCTCGCAGCCGGCCGCGGCGACGAGCGCCAGCAGGGTGGCCCTGTTGGAGTCACGGATCTGGCCGGGCCCGAGCGGTGCCGGCCCCTCGACCAGCTCGTCCCCCGTCGAGACCACGCCGACTCGCGGGCGCGGGTGCACGAGGACCTCGCTGCGACCGAGTGACCGCAGGACCCCCAGGTGCGCGGCGGAGAGCTCCTCGCCGACCCGGAAGACGACCGTGCCGGGTCGGACGTCGTCGCCCGCGGGACGCACGGCCGCTCCGGGCGCGACCGCCGCCGTGACGGCGACGCGTGCGCCGCCGTCCGACGACGAGGTGTCCTCGACCATGACGACGGCGTCGGCGCCCGGCGGGATCGGTGCGCCGGTCATGATCCGGATCGCCTGTCCCGCGCCGATCGGTCGGTCGGCGACGGCTCCGGCCGCGACCGTGGCGACGACCTCGAGCTCGACCGGCGTCGCCGGCGACGCGGACGCGACGTCCGCCGACCGCACTGCGAACCCGTCGACGGCGGTGTTGTCGAACGGCGGGATCAGTTCGGTGGCGACGACCTCCTCGGCGAGCACCAGACCCGCCGCATCGGGAACGGCAACCGGCCGGGGACGGAGCGGGGTGCAACCTGCCACCACGCGGGCTCGGGCCACCTCAAGGGGGATCATGCTCACGACGCTAGCGGCGGCCCTCCGCTCCCCGACCCGTCGGGACCGCCGCCGCCGACCTCCGCGAGGTACCGGGCGAAGGCCGGGCCGAGGTCGGCTCGACGCAGCGCGAGGTCGACGGTGGCACGGAGGTGGTCGAGCTTCGCGCCGAGGTCGTACCGACCGCCGGTGCAGCGGATGCCGTCGAGACCGTCGGCGCGGGCGAGGCGGTCCATGGCGTCGGTCAGCTGGATCTCTCCTCCCGCGCCCTGCCCGAGCCCGTCGAGGTGCCCGAAGACGGCCGGCGTGAACACGTAGCGACCGATCACCGCGAGGTCGGACGGCGCCTGGTCGGGTGCGGGTTTCTCGACGAGACCGACGAGGGGCAGGACGTCGTGGCGGGCGACGTGCACGGCGTGGCCGAGCCCGAGCGGCTCCCCCTGGCGGAGTGTGTGGATCCGGGCGAGCCCGGCGAGGCGACGCAACTCGGCGACGTCGTCGTGTCGACCACGCTCGGCGAGCCGGGCCTCGAGCTCGAAGGAGCGGTCGAAGTGATCCTCGATGGCCTTCTTGTGCGGGCTCGTCACGAGCAGCACGTCGGTGATCCCCGCGGCAACCGCCTCCTCGACCACGTACTGGATCGCCGGAGCGTCGACGAGGGGCAGCATCTCCTTCGGGATCGCCTTCGTGGCGGGCAGGAACCGCGTGCCGAGCCCCGCAGCGGGGATCACCGCCTTGCGGACCGATCGTCCCGGTCCGGCGTCGCCGTTGACAGCCGCCGCCGCGGAGACGGTCCGGGCCGCAGCCGAGGCGACGGGCGACGACCAGGGCATGACGGGAATCGGCCGGGCAGCTCCGGGGACGGTGGCGAGGTCGTGCCCCGTCCGGGTCGGTGTCACACCCGGCGAGTTCGGTCGCCCGCCGCCGCCGCGGTACGCTGGCACTCTCCGCTGTCGAGTGCTAACTGCGCGAGGAGCGCCGCCCCGATGCCCACGTACGTGTACCGCTGTCTCGAGTGCGACAAGCAGTTCGAGGAGCAGGCTTCGTTCTCCGATCCCCCTCGGACCGTCTGCAACTGCGAGAAGGCCGCGCCGGTCAAGAAGGTCTTCACGCCCGTCGGCGTGACCTTCAGGGGCTCCGGCTTCTACAAGACCGACAGCAAGTCCTCGTCGTCCGCCAGCCGCACGACGACCTCGGACACCTCCTCGTCGGACACCTCGTCGTCGAGCACGTCCTCGACGACGTCGTCGTCGTCGGAGGGAACGTCGTCGGGTTCGACCTCCTCCACGCCCGCGACGGGATCCACCTCTGGCGGCGACTGAGGTGGCGGTCCCGCCCGCAGACGTCGGCGTCCTCGGCGGGTCGGGGCTCTACGAGTTCCTCGACGACGTCACCGAGGTCACCGTCGAGACCCCCTACGGCGCGCCGTCCGCACCGCTGCACTACGGCAGCATCGGCGGCCGGACCGTCGTGTTCCTCGCCCGCCACGGCCGTCACCACGAGTTCCCCGCACACCGCGTGAACTTCCGGGCGAACGTGTGGGCGATGCAGCAGGCCGGCGTCCGGGCACTGTTCGGACCCTGCTCCGCCGGGTCGCTCCGGCCGGAGATCGCCCCCGGCCACTTCGTGGTGATCGACCAGTTCGTCGACCGCACCTCCGGTCGGGCCGACACGTTCTTCGACGGCCCCGGACCGCAGCACACCTCCATGGCCCACCCCTACGACCAGCGACTCCGGTCGATCCTCGTGCAGGCGTGCCGCGAGCAGGACGTCGTCACCCACCCGACCGGGACGGTCGTGGTGATCAGCGGCCCCCGGTTCTCCACGACGGCCGAGTCCCGGTGGTTCAGCCAGATGGGCTGGTCGGTCGTGAACATGACGAACTATCCCGAGGCCGCGCTCGCGGTCGAGGCCGGCATCCCCTATGCGAGCGTCGCGCTCGTCACCGACTACGACGCCGGCCTCGAGGACGACCCGGCGGTCGAACCGGTCACCCAGGAGCAGGTGTTCGCCTTCTTCCGCCAGAACATCGCCTCGGTGCGCGGCGCCCTGTTCCGGGCGATCGAGATGCTCGACTGACCCGCTGCGGGGTCAGTGGATCGACGTCGACGGCACGATCCGGGGCCGCCACCGACGGGGCGCATCGAAGTGGTGGCCGACGACGCGACCGACGCGGAGCGCCTCGAGGAAGGTGGCCGCGTCGCTGAAGTCGGGCATCTCGACGTAGGCGGCGCCGATGGCCTCGGCGACGTGCGCGTCGCTGCCCCCGCCACCGGGGAGGCCGACCGCCGCGGCGAAGTCGGCCGCACGACGCTGCAGGTGCGCCAGCGAGGTCTTGCCGTTCCAGGTCTCGATCGCGTCGACGAGCCCGCGCTCGACGAGATCGAGGAGGACCGGCTCCTGCAGGCAGTTACGCATCGGGTCGAAGGGATGGGGGATGTACACGATCCCGCCCTGTGCGCGGATCCGTTCGCACACCTCGACCGGCGGCAGGCTCCCCGGGATGCGCTCGGTCAGGAACAGGCCGATGATCTCCCCGACGTAGGTCTTGACCTCCTCGCCGAGCACCACCCGGCACGGCAGCTGGTCCTGCAGCTCCTCCGCACCACGGAGCGCGTTGTGGTCGGTGATGCACAGCACGTCGATCCCGGCGGCGGTGACACCTTCGACGAGCTCGTCCGGGGTCGTGGTCGAGTCGCCCGACCACATCGTGTGGCTGTGCAGGTCGACGCGCACCCGGCCCTCCGGCTGGTCCTCGGCGAGATGCGGGTGGCGGGCGATGCCCTCCTCGGTTGGACGCACGGTCCCCGAGGTTAGATCGACGCATCCCCGACGAGGGAGCCGGTCACCTTCACCGACCCGACAGGGCGACGTCCGCGATCGCGAGCGGGACCGACCCGGTGCCGCTCGGCTGCCACTCGAGCGCGCCGCCGACGGCGACGACGTCGGTGAGCAGCCGTTGCAGCGTCGAGGCGATCGTGACCTCGCGCACCGGCTCGGCGAGCGCCCCGCCCCGGACCAACAGACCGTCCGCACCGACGGAGAAGTCCCCGCTCACCGGGTTCACACCCGAGTGGAGGCCGTGCATGGACTGCACGAGGAACCCGTCACCCACCCGGGCGAGCACCTCGTCGAGGTCGCCGTCGCCGGGGACGACCTGCAGGGCGCGCGCGCCCACCCCCGGCAGGGTGCGCGCCCCCCGGATCGCGGACCCCGTCGACGTGATCCCGGCGCGGCGTGCCGTGGAGCTGTTGTGGAGGAACGCCCGCAGGCACCCGCCCTCGAGCAGGGCCGTGCGGCGGCTCGCGAGGCCCTCGCCGTCGACCGCCTCCGCGCCGGGGGACCGCTCGTCGGTGGCGTCGTCGAAGAGACCGAGCAGCGGCGACGCGACGACCTCGCCGAGGCGGTCCGCGAACGGGGAACGTCCTCGGGTGACGGCGTCGCCGCACAGCGTCGCCGCGACGATCCCGAGCAGGGTCGCCGCCCGACGGGCGTCGAGGATCACGGTGACGCGGGCGGAGGGGACCGGGGCTGCGCCGATGAGGCGGGTCGCTTCCCGCACCGCCTCCGCAGCGACCCGGTCGGGGCGGAGCGCATCGGGGTCGCGGCCGAGGTCGACGCCGTACCCGCTGTGGGTCGACGCGCCGTCGTCCGCGAGCGCCTGCACGCTGAGGAACGCCGTCGTCGCGCGCGACGTCGCGCGGATGCCGGTGGTCGAGGCGATCGCCCACTCCGCCGCCGAATCGCCGTAGGTCGCCACGCGCACCCCCCGGATCCGCGGGTCGGCCGCACGGGTCGCTCGCTCGAGGTCGAGCGCGAGCGCGATCTTGCGATCGGCGGACACGGCGGCGAGCGCCGGGGACCACGGGTCGATCGCCGCTGACGGCACGCCGTCGGGTTCGGCGAGACCCGCCCAGGGGTCCGACTCGGCGAACGTGGCGTTGTCGCGGGCCTCGGCGAGGGCGTCGGCGACCACGTCCTCGTCGAAGGAACCGGCATGGGCGAACCCGACGCGGCCCTCCACGACCACCCGGATCCCGACGCCGAAGGACTCCGCCGACGTGAAGGACTCGACGTCGCCCCCATGCGCCCGGACCGTCGTCGACGTCGACCGACTCACCGCGACCTCGAGGCCCTCCCCGGGTGCGGCCCGCCCGACGAGGTCGGCGGCGAGCGCATCGAGGTCCGGTGCGCTCATGCCGCGGTGCCGCCGACGGTGAGGGCGGGGACCCGCAGCGTCGGTGTCCCGGTGCCGACGGGCACGCCCTGGCCGTCCTTGCCGCACGTGCCGGGCGAACCCATGGCGAAGTCGTTGCCGACCGCGTCGATGGCCGCGAGCGCGTTCGGACCGTTGCCGATGAGGTTGCCGTCACGGATCGGTTCGGTGATTCGACCGCCCTCGATGAGGTACGCCTCGGTCATGCCGAACACGAAGTCGCCGGACGCCGTGTCGACCTGGCCGCCGCCGAGCTGGGCGACGTAGACGCCGTGGTCGGTGTCGGCGACGATGTCGGCCGGGTCGGTGGTCCCGGCGGTGATGTACGTGTTCGTCATGCGGACCATCGGCAGGTGCCGGTAGCTCTGCCGGCGACCGTTGCCCGTGCCGGCACGACCTGCCTGGCGCGCCCGCACGAGGTCGTAGAGGTAGTCGGTGAGGACCCCGCCGTCGATCAGCACGTTGCGGGCGGCCGGCCGACCCTCGTCGTCGAGGGGCAGGTACCCCCACTCGCCGGTCATCGTGCCGTCGTCGACGACGGTGACGAGCGGACTCGCCACCTGCTGGCCGAGCCGCCCGGCGAACACCGACGCGCCCTTGGCGACGAGGTCCGCCTCGAGTCCGTGGCCGCACGCCTCGTGGAAGAGGATCCCGCCCGACCCGGATGCGATGACGACGGGGAGCGAGCCGCTCGGTGCCGGACGCGCCGCGAGCTTGCGGACCGCCCGTGCGGCCGCCCGCTCGGCGAGCTCGGCGACGTCGTGGTCGTCGAAGAGCTCGAACCCCGCGACCCGGCCGAGGCTCTCCCTGCCGGTCTGCAGCCCGGTGTCCCCGCGGGCGACGACACCGACGCTGAAGCTCGTCGTGACCCGGTCGCTCTCCGCCACCACCCCGTCGCTGTTCGCCACCACGGTCCGTCGCCGGGCGTCGCCGTAGCGGGCGGACACCTGCACCACCGCCGGTCCGGCAGCGCGGGCTGCGGCGTCCGCCCGCTGCAGCAGGGCGACCTTGCGGGCCTTGGGGACGTCCGCCGGATCGAGCACCGCGACCGTGTCGCTCCGTCTCGACCGGTCGAGCCCGACGGTCCGACCGCCGGGGCCGGCACCACGCGCCGCCGCCGCCGCGACCCGGGCAGCCTCGGCGAGGCCGGTGTCGGTCAGATCCGCCGTGTGGGCGAACCCCGTCCCGCCACCGACCACGACCCGGATGCCCGCACCACGGTCGCGACCGGTGACGAGCTCCTCGATGCGCCCGTCGTCGAAACCGGCCGACGAGGTCCGGACGTCCTCCACGAACACCTCGGCGAAGTCACCGCCCCGGCCGAGCGCAACCTCGAGCGTTCGCCGCAGCAGGTCGTGATCGATCACGGTTCCTCCGGTTCCGACGGGGCGTTGCGCGACGTGGTGGAACATCGCGGTGCCCCCTAGGGTACTTCCCGTGTCCCTCGTGCCCGGCCTGTGTGCGACCGTTTCGCTGACCGTCTCCGACGCCGACACGGCGATCGCCCTCGGATCGGGTGACGTCCCCGTGCTCGGGACGCCCCGGGTCGTCGCGCTCTGCGAGCAGGCGACCTGCGCCGCGCTCGCCGGCCACCTCGACCCGGGCCGCACCACGGTGGGGACGCGTGTCGAGCTCGACCACCTCGCGGCGACCGCCGTCGGGCGGACCGTCCACGCGGAGGCCGTGCTCGTCGAGGTCGACGGCCCGCGGCTGCGCTTCGACGTGCGCGCCCACGACGGCGACACCGACCTCGCCGTCGGCTCGGTGCGGCGGGTCGCCGTCGACGTCGAGCGGTTCCTGGGGAAGCTCCGCTGACCACGGCGGCGAGCCCGGGTTCGGTCGACGCGACGGACGACGTCGCTGCGCCCCGGCGCCTCCGCTGGTGGGTCGAGGTCGCCACCGTCCTCGTCTTCTACGGCATCTACTCGTGGGTGCGGAACCAGTTCGGGTCGGCCGCCGTCGACCCGTCGGTCGCCTACGACAACGCGCTCCTCGTCATCCGGATCGAGCAGGCGTTCGGCACCTACGTCGAGCCGGCGATGCAGGATCTGGTGCTCGCGCTGCCGGGAGCGGTGATCCGCCTCTGGAACCTGTACTACGGGACCCTCCACTTCGTCGTCACCGGCGCAGCGATGGTGCTGCTGTTCCGCCGGGCCCCCGCTCGGTACCGCACCTGCCGCACGACGCTCGCCGTGATGACCGGCTCGGCGCTCATCGGGTTCAGCGCCTTCCCGCTCATGCCCCCGCGCCTGCTGGCAGCGGGCGGCCCCTTCGGTGGCGCGGCCTACGGCGGGCTGGTGTACGCCGACCAGTTCGTCGACACGATGGTGACCCATCCGACCCTGTGGTCGTTCAGCTCCGACACGATGGTCGCGATCTCGAACCAGTACGCGGCGATGCCGAGCCTGCACATCGGCTGGTCGATCTGGTGCACGGCGGCGCTGCTCCCGCTCGCCCGGCGGCGTCGGGTCCGGGTGGCACTGTGGGCCTACCCGCCGCTCACCCTCGTGTCCATCGTCGTCACTGCGAACCACTACTGGATCGACGCGCTCGGCGGCGTCGCGGTGTTCGCCGTCGGCCGTGGGGTCGCCGAGCTGGTGCGTCGACGACGGTCCGGGTCCGCGGAGCTCGCGACGACGGGGTAGGTTCATTGGCCAGGCGGAACGGTCGGAAAGTGGGGTGTCCGCCATGGTTCTCGACTCCGTCCGCTCGCCACGCGACCTCCGTTCGTTGAACGACGGGGCGATCGTCGAACTCGCCGACGAGCTGCGTGCGGTCGTGGTCGACGCCGTCACCACCCACGGTGGCCACCTCGGGTCGAACCTCGGTGTGGTCGAGCTCACCATCGCACTGCACCGGGTCTTCGAGTCGCCGCGCGACGTCATCCTGTGGGACACCGGCCACCAGGCCTACGTGCACAAGCTGCTCACCGGACGCCGCGACGGCTTCGACGCCTTGCGCCAGCCGGGCGGCCTCTCGGGATACCCGAGCCGCTCGGAGTCCGAGCACGACTGGGTCGAGAACAGCCACGCCTCGACGATCCTCTCCTACGCGCACGGCCTGTCGACGGCCTTCGCCGCGCAGGGGGTGACCGACCGCCGGATCGTCGCCGTCATCGGTGACGGTGCGATGACGGGCGGCATGGCGTTCGAAGGCCTCAACAACCTCGGGCACGCCGGGAGCCGGGTGCTCATCGTGCTGAACGACAACGGCCGGTCCTACGCCCCGACGGTGTCGCGCCTGTCCGAGAGCCTGATCCGCCTGCGGATCCACCCCGAGACGGCCCGCCAGCAGGACCGGCTGCGACGCCTGATCCGCCAGATCCCCGTCGGTGCGGAGATGGTCGAGCGCGGCCTCGACGCCACGAAGGCCGCGATCCGCCAGATGTGGGAGCCGCGGGCGTTCTTCGAGGATCTCGGCGTGCGCTACGCCGGCCCCTTCGACGGGCACGACGTCAGCGAGCTCGAGACCGCCCTCCGCCTCGCGGCGGAGCACGACGGCCCGGTCGTACTGCACGTGCTCACCGACAAGGGCCGCGGCTACGGCCCCGCCGAGGACGACGACGTCAAGAAGCTGCACGACACCTCGGCGATGAAGCCCGGGTCGTACACGGCGGCGTTCGCCGAGGCGATCGTGAAGGAGGGTGAGGCCCGACCGGATCTCGTAGCGATCACGGCGGCGATGCCCGACTCGACCGGGCTCCTGGGCTTCATCGAGCGGTTCCCGGACCGATGCCTCGACGTCGGCATCGCGGAGCAGCACGCCGTCACGATGGCCGCGGGCCTCGCGATGGGCGGCATGCGTCCGGTGCTCGCGCTCTACTCCACGTTCCTCACCCGCGCGATCGACCAGACCATCTACGACGTCGGCCTGCACCGCCTCCCGGTCGTGTTCTGTCTCGACCGTGCCGGGATCACCGGCGACGACGGGCCGTCCCACCACGGCGTGCTCGACATGGTGCTGCTCACGAAGGTGCCGGGGATCACGGTGTTCGCCCCCTCCTCGTACCAGGAGCTGCAGGTGATGCTCCACGATGCTCTCGAGCTCGACGGCGGGCCGGTGGCGATCCGCTGGCCGAAGACGCCGGCGCCCTCCGTCGCCGAGGACGAGGTGGGCAGCGGGCTCGCCGCCCGGCAGGTGCGCTCCGCCGGAACCGCGGGTCGGCGGGTTGCGCTGCTCGGCGTTGGCAAGATGCTCGCTGCGGCACGTGACGCCGCCGACCGCCTCGACGCCGCCGGCATCGACGCCTCCGTCTGGGACGTGCGGGTCGTCACCCCGCTCGACCCGGCGATGATCGCCGACGCCGCCACGCACGACCTCGTGGTCACGATCGAGGACGGGTTCCGTGACGGTGGTGCCGGCACCGCGATCGCTGCGGCCGTCACCGCGACGGCGACGCCGGGGCAGCCCGCGCCACCGGTCGTCGTGCTCGGCGTCCCGACGACGTTCCTCGCCCACGGTCGCGCCGATGACATCCTCGCCTCACTCGGCCTCGACGCCGAGGGGGTCACGGCGTCGGTGCGCGCAGCGCTCGGGATCTGACGCTCGCCGGACCTGCGCCCGCTCAGCGGGTGAGCGGGTCGAGCTCGGTGCGTTCCGCCCGCCGACGCAAGGCGGCGGGGACCACCGGCAGGAGCATCCCGTAGGGGGCACCGCTGTAGAGGTGGTGGATCCGGTGGCCCTCACGGAGCGGTTCGAGCAGCCGGACCTTCGCGGGGAGGATCGGCAGCCGTCGGTGGATGTACACGTCGTGGACGAAGGCGTAGGCGGCGCCGTAGGCCGTGACCCCGGCGCCGACCGGGGCGAGGACGCCGAGCGACCCGACGCTCACGCCGAGCCAGATCACCGTGACCGTCACCCCGGCGAGCGTGACCGGGTACAGGTCGTTCGCCTCCCACCGACCAGAGCCCGCCACGTGGTGGCTGCGGTGGAGCGTGTAGCCCACGCGACCGTGGAACAGGTACCGGTGCAGCAGCGCGGTGACGGGTTCCATGACCACGAACGCCACGAGGCCGACGAGCACGTTGCCGATCACCCTCCCATTCTGGCGCGACCGACCGCGCTCAGCGGAGGCGGGCGGCCCGACGGGCGAGCACACGCACGAGCCGCACACGGTTCCAGCGCTGGGCGGCGAGGCACGGCACGTTGGCCGCGACGGCGTAGAGCACCATGACGGCGGCGAGCCACAGCGGGTTCCAGGCGAGGAACGGCACCCAGGCGACGAGCAGCGTCCAGTGCACGAGCTCCGCCCGTCGGGTCTCGCGCGTCATGCGCTCGAGCGTCTCGTCGTCGTGACCGCCGAGGGCCCGCTTGGAGACCCCACCCGGGAACAGCGCCCCGGCTTCGGGCAGGAGATCCTTCCACCGGCGGATCCCGAGCTGCCGCCACGGCGTCCCGCGCGATTCGGCACGCGTCAGGCGCAGGACCCCACGGTCCCGGGTGAGCCAGCGCACCGGGAGGCGGTGGCCCGCGTACCCGACCGCGGTCGACAACACCGCCCAGGCGGCGACATCGAGGACGACGACCCACACGAGCGAGGGGCGGACCAGCGGCACCGGCACGACGCGCCATGGTAGGGCCCGGACGCGACGGTGCCCGGCGGCCGGACCGCCGGGCACCACCGATTCGACGGGTTCGGACCCGGACTCAGCCGAGCTCGGTGCCCCAGATCGAGATGAAGCTCACGCAGGCGCCCGGCTGACCGCCCAGGTTGTGGGTGAGGCCGAGCGTCTTGTCGGTCTTGATCTGCCGTTCCGGCGGTGCCTCGCCGCGGAGCTGCAGCCAGCACTCGAAGAGCATCCGGAGACCGGAGGCGCCGATCGGGTGACCGAAGGACTTGAGGCCGCCGTCGGGGTTGACCGGCAGGTCACCGTCGAGGTCGTAGGTCCCCGCGAGGACCTCCTTCCAGGCGGTGCCGCGCTCGGCGAAGCCGAGGTCCTCCATGAGGACGAGCTCGGTCGGGGTGAAGCAGTCGTGCACCTCGGCCATGGCGATCTGGCCGCGCGGGTCGGTGACACCGGCCTGCTTGTAGGCGTCTTCGGCACACTTCTCCACCTCGGTGAAGGTCGTGTAGTCGTAGTCGGGGTCCATCGGGCCGAACGCCGGGCCGGCGGTGAAGGCGAGCGCCTTCACGAACAGCGGCTTGTCGGTGTACTTGTAGGCGTCTTCGGCGCGCACGATGATCGCGCAGGCCGCGCCGTCGGAGACGCCCGAGCAGTCGAAGATGCCGAGCGGACCCGCAACGAGCGGGCTGTTGCAGATGACGTCCTTGCCGACTTCCTTCTTGAACTGCGCACGCGGGTTGAGCGCACCGTTCTTGTGGTTCTTCCACGCGATGCGGGTCATCACGTCCTTCATCTCGGCCTCGTCCACGCCGTACTTGTTGCCGTAGGCGGGGGCGAGCAGCGAGAAGGTCGCCGGCGCGGTGATGGTCGGGTCGGTGCCGTCGGCCGGCGCGCCGGACATCACGAGACCGGAGAACCCGGAGTCCTTCAGCTTCTCGACGCCGACCGCCATGACCATGTCGTAGGCGCCGGAGGCCACGGCGTAGCAGGCGTTGCGGAAGGCCTCGGAGCCGGTCGCGCACATGTTCTCGAGGCGCGTGACGGGCTTGTAGTCGATCTTCAGCGGGCGGCTGAGGGTGAGGCCCGAGACGCCAGAGCCCATCGTGCCGAGCCAGAACGCGTCGATCTGGTCCTTGGCGATACCGGAGGTGCGGAACGCCTCCTCGGTCGCGTCGACGAGCATGTCGTCGACCGACTTGTCCCAGTGCTCGCCGAAGGGCGTGCAGCCCATGCCGACGATGGCGACCTTGTCCCGGATGCCGTTGGAGCTCATGGTTTCTCCTCACCGAAGTTGTTGACCCCCACACCCTACGGCGTCCCGGGGTCTCGCGCCCTCCAGATAGGCGTATATTCAGGCGTATGCCTCGGATCCAGGTGTACCTGCCCGACGATCTCCACCGGGCCCTCAAGGCACGGGGC
>VGBO01000025.1 GCA_016870475.1 Actinomycetota bacterium | reverse complement strand
TGCGGTCACCGTGACCGTGGCGATCGCCCCGGTCGGCAGGCCACCCCGTTCCCGCCGTCGGACGCCCTTCGTGCCGGTCGTCGCGTCCGTGCGGTGCCGCGCCGACGCCGCCACGACGTGCACCGGGTTGTCGCGCACCCGTAGCAGCACGATCACCGCAGCGAGGAAGCCGACGACGGCGAACGTGACGAACGGTCCCCGCCACGACGTGAGCGCGATGACGATCGCTGCGGTCGGTGCGCCGATGAGGAGCGACGCCGCCCACGACGTCTCGAACAGCGCCATGGCGCGCCCCCGGACGGCGAACGGGTACCGGCCACCGATCCAGAGGTGTCCGGCGGTGACGAACACCACCCCACCGACAGCGATCCCGGCGTAGCCGAGGAGGAACGCGGCCGGGTGGGCGACCGACGCCACGACGAGGCAACCGATCGAGCTCACGACGAGCCCGGCCGCGACGAGTCGGCGTTCCCCCACCACCGCCGCCCGTCGTCCGACGACCACGGCCCAGAGACCGGTGAGCTCGGCGATGCTGAGGAGCGTCGCTATCGTCCCGATCCCCACGCCGATCCCGGCGGCGACGACGGGAAGGAACGCGGGGATCCACCGCAGCGACGCGTTCGACGCCGTCTTCGCGAGCGTGATCATCGCGAGCTCGAGGCGTGAGCCGAGCACAGCGGTGGGTGCCGACGGTCCGGAGGTGCTCACGCGGGGAGCTCGCGCAGAGCTTCGCCGAGCTCGCCGTCGTCGGCCGCGTCCACGGTCCGCAGGTCGATCTCGGTGTGCCCGTCCCGCACCCGGGCGATGATCGGCCGTGCGCCGGGGGGTCGGAGCCGGAGCGCGTCGAGGTGGTCGCCCCGGAGGCGGACGCCGGCCGAGGGGATCTCGACGCCGGGGAGCGTGCCGCCGCCCGGGACGGCGGCGAGATCGACCGGAACCCCGGCCCCGAGCGCTCCGGCGCGGGCACGCAGCTCGTCCACCGTGAGCGTCGCCATGTGCCAGAACGGCAGGTTGCCGGCAGAACGGTCGAGGTAGGCGAGCGCGACCTCCTGCAGTGCGCCGAGGACGAGCCCTCCCGGTCGCAGCGCCCGGGCGAGCGGATGCGCGGCGCACGCCGCGACGAGGTCGGCGCGACCGGCGATGATCCCGGCCTGGGGCCCGCCGAGCAGCTTGTCGCCGCTGAAGAGCACGAGGTCGGCGCCGGCTGCGAGGGTCTGTCGGGCAGCGGGTTCACCGTCGAGCCACGACGGGGGTGGCCCGTCGAGCCACGGACAGGCCGCGTCGAGCAGTCCCGAGCCGATGTCGGCGATCACCGGCACGCCGAGGCCGACGAGGTCGGGTACCTCGACCGATTCCGTGAAGCCGACGATGCGGTAGTTCGACTGGTGGACCTTCAGCACGGCAGCGAGGTCGCCGCCCGCCGTCGAGACGGCACGTTCGAAGTCGGCGCGGCGCGTCCGGTTGGTGGTGCCGACCTCGACGAGGAGCGCACCGGACTGGGTCATGACCTCGGGAACCCGGAAGCCGCCGCCGATCTCGACGAGCTCGCCTCGACTGACCGCGACACCGCGTCCCGCCGCGATCGCCCCGAGGACGAGCAGCAGCGCAGCCGAGCAGTTGTTGACGACGAGGGCGGCGTCGGCGTCGACGAGGCGGGCGAACAGCGTGGCGACATGGTCGCTCCGCGAGCCCCGACGGCCGTCGGCGAGCCGGAGTTCGAGGTTGGTCGGGGTCGCGGCTGCGGTGTACCCGAGCGGGGCGCGCCCGAGGTTCGTGTGCAGGAGCACGCCGGTGCCGTTGATCACGGGCTGCAGGAGGCGTCGGCGCACCGCCTCGGCCTCGGCTGCGGCATCCTCGACACGTCGCTCGGCGATCACCCGGCGGGCGACGTCGACGAGGAGCGGTTGGGGGAGACCCGTCGACCGCAACGACCGCGCGAGCGCGTCGACGGAGGGCGGTCGGGGTGTGCTCGTCGGCGGGTCGTCGGTCGGTTGCACGGCCGCGTGAGCCTACCGGCGGGCCCGGCGACCTCGGCCGGCGCGGTCAGGTCGTCGGCGTGTCGAACGCTGCGGCCATCGCATCGAGCAGGCGTGCGGAGCAGCCGGCGAGGTCGACCGGTGGGATCGCCTCGGTGAGGATGCGGTCGGCGAGGGCCCGGAACGCGTCGCCGGCAGGGCCGGGGTGCAGCGCGACCGGGTCACCGACGTCGCCACCGGCGGCGACCGTGGCGTCGATCGGGAGTCGGGCGAGGAGCGGCACGCCGATCTCCTCGGCGAGCTCCTCGCCGCCACCGGCGCCGAAGATCTCGTGCGTCGACCCGTCCGGTGCCACGTACACCGACAGGTTCTCGATGACCCCGGCGACGCGGAGGAAGCTCTTGCGGGCCATCGTCGCCGCCCGGGCGGCGACCTTCTGCGCGGCCCGGGCCGGTGTCGTCACGATGAGCAGCTCGGTTCGCGGCAGCATCCGCGCGAGGCCCATCTGCACGTCACCCGTTCCGGGCGGGAGGTCGATCAGCAGGTAGTCGAGGTCGCCCCACTCGACGTCCTCGAGGAAGTGCTGCACGGCCCGGTTGAGCATGAGTCCGCGCCACATGAGCGCATCGGTCTCGTCGTCGACGAGGAAGCCCATCGACACGACCTCGAGTCGGCCGTCGCCCACCCGACGTTCGTTCGGGAGCATGCGCTTCTCGCCGGGGACGGTGCGCAGACGCCCGTCGACGCCGAGCATCCGCGGTACGGAGAACCCCCAGATGTCGGCGTCGAGGACACCGACGGTGCGCCCCGTCGCGGCGATGGCCGCCGCGAGGTTGACGGTGACCGAGCTCTTGCCGACCCCGCCCTTGCCCGACGCGATGCCGACCACCCGGGTGGTCGGCGGAACGGCGGTGTCGGGGGCCTTCTCCCGCACGTTCCAGCGGGCGCGTGCCATCGCCGCCGACTTCTGCTCGGCGGTCATCTCCGTCAAGGTGATGCCGACGCTCCGCACGCCCGGCATCGACCCGACCCGGGTGCGGACGTCGGACTGGATCTGCGCCCGGAGCGGACAGCCTGCGGTGGTGAGGGCGACCGTCACCTGGACTGCGCCGTCGGGGTCGACGGTCACGTCGCGCGCCATGCCGAGATCGACGATGTCGGATCCGAGTTCGGGGTCGACGACCCCGCGCAGCATCGCGAACACGTCGTCCGGCGAAGGCGGGGCTGCGGGCGTCGACGGCATGCCGGAAATGCTAGGGAGCCCTCGAACGTTCGGGGATGCCGAACGCCTCGATTCCTCCTATGCTCGTAGGCGAAATCCCGTTCTGGAGGTCCTTGTGATCACGCTCACCGACACCGCCTCGAAGAAGGTCAAGGAGCTCATCGACGCCGAGGGCGTCGACGGGCTCGCTCTGCGGGTCGCCGTGCGGCCCGGCGGCTGCTCGGGCTTCAGCTACGAGATGTTCTTCGACACCGAGATCGCCGCCGACGACCATGCCGTGGCCTTCGGGGACGTGCAGGTCGTGGTCGACCCGACGAGCGCCCCGCTCCTCACCGGTGCGACGCTCGACTTCAAGGACGGCCTCAACCAGCAGGGGTTCTCGATCAACAACCCGAACGCGTCGAAGACCTGCGGCTGCGGGTCGTCGTTCAGCTGAGGCGTCGCACGGCGGCGTTCGCTCAGGCGGGGCCCCGACGCAGCACGATCGTCTGCAGCGCGCGCCCGACGTAACCCACCTCGTCGAAGAGCGTCGCGTCGGACAGGCCCACGCCGTTGCGTTCCCAGAACCCGACCGCGCGTGAGGCGAACCATTCGCCGACCGGCGGCCGGACCAGGTGCACGGTCAGGTCGGCGTTCGCGAACGTGATCGCGGGCGGGTCGTCGTTGCGGCTCAGGGCGTTGCCGCAGTCGGCGAGCGGGCAGATCCGCTGGAACGGCGACGACGCCCGTCCGTCCACGATCTCGGGCGCCCACATCCAGGCCGTGGTCGGTCCGGGGTCGTTCGTCTCGCCCGGTGGGTAGCGGATCGCCACTGCGGAGCCGAACCCGGGCGGGTCGCTGAGTCGACCGGCGAGGAAGAACGGCCCGTCGACCGCCTCGTCGAGACGGGGGGCGTCCACGACGATGGTCGGCACGTCACCGAGGTCGCTGGGCAGCAGGTGCAGCCCGGCCGCGGTGGCACACACCCGGTCCTCCGCGTCGAGGAGCGTCGCCGTGGTCGCGGTGAGCGAGCGCGACGAGCGCACGACGGAGGCCACGACACGGAACCCGGCGATGGGCACCGGTCTCGGCACCTCGACCGTGAGCCGCACGAGTTGGCGGTCCTCGGCGAGCGCCTCGAGCTCCCCGGCGATCACGCCGGCGACCGGGCCGGCATGACACGCCGTCGGGTCCCACGGCCCCCGGGCCGGGGTGTTGCCGACGAACCATCCGTCCGCCTCGGTGAAGAACGCCTCGGTCACCCGATCCTCTTCAGACGGCGGCGAGCGCGGCGGCGAGTTCGCGCTCGTCCCAGGTGAAGTCCAGTCGTTCGACCACGATGCCCCGGGCGTCGGTGACGACCAGGCTCGGCTCGAACGTCAACCCGTAGGCCTCGACCGGCGGTGCGATCGCCGAGCGGAGCGGGTCCTTCGTGCGGCCGACGTCGGCGTACACCTCGCTGTGGACCACGACGAGGTCGGGGCGCGCCGCGGCGGCGGTGATGAGCTGTTCGAGGACCGGCCCGCAGACGTTCGTCTGACAGAACGCCGGCGTGGACACGAGGAAGACCGTCGGTCGACCCGAGGCGAGCGCCGACCGGAGTGTGACGGCGTGGAACGGGCAGGCCGGGTCGCGCGTGCACGCGGGGTCGATGCCGCGAGGGTCGTCGAAGGTCGCGGTGTCGAGCGGGATCGCCGGATCGCCGACCTGGACGAGCCGGACGTCGCTCGGCGCACCGACCGCGAACGCGGAGGTGAGTTCGAGGCCGTCGATCTCCGTGACGATCTCGTGGGTGCCCGTCTCCGTGGGCGTGAACCGCAGCGGGTAGTAGGGGAACGGCACCGACCCGTCGTGGCGCTCGACGGCGATCGGTGCGAACTCGGCGCCGCTCGGACCGACCACCCGGAACGTGACGGTCGCCGGGCCGGACCGGAGCGGCACGCCGTCGGGGTCGGCGACGCCCCACGGGAGCCGCTGCTCGAGTCCGGTGCGCAGCACCGGGGGTTCCCGCAGGCCGGTAGCGAAGAACGGTCGGAGGTACGTCGCAACCCCCGCGCCGAGGGAACCGTTGCCCGGTGTGGCGCGCCCGCACGCGCCGAGGAGGGCGAGACCGGCCGTTCCGGCGGCACCGGCGAGCAGGCCACGGCGGGTGAGGCGCAACGGTCGGATCGGAGGGTGCTCGCGGGGTGTCATCGTCGTGCGACCCTAACCTGGCCGGGTGTCCGATCCGACCGGTGCCGTCGTCCGTTTCGTCCTCGACGGTCGGCCGGTCGAGGCGCCCGACGACGGCGGTTCCCTCCTCGACGCGCTCCGCGAGTCGCTGGGTGTGCGGTCGGTGAAGGACGGCTGCGCCCCCCAGGGCCAGTGCGGCTGCTGCACGGTGCTCGTCGACGGTGCCCCCCGCGTCGCCTGCGTCACCCCGCTGCGTCGGATCGCGGATCGCACCGTCACCACGGTCGACGGGCTCGACCCGGCGCGACGCGACCGGTGGGCGGCAGCGTTGTGTGCTACGGGCGGCAGCCAGTGCGGGTTCTGCACGCCGGGGATCGTGCTGCGACTCGACGCCGAGGCGGCGGGCGAGCGTCCCGACCCGGAGCGGGCGCTGCTCGCGCACCTGTGCCGGTGCACCGGGTGGACGACGATCCTCGAGGCCTACGCGCTCGTCACCGACCCGTCGGTCGACCCGGCCGTGCTGCTCGCCGGTCGTGACCTCGGGGCGGCGGCCCGCCGTGCGGCGATCGAAGGTGCCGGACCGCAGCAGGTCGGCCTCGACGTGCCGCTCGGGCGTGCGCCCTTCGCCGAGGACACGGCGCCCGCCGACGCGACGGTGGCCATGCGGGCGGCGGACGGCACCTGGGTGACGGCCGCGACCCCCCACGCCGCCCGGCGGCTCGCCGGGGTGGTCCCCGGCCGCCACGGCACGCTCGAAGCGGTGCCGCCGCTCGCCGTGCCGCCCGTCGATGCCCCGGTCACCCTGCGGACCTCGTGGGTCGACCCGGCCTACCTCGAACCGGATGCGTCGTGGTGCGAGCCGGGAGGTGTGCCGGCGTCGCCGGTCGCTGCGGGCGGGGCGTTCGGCGGGAAGACCGCGTCGCCGCTGCCCGAGATCGCCCGAGGTCTCGCGGCCGAGGTCGGTCGGCCGGTCCGTGCGCGCTGGTCCCGGGAGGACGTCGTCCGCCTCGGCCCGAAGCGTCCTCCGGTCGCCGCGTCGGTCGACCCGGTCGGTCGGACCGCCCACGTCGCCGTCGTCCGCACCCCCGGGGTGGTCGACCGGATCCGGGCCGGGTTCGGTGCCGTGCCCGGTGTGGAGGGGTGGGACGTCGAGGTCACCGAGGTCGACGTCCCCGGCCCGCCGACCTCGACCGCGTTGCGGACCGCCGGCTGGGCGGAGGGCGTGGTGCTCGCGTCGTCGGCGGTCGACGTCGGACCGATCACGGTGCGGACCCCGCAGGGCGCGGAGGCGACCGTCGAGGTGCACGGGGACGGCACCATCGAGGTCGTGGTGCGGTGCGGGGATCCGCTCGACGAGGTGGTGGTGCGCTCCTACGCCATCGGTGCGGCGCACATGGCGCTCTCGTGGGTGACCTCCGAAGCGCTCGCGGTCGGCGCCGACGGTGTGCCGCTCGGGCTCACCGTGCGGAGTGCCGGTGTGGTGCGGGCGGTCGACATGCCAACGGTTCGAGTCGTCGTCGAGGTCGGGACGGGCGAACCGCTCCCCGTGTCCGACGCGGTGTTCGCCGCGGTCGCCGCCGCCGTCTGGCGGCACCAGGGGCGGCCGGAGTGCTGGCCGACGGGCCGTCCCGTGCGCTAGGAAGACCTCGTGCTCGGTGGCGTGATCTTCGCAGTCGTCCTGCTCGTCGTCTTCCCGGTGCTCGTCATCATGTCGGGCCCGCCGGTGGCGGCGATCATCGGTTGGCTGCTCAAGGACGACGCCGAGCGGCGTGCCGGCGACTCGGTCTGGGCCGACCTGAACACCTGAGCAGCCCGCCGGTCGGGCCGGGCTGCGTCGCCGCCGTCGACCGTGCCATGCTCGGGGCGTGTCGATCTCCGAACACGCCCGACGCAATCCCGACAAGCCGGCGACGATCATGGGCCGGAGCGGAGAGGTCGTCACCTACGGCGAGCTCGACGCCGCCTCGAAGCGGCTCGCGCAGCTCTTTGCGGCGGCCGGCCTCGGCCCCGGCGACGGGGTGGCGCTGTTCATGGAGAACAACGCCACCTACCACGCCGTGTACTGGGCGGTCATCCGGTCGGGGATGTACCTGACCCCGATCAACCGGTATCTCACGGCGGACGAGGCCGCCTACATCGTCAACGATGCCGGATGCCGGGCGATCGTGTGCTCGGCGGGCGTCGCGGACGTCGCTGCGGCGATCGTGGCCGACATCCCGAACTGCACGCTGCGACTCGTCGCCGGTGGTGACGTCGCCGGCTACGACCGCTACGAGACGGCGGTCGCCGCCTACCCGGCCGAATCGTTGCCGTCGGAGCAGCGCGGTGACTTCATGAACTACTCCTCCGGCACGACCGGTCGGCCGAAGGGCATCCGACGCCCGTTGACGGGGGTTCCGTTCGGCGAGGCGTCGGGTCTCGACCTGCTCATCGAGAAGATGTACGGCGTCGACGCGAACGCGGTGTACCTGTCGCCGGCGCCGCTCTACCACTCGGCTCCGCTCGCGTTCACGGCGGCCGTGCATTTCCACGGCGGGACCATCGTGGTGATGGAGAAGTTCGACCCGGTCGAGTCGCTGCAGCTCATGGAGAAGTACCGGGTGACGCACTCGCAGTGGGTGCCGACGATGTTCGTCCGCATGCTGAAGCTCGATCCGGCCGAACGCACCCCTTATGACCTGTCGTCGCACCGGGTCGCGGTCCACGCGGCGGCCCCGTGTCCGGTCGAGGTGAAGCGCCAGATGATCGAGTGGTGGGGCCCGATCATCTACGAGTACTACGGCGCCACCGAACTGAACGGGATGACGGTGATCGACACGCCGCAGTGGTTGGCGCACCCGGGTTCGGTCGGTCGGCCGATCCTCGGGACGCTGCACATCTGCGACGAGACCGGTGCCGAGGTGCCGGTCGGGACAGCGGGCACCGTCTACTTCGAGCGTGACGCGCAGGTGTTCACCTACCACAACGACCCGGAGAAGACCGCCGACGCCCAGCACCCGACGATGCCGAACTGGACCCGGCTCGGCGACGTCGGGTACCTCGACGACGAGGGGTACCTCTACCTCACCGACCGGGAGACGTTCATGATCATCTCCGGCGGGGTGAACATCTACCCCCAGGAGATCGAGAACGCCCTCGTGCTCCATCCGAAGATCGCCGACGTCGCCGTCTTCGGCGTGCCCAACGCAGAGATGGGCGAGGAGGTCAAGGCGGTCGTCCAGCTCGCCGTCGGGGTCGAGCCGTCCGACGAGGTCACCGGTGAGATCCTCGCGTTCGCCCGGGAGCACCTCGCGCAGTACAAGGTCCCGAGGTCGGTCGACTACCTGCCCGAGCTGCCGCGCCTCGAGACCGGCAAGCTGTACAAGCGGCTGCTGAAGGACCGGTACTGGGGCAACCACTCCACCCGGATCGTCTGATTCAGCTCGACCACCGGGTCTGACCGAACCGGTAACCGACGGAACGCACCGTCTGGATCAGGTTCGCATGCTCCTCGCCGAGCTTCGCCCGCAGGCGGCGCACGTGCACGTCGACCGTGCGCGCCCCGCCGTAGTACTCGTAGCCCCACACCCGGTTCAGCAGCGCCTCGCGGGTGAAGACCTTGCCCGGGTGCTGGGCGAGGAACTTCAGCAGCTCGTACTCCATGTACGTGAGGGTGAGCGGCTCGCGGGCGATCGCAGCCTGGTAGGTCTCGAGGTTGAGGACGAGATCGCCGTGCACGACGAGGTCCGAGCGTTCGGACCGCCCGAGACGCACGAACTGGCGGCGGAGGCGGGCGTCGAGCTCCCGGTGGTTGAGCGGGGCGAGGACGAAGTCGTCGTAGAGCCCGTCCTCTCCCTCGAGGACGGGGAGCTGATCGGATCGCAGGACGATCACCAGCGGCTCGAGCGGGTAGTCCCGGTCGCGGAGCACCTTGGCGAGGGCGAGCGCGGCGTCCGGGTCGTCCTCGGCGACGAGCACGGCACCGCTCCAGCCGTTCTCGGGTTCCTTCCGGGTCGCCTCGACATCGTCGCGCACGCCGATGTAGGTGAGGTCGGCACGGCCGAGCGCCTGCGCAAGGTCGGCAGGAACCGGGTAGGGGTAGACGAGCAGGGGTTCCATCAGGCGCTCACCGCACGGAACGGTACCGCGTCCGCCCGCCCCGACCCGCACCCCGCGGGCCGATCCGTTCACACGGCGTTCACAATCGGAACACGGTAGGGAAACGGTGAGGTGCCACCATGGCGCCACGGCCCCCCGGTCGGGCTCCCGACGAGCGGGGGCCGCAGCACGAGAGAGGTGACACCGTGGAGAACAGAACGCCGTCCGAGGTGATCGAGTACGCGAGGCAGCAGGGCGTCGAATTCGTCGACCTCCGCTTCTGCGACCTGCCCGGCCAGATGCAGCACTACTCGGCGCCGCTGCACGAGCTCTCGGAGGACTCCTTCGAGGAGGGCTTCGGGTTCGACGGCAGCTCGATCCGCGGCTTCCAGGAGATCCAGGAGTCGGACATGATCCTGCTCCCGGACCCGAACACAGCGGTCATCGACCCCTTCCGCACCCGGAAGACGATGAACCTCAACTGCTTCGTGCACGACCCGCTGACGGGCGAGCAGTACAGCCGTGACCCGCGGAACATCGCACGGAAGGCCGAGGCCTACCTGATCTCCACCGGTCTCGCCGACACCTGCTTCATGGGTCCTGAGGCGGAGTTCTTCATCTTCGACTCCGCCCGGTTCCAGCAGAACGCCAACAGCGCGTTCTACGAGGTCGACTCCGATGCTGCGGCGTGGAACCTCGGCAAGGAGTTCAACCTCGACGGCACCCGGAACCGCGGCTACAAGCCCCGGCACAAGGAGGGCTACTTCCCGGTTCCGCCGAGCGACCAGTTCCAGGACCTCCGGTCCGACATGGTCGCCCTCATGGAGCAGTGCGGCATCGAGATCGAGCTGCAGCACCACGAGGTCGCCACCGGCGGGCAGGCCGAGATCGACATGCGCTTCGACACCCTCCTGCGGGTGGCCGACAAGCTCATGCTCTACAAGTACATCGTCAAGAACGTGGCGTGGGCCGCAGGCAAGACGGCGACGTTCATGCCGAAGCCGCTGTTCCAGGACAACGGCTCGGGCATGCACACCCACCAGTCGCTGTGGAAGGGCGGCTCGCCGTTGTTCTACGACGGCGACAAGTACGCCGGCCTGTCGGACATGGCCCGGTGGTACATCGGCGGTCTGCTCAAGCACGCTCCGGCGATTCTCGGCTTCGCTGCGCCGACGACGAACTCCTACAAGCGGCTCGTGCCGGGCTACGAGGCCCCGGTGAACCTGGTGTACAGCCAGCGGAACCGCTCCGCAGCGATCCGGATCCCGCAGTACTCGAAGTCGCCGAAGGCGAAGCGTCTCGAGTTCCGCTGCCCGGACCCGTCGTGCAACCCCTACCTGGCGTTCGCGGCCCAGCTCATGGCGGGCCTCGACGGGATCCAGAACCGGATCGAGCCGCCGGCGCCGGTCGACCAGAACCTGTACGACCTCCCGCCGGAGGAGCTCGCCAAGGTCCCGCAGGTGCCGGGGTCGCTCGAGGCGTCGCTCGACGCCCTCGAGGCGGACCATGCGTTCCTGCTCGCCGGTGGCGTGTTCACTCAGGACGTGGTCGACACGTGGATCGCCTACAAGCGGGAGAAGGAAGTCGACGCCATCCGGCTGCGGCCCCACCCGTATGAGTTCCACCTGTACTTCGACCTGTGAGTCGGACCCGCCGCAGGGCGGAACCGGTGGTCGCGTGACGGCGGCGGCGCCTTCGGGCGCCGCCGCTGCGCGTCAGGCGCAGCAGCCGCCAGCGGCGGGCTTGGTCGCCCGCACGATGGCCGCGTGGATGCCGTCGCCGACGCTGGAGGTGAAGGTCACCGACACGTCGTCGAATCCTGCCGACTCGAGACCGGCCGTGTAGGCGGCGACGGGCAGGGCGCCGGCGATGCAGCCGGCGTAGGAACCCTGTGCGACGCGCTCCTCGGCGGAGAGGCGGTCCTCGGTCACGACGTCGCTGACGCCGACACGCCCACCCGGCCGGAGCACCCGGAACATCTCGCCGAACACGGCGTCCTTGTCGGCGGCGAGGTTGATCACGCAGTTCGAGATGATCACGTCGACGCTGCCGTCCTCGACGGGGAGCTCCTCGATGTGGCCCTTGCGGAACTCGACGTTCGTCGCCCCGGCCTCGGTCGCGTTGCGACGCGCCAGCTCGAGCATGTCGTCGGTCATGTCGACGCCGATCGCCCGACCGGTCGGTCCGACCCGGCGTGCCGACAGCAGCACGTCGATGCCGCCGCCGGACCCGAGGTCGAGGACCACCTCACCGGCCCGCAGCTCGGCGACCGCAGTCGGGTTCCCGCATCCGAGGCTTGCGAGTGCGACGGCGTCGGGCAACGAACCGAGTTCGTCGGCGACCGTGTCGTAGTGCACGGCGCCCCACGTGCGCTCGTCTTCGCCACAGCAGGCGGCACCGCCCGCGGCGGCGGTCCGGGCGGCGGCGGCGTAGTGCTCTTCGACCTCGAGGTGGATGAGGTTGCGCTCGGCCATGCCGACGACGCTACCGGCCGGGGGCCGGCACCGTCGCCGGCGTTCAGGCGAACAGGGCGTCGACGACCGCGGCGGCGGCGCCGCACCGGTCGGCGTGCACCGCCGCGACGGCCGTCGCAGCCGGTCCGTCGATGCCGAGCAGCCGTCCGAGGTCGACGAGTTCCTCGTCCCGAGCGGGGAGCTGATCGGCGTTCACCGCACCGCGCAGGTGGAGAGCGTTGCGGGCGCGGGAACAGAACCGGTGGGCTTCGACGAGCACCTCGACGTCGCCTGCTGCGAGCACGCCCGCCTCCCCGAGGGCCCGAAGGGCCGGGAGAGTCCCCGGGTCGCGAACCGCCGGGACCTCCCGGCCGTGACGGAGTTGCAGCAGTTGGGTGGCGAACTCGATGTCGGCGAGACCGCCGGGGCCGAGCTTGAGGTGCCGGGCCGGGACCTCGCCGCGCCGGAACCGTTCGGTTCGCACCCGGTTGCGCATGTGCCCGATCTCGGCGGACTCCTCGGCAGTGAGTCCGCGTCCGAACGCCACCTCGTCGCGGAGCGCGGCGAACTCGACGGCGAGCGCCGGGTCGCCGGCGACGACGCGGGCGCGGGTCATCGCCTGGCGTTCCCACAGCAGCGCGTGCGACCGGTGGTGCTCGCGGTACGAGTCGATCGTGCGGGAGAGGAGGCCGCTCGACCCCTCCGGCCGGAGGCGCGCGTCGATCTCCCACGCCCGTCCCTCGGCGGTGAGGGCGCCGACGTCGGCGAGCAGACGGGCAGCGGTCGCCTCCGCAGCGGTCCGGTCGCCGGCATGGACGAACAGCACGTCGAGATCGGAGGGGTAACCGAGCTCGCGTCCGCCGTGCTTGCCCATCCCCACGACGGCCATCGGCACCGAGGGGGCGAGTGCGGCGAGCTCGCCGGTGAGCGCGGCGTCGGCGAGGTCGGCGAGCTCCCGGCCGACCTGTTCGACGTCGGCCATGCCGAGCACGTCGCGGGTCGCCACTCGGAGCTCGCCGCGGCGCTTGAACCGGCGCAGGCCGTCCTGGCGGGCGGCGTCGTCGTCGGACCGCCAGCGGAGCGTCTCGACGGCGTCCTCACGGAGTTCGGCGGCGTCCCGGGGGGAGAGGATCTCGTCCTCGGCAAGTTCGGCGACGAAGTCGGGTTGGCGGCGGATCGCCTGCCCGATCAGCTTCGACGACCCGAGCACCCGACAGAGTCGTTCACCGGCGACCGGCGACTCCCGCAGCACCGGGACGACCGCGGTCGCCCGTACCGGCCCATCGAGCACGACCCGCAGCTGCAGGAGGCCGAGGTCGGGGTTCGGGGCGACGGAGAGGGCCTCGAGGAGCCCGGGCAGGAGGAGGCGGAGCTGGGTGGCGTTGCGGCCGCGGCCCATGGTCAGCTCCTCCACAGCGGCCCGTGTCGCAGCGAGATCACGGAACCCGAATGCAGCGAGTTGCTCGGCGAGCGCCGCGCCGTCGGTGGGGCGGGTCCCGGCGAGCGCCTCGAGCAGCGGGCGGAAGAAGAGGCGCTCGTGGATGGAGCGCACCGACGCCTGATGGCGTCGGTGCGTCGCCTCGAACTGTTCCCGTGCGGTCGCCGCTGCGGTGTCGCGGTAGCCGAGGACCCGCGCGAGCCGGTCGAGCCCTGCGTCGTCCGCCGGGAGAGCGTAGACCTGATGCTCGCCCTCGAGCTGCAGTCGGTGTTCGACGGTGCGCAGGTAGCGGTAGGCGACGTCGAGGTGTTCTGCGTCGTCGCGGTCGACGTAGCCGTTGCGCGCGAGCTGGGCGAGCGCGTCGAGGGTCGTCGCCGAGCGGATCGCCGGGTCGTGCCGGCCGTGCACGAGCTGCAGGAGCTGGACGGCGATCTCGATGTCGCGGATCCCGCCCCGGCCGCGCTTCACCTCGCGCTCGAAGGTTCCGGCACGTTCGAGCAGGCCTTCGGCGCGGGCCTTGAGCGCCCGGATCGACCGCACGTCGTCGTCGGCCAGCGGGGCCTCCCACAGTGCCGGGCGTGTGGCGGAGAACCAGGTGACGGCGAGGTCGACGTCGCCGGCGCAGAACCTCGACTTGAGCAGCGCCTGGCGTTCCCAGGCGAGCGCCCGTTCGGCGTAGTGCGCCCGGTAGGCGGCGACGGTCCGGGACAGGGCGCCGACCTTGCCGTCGGGTCGCAGGTCGGCGTCGGTGCGGAACACGATCCCGTCGACGGTCTGGTCGGACATCAGCGCGATGACCCGACGGGCGGTGCGCACGGCGGTGAACTCGTCGCCCTCGTGCACGAAGAGCACGTCGACGTCGCTCGCGTAGTTCAGCTCCCGTCCCCCGAGCTTGCCCATCGCGAGGATGGCGAACGGCTGCGTCGGCGCGGCGGCGACCAGTGCTCCGCCGAGGCAGGCGTCGGCGATGTCGGACACCTCCCGGGCCACGACGGCGAGGTCGGCGAGGCCGAGGAGGTCCCGCAGGGCGACCCGCACGAACTCCTGCCGCTTCCACCGTCGGAGCACGGCGCCGGCGTCGGCACCCGGCGTACGCAGGAGGGCGAGCACCTCGTCGCGCCGTTCCGCCGGCTCGCGCTCGGTGAGGTCTTCGACGACGGCGAGCAGCGACGGGTCGCGCAGGACGGCCTCGGTCAGCGACCGGGATGCATCCGCGAGGGCGACCACGGCACGGGCGACGTGCTCGTCGTCGCGGAGGCGGGCGCCGAGCGTCGGGTCCGCGGATGCGAGTCGTTCGACGACGACGGCGACCCATCGTGGGTCACCGGCGTCGCGGACGATCGCGTCGAGCACTCAGAGCACTCCGAGGTGCCGGTCGAGCTCGTAGGGCGTCACCTCGGCGCAGTACTCCGCCCACTCTCGCCGCTTGTTCCGCAGCAGGTGCTCGAACGTGTGCTCGCCGAGGGCCTCGCGCAGCAGGTCCGAGCGTTCGAGCTCGGTGACCGCTTCGCCGAGGGTGCGTGGGAGCGACCGCACCCCGAGCGCTGCGAGCTCCTCCTCGCCGAGGGCGTAGAGGTTGTCCGCTGCCTCGACGGGGAGCTCGAGGCCCCGTTCGATGCCGTCGAGACCGGCGGCGAGCATGACCGAGAGAGCGAGGTAGGGGTTGCACGCCGGGTCCGGGGCCCGGTACTCCACGCGCGTGGACGCCGCCTTGGCGGCGGGCACCGGCGGCACCCGCACGAGCGCCGACCGGTTGTTGCGCGCCCAGCAGATGTGCACGGGAGCCTCGAAGCCGGCGACGAGCCGCTTGTAGGAGTTCACCCACGGGTTCGTTACCGCGGTCATCGCGGCGGCGTGATGGAGGAGTCCGGCGATGAAGGACCGGCCGACCGCGGTCAACCCGAACGGATCGTCCGGCGCGGCGAACGCGTTGACGTCGCCCTCGAACAGCGAGAGGTGGGTGTGCATGCCGGAACCGTTCACGCCACGGATCGGCTTCGGCATGAAGGTCGCGTACACCCCGAACTGGTGGGCGACCTCCTTCACGGCGGTCCGGAAGGTGATGATCGAGTCGGCCATGGTGAGCGCGTCGGTGGCGCGCAGGTCGATCTCCTGCTGGCCGGGGGCGATCTCGTGGTGGCTGCTCTCCACCGGGATGCCCATCGCCTCGAGCGTGAGGATGGTGTTCCGCCGCAGCCCGGCAGTCGCCTCCGGTGCGTTCTGGTCGAAGTAGCCGACCCGGTCGACCGGTTCCGGCGTGCCCTCGGAGGAACGGAGGTAGAAGAACTCCATCTCCGGGCTGACGTGCAGGGTGAACCCGGCGGCGCGGGCGCGGGCGAGGTTGCGCTTGAGGACCTGACGCGGGTCGCCGGCGAAGGTGGCGCCGGACTGGTCGAGGATGTCGCAGAACATGCGCGCCACCGGCTCGTCGTCCTTGCGCCAGGAGAGCAGCTCGAAGGTGGTCGGATCGGGGCGGGCGACCATGTCGGCCTCCTGCACCCGCGAGAACCCCTCGATCACCGATCCGTCGAAGGTCATGCCCTCGTCGAAGGCGACCTCGAGTTCCGCCGGCGTGATCGCGAACGACTTCAGCGAACCCTGGACGTCGGTGAACCACATCCGGATGAACCGAACCGAGCGCTCCTCGACGGTGCGCAGGACGTACTCGTCGGCTCGGCGTCGTCCTGCTGCTGACCGGTCGTTCTCCATGGGCACCATTCTGGCGCGGCGGCCGCTGGCGTACGCTGGCGGACGTGTCATCCTCCCGCAGGATCCGTGTCGCGACGTGCCAGCTCGACACCGTCGTCGGTGACCTCGACGGCAACGTCGCCGCGGTCGTCGCGGCGCTCACGGAGGCGGAGTCGGCCGGCTGCGACCTCGCCGTGTTCCCCGAACTGACGCTGACCGGGTACCCGCCCGAGGATCTCGTCCTCCGTCCGGCGTTCGTCGAGGCGAACCTCGCGGCGCTCGACAGGGTCGCCGCAGCGACCGGTCGGTGCGTGGCGGTCGTCGGGTTCGTCGACGGTGGGGACGCGCTCGGGAACGCCGCCGCCGTCTGCGCGGACGGGCGCGTGCACGGGATCGTGCGCAAACAGCTCCTGCCGAACTACGGGCCGTTCGATGAACAGCGGTACTTCACGCCGGGTGACGTCGACCAGCCGCTCTTCGTCGTGGCGGGTGTTCCGGTCGGGGTGACGATCTGCGAGGACGCGTGGGCGCCGGCCGGGCCGATCGCCCGTGCCGCCGCGGGTGGGGCGCACCTCGTGCTGAGCCTGAACGCGTCGCCCTACCACCGGGGCAAGGCGTCCGATCGTGAGCGGATGATCGCGACCCGGGCGGCGGACGCCAGCGCGGCGATCGTGTACGTGAACCTCGTCGGCGGTCAGGACGAACTGGTCTTCGACGGCGGCTCCTTCGTCGTCGACGCGGACGGTGAGCTCGTCGCCCGGTCCCCGCAGTTCCTCGAGCACGTCGCCGTCACCGAGCTCGAGATCCGGCCGGTGTACCGCAAGCGGCTCGTGGACCCGAGGCACCGTCCCGACGCAGCCCCGCTGCCGCTCGTCCCGGTGACCGACGCCGTCGAGGGTCGGCCCCGCTCGGCGAACGTCGTCGCCGACCCGCTCGACCCCGTCGCGGAGGTCTACGCCGCACTGACGCTCGCGACCCGTGACTACGTCCGCAAGAACGGGTTCAGCGACGTGGTCATCGGCCTGTCCGGCGGGGTCGACTCGTCGCTCGTCGCGGCGATCGCAGCGGATGCGCTCGGTCCGGACCGCGTGCACGGCGTGCTGATGCCGTCCCGCTACTCCTCGGACCACTCCGTCGCCGACGCCGAGGCGCTCGCCGCGGCGCTCGGCATCGAGGCCCGGACGATCCCGATCGACGAGGCGCATCGCGCCTTCGAGTCGATGCTCGCGCCGAGCTTCGCCGGGCGTGGTGCCGATCTCACCGAGGAGAACCTGCAGTCACGCCTCCGCGGCGTCACCCTGATGGCGTTGTCGAACAAGTTCGGCTGGCTGGTGCTCACGACGTCGAACAAGTCGGAGTCGGCGGTCGGGTACGCGACCCTCTACGGCGACACGGCCGGGGCCTTCTCGGTGATCAAGGACGTGCCGAAGCTGCTCGTGTACGAGCTGTGCCGGTGGCGTAACGAGCGGGACGGTGCCCCGGTGATCCCGGTGTCGGTGCTCACCAAGCCGCCCTCGGCGGAGTTGCGACCCGACCAGCGTGACGACCAGAGCCTGCCGCCGTACGAGGTGCTCGATCCGATCATCGACGGGTTCGTCGACGACGACCGGTCGGTGGACGAACTCGTCGACGCGGGCTTCGACCGCGCCGTGGTCGAACGGATCGCCCGACTGATCGTGCTCGCCGAGTACAAGCGTCGGCAGACGGCGCCGGGCGCCCGGATCTCGACGAAGGCCTTCGGCAAGGACCGACGCCTCCCGATCACGAACCGGTACGGCGGATGACGCTGCAGGAGTTGGCGCAGGTGCTCGGTGTGTGGTGCTGGGGTGAGCGCCGCCTGTTCGAGATCGTCGGGTCGTGGGTGCCGTCGACGCCGGAGCCGGCGGTGAAGGCGTGCTTCGCCGAAGCGAGCCTGCGACACGCCTGGCGAGCGGCGCGACTCGAGGAGCTCTTCCCCTCTGCCTACGTCCCGCCCGCCTCGACGCTCGTCCGGCCCGGCCCCGACGCACCGATGCTCGAGGCGCTCGCCCGCCTCGACGACACGGTCCCGCGACTCGCGGCGTTGTACCGGGTGGTCGTGCCGGCCCGGATCGCGGCCTACGACCGGTGGCTCGACGCCGCCACCCTCACCGAGCGTCCCTACGTGCGCGCGCTCCGTGGTGTGCGCAACGACCAGGTCGAGGATTGGGCCGCTGCCGTTGGGGAACTCCACCGGTGTGTCCGAACCGCCGCCGACGCCGCCATCGCAGCCGCAGCCTGCGCCGATGTGGAAGCGGCGAGTCTGCGCTGAGGTCCGACGTGGTCTCGCCGCGGGTCCCGGCCCGTGGAAAGGGTTGACCGGATCGGTATCGTGACTACGCACGTCATCCGGCTGTAGAGAGGTTGCACCTTGCCGAAGGAGCGCGTCGAGCGGGACGAGGAAGACCTCGTCCGTCTCTACCTCACCGACATCGGGCAGTATCCGCTGCTCACCAAGGACGACGAGGTGCGCCTCGCCCAGCAGATCGAGAACGGTGTGCAGGCCCGCACCGAACTCGACAGCGCCACCGACGCCACCGCCGCGCGCAAGCGCGAGCTCCGTCGGCTCGTCCGCACCGGTGAGGACGCCGAGCGCACGTTCGTGCAGTCGAACCTCCGGCTCGTGGTGTCGATCGCCAAGAAGTACCAGGCGTCCGGCCTGCCGCTGCTCGACCTGATTCAGGAGGGCAACCTCGGCCTCATGCACGCCGTCGAGAAGTTCGACTGGCGCAAGGGGTTCAAGTTCTCGACCTACGCGACGTGGTGGATCCGCCAGGCGATCACCCGTGGCATCGCGAACACGGGCCGGACCATCCGTCTGCCTGTGCACGCCGGCGACACCCTCGCCCGTCTCCAGAAGGCTCGTGCACGCCTCGAGCTCAAGCTCGGACGTCCGGCGACGCTCGCCGAGCTCTCGGCCGAGGTCGAGATGCCCGAGGACAAGGTGACCGAGGCGCTGCGCTTCGCCGCCGAGCCGCTCTCGCTCTCCGAACCGCTGCGTGAGGACGGCGACGCCGAGCTCGGCGACGTCGTCGAGGACCGCTCGGCGGAATCACCTTTCGAGGTCGCCGCCACGGCACTGCTCCCCGAGGAGATCAGCCGTCTGCTCGCCCCGCTCGACGAACGGGAGCGTGAGATCCTCAAGCTCCGCTTCGGTCTCGACCGCGGTGAGCCCCGAACGCTCGAGGAAGTCGGCGAGCACTTCAACCTGACGCGTGAGCGGATCCGCCAGATCGAGGCGCGTGCGATGTCGAAGCTGCGGCACCCGAGCTCCGACACCGGGGCCCGCGACCTCCTCGCCGTCTGAGCAGCGGGAGGCGCGCCGGCCCACAGGGTCAGATCGCGTCGTCGCCCATCTCGCCGGTGCGGATCCGCACCACGCGCTCGGCCTCGGTGACCCAGACCTTGCCGTCGCCGATCTTGCCGGTACGGGCTCCCTGGCTGATCGCGTCGATCACCTGATCGACCCGGTCGGCTGCACAGACCACCTCGATGCGGACCTTGGGTTGGAAGTCGACCTGGTACTCGGCGCCGCGGTACACCTCGGTGTGCCCGCCCTGGCGGCCGAAGCCCTGGACCTCCGTCACCGTCATGCCGGTCACACCGGCCTGTTGCAGCGCAGCCTTGACGTCGTCGAGCTTGAACGGCTTCACGACGGCGGTCACGATCTTCTGCACGGTTGCCTCCTTCACGGGAACCCGGAAACTACATGTTGTAGGCGACCTCGGCGTGCTGGCTGACGTCGAGCCCGCGGTCCTCGTCCTCGCCGGACACCCGCAGACCGATCGTCAGGTCGATCAGCTTTGCGAGCACCAGGGTGACGACCGCCGAGTAGGCGAACGTCACGACGCTCGCCACGACCTGCTTGCCGAGGAGCGTCGCGCCACCGCCGAAGAGCAGGCCGTCGGCGGCGGCGGAGTTCACGCTCGTGTCGGCGAACACCCCGAGCAGCAGCGAACCGACGAGCCCGCCGACGAGATGGACGCCGACCACGTCGAGGCTGTCGTCGTAGCCGAGCTTCGTCTTCAGGCTGATCGCGAGGAAGCAGAGCCCACTGGCCACCGCACCGATGGCGATCGCAGAGGTTCCCCCGACGAACCCGGCGCAGGGGGTGATGGCCACGAGACCGGCCACGGCACCCGACGCCGCACCGAGGGTCGTCGCATGGCCGGTGCGCACGCGCTCGACCACGAGCCACCCGAGCATGCCGGCGGCGGCGGCCGTGTTCGTGTTGAGGAACGCCTGGGCGGCGAGGCCGTTCGCACCGAGGGCCGACCCCGCGTTGAACCCGAACCATCCGAACCACAGGATGCCGGTGCCGAGCACCGTGAAGGGCAGGTTGTGGGGCGGCATCGGTGTCGCCGGCCAGCCCTTGCGGCGTCCGAGCACGAGACAGAGCACGAGGGCAGCGGCACCGGCGTTGATGTGCACGACGGCACCGCCCGCGAAGTCGAGCGCTCCGAGGGCGAACAGCCAGCCGGTCGGGCTGAAGACCCAGTGTGCGACCGGCGCATAGACGAGCAGCGACCACGCCGCGATGAACACGGCGTACGCCGCGAAGCGCATGCGGTCCGCCACGGCGCCGGTGATCAGTGCCGGCGTGATCACCGCGAACATCATCTGGAAGATCGCGAACGCCACCGGCGGGATCGTGAGCGCGAGATCGTCGACGTAGCCGGGGAGCGTGAACCCCTCACGGCCGAGGTCACCGAGGCCGGCGAGGGACAAGTCGCCGATCAGGCTGCCGCCGTCACCGAACGCCAGGCTGAACCCGACGGCGACCCAGAGCACGCTGACGACACCCATGGAGAAAACGTTCTGCATGAGCATGCCGAGCACGTTCTTCGAGCGGACCATGCCCCCGTAGAAGAACGCCAGGCCCGGTGTCATGAAGAGCACGAGCGCCGACGACGTCAGTACCCACGCAGTCGCCCCGGAGTCGATGTCCACGTCCCACCTCCTGGCGCCGGGGCTACCCCGGACGCTGGCAGGCAGTCTGCCGACATGCCGTTACCCGTCGGTTTCCGATTTGTTTCGGGAATGTGAACGCGAAGGTCCTGCGGCGGATCACCCACGCCGCAGGACCTTCAGAATCCGTCGATCGGAACGATCAGACGGCGTCGTCGCCCATCTCGCCGGTGCGGATCCGCACGACGCGCTCGACCTCGGTGACCCAGACCTTGCCGTCGCCGATCTTGCCGGTGCGGGCGGCGCCGCTGACCGCCTCGATCACGCTGTCGACCTCCGAGGCGGCGCACACGATCTCGATGCGGACCTTGGGCTGGAAGTCGACCTGGTACTCGGCGCCGCGGTACACCTCGGTGTGTCCGCCCTGGCGGCCGAAGCCCTGGACCTCCGTGACCGTCATGCCGGTCACGCCGGCCTGCTGCAGCGCAGCCTTGACATCGTCCAGCTTGAACGGCTTCACGATGGCGGTGATGAGTTTCGGCACGGTTCGCTCCTTCCGGGGACCACGGGGCCGGCCGATGCCGGGGCTACCCGCAGCAATGATTGTGGCCGGTGGCGTTTTCGACGCAGTTTCCCGATTGTTTCGGTTCGGTGAACCCGCCGGAGGTCACCAGGTGTCGACGCAGGGCCGCTTCGGTGTCTCGCGTGCCCGCCAGTGGGGGACGGGAGCGGAGCGGAGCCCGGACAGGATCCAGTGGCGGGACTCGGCCGGATCGACGACGGCGTCGATCTCGAAGATCATCGCCGTGTTGACCGCCTTGCCGTTCTCGTACATCTTCGCGACGAGCTTGTCGTAGAGCGCCCGGCGTTCCGCCGGCTCCTCGACCGCTTCGAGCTCCTTGCGGAACCCGAGCTTGACGGCACCCTCGAGCCCCATTCCGCCGAACTCGCCCGTCGGCCACGACACGGCCCAGAACGGGGTCTTCATGCTGCCTGCGGCCATGCCCTGGGCGCCGAGGCCGTAGGACTTGCGCAGCACGATCGTGAAGAACGGCACGGTGACCGACGCAGCGGTCACGAACATGCGGCAGCAGTGGCGGACGAGCGCGAGCTTCTCGTACTCGGGGCCGACCATGTTGCCGGGGGTGTCGCACAACGAGACGATCGGCAGGTCGAACGCGTCGCAGAGCTGGATGAACCGGGTGGCCTTGTCGGCGGCGTCGCTGTCGATCGCGCCGCCGAGGTGCGACGGGTCGTTGGCGATGACCCCGACGGGCCGACCTTCGATCCGTGCGAACGCGGTGACCATGCCGTGCCCGAAGCCGCGTCGGATCTCGAGCACCGACCCCACGTCGAACATCGTGTCGATGACCTTGCGGACGTCGTAGATGCGGAGGCGGTTCTCCGGCACGATGTGCCGCAGTTCCCGTTGGTCGTGCTCCTCCCAGTCCGCCGTGCGGCCCTGGAAGTAGGAGAGGTACTGCTTGGCGACCTCGACGGCGTGCGCCTCGTCGCGCACGACGATGTCGACGACCCCGTTGGGGACCTGCACCGAGAGCGGACCGACCTCCTCCGGCCGGTAGACGCCGAGCCCACCGCCCTCGATCATCGCCGGGCCGCCCATGCCGATGTTCGACCCTTCGGTGGCGATGACGACGTCGCAGCAGCCGAGGATCACGGCGTTGCCGGCGAAGCATCGGCCGGTCGTGATGCCCACCAGCGGCACGGTGCCCGAGAGCTGACCCCAGGTGTGGAACGTGGTCACGTCGAGGCCGCCGCCCGAGATCACGTCGACGTCACCGGGGCGCCCGCCGCCGCCTTCCGCGAAGAACACGACCGGGAGCCGCCAGTCGCGGGCGAGCTCCATCATCCGGTCCTTCTTGTAGTGGTTGAAGAACCCCTGGGTACCGGCGAGGACCGTGTAGTCGTAGGACATCACGACCGCCTGCGAGCCGTCCTCGCCGAACTGGTCGCCGTTCACCGAACCGACCCCGGCGAGCATGCCGTCCGCCGGCGTGTTCTCCATGAGGTCCTCGACCGTTCGCCGTGACCGCTGGGCGGCAACGGTGAGCGCCCCGTACTCGATCCAGGACCCGTCATCGACGAGGTCGGCGACGTTCTCGCGTGCGGTCCGCATGCCGGTGCGGCGACGGCGGGCGACCGCATCGGGACGGTTCTCGTCGAGCCCGTGCGCGTGGCGGGCGATCACCTCGGCGAGATCGGGCCGGATGTGGTCGAGGTCGACGGCGTCGGCGTCGAGATCGGCGGACACCGACACGTCGCCCTCCTCGATGAACAGCAGGCCGTGCCCCTCGTAGACGGCGTCACCCGACGCGACGGCGATCATGCGCACGACGCCGCTCACCTCCGCCGCGATGACGTGCTCCATCTTCATGGACTCCATCACGAGCACCTGCTGGCCCGCAGCGACCTCCTGGCCGACCTCGACGCCGACGCTCACGATCGTTCCCTGCAGCGGGGCAGCGACGGCGACGGTGCCGTCGGGGCCGACGGCGGCGGCTGCGGCCGGAGGGGCGGCCGGCGCTGCCGGTGCCGACGGCGTCCCGGACTTGCCGAGGGCGAGGACCGCGAGCGGGTCGTCGCTCGCCACCCGCGTGCCGGCGAGCCCGGATGGCGCAGCGGCCTCGGTGGCGAAGTGGCGGGGCGTGCCCGCGGCAGCGGCGGCGAGCAGCGCGGGAACGGCCTCGTCGACGGTGCGGGTGTGGACATCGCCGCCGACGACCTCGGGGGCCTCGAGCAGGACGCGCAGGAACCCGATGTTCGTCTGCACCCCCTCGATGCGGAACTCGTCGAGGGCCCGCCCGACCCGCCGCAGCGCCGCCGTGCGGTCCGGAGCGTGCGCGATCACCTTCGCGACGAGCGAGTCGTAGCTCGGACTCGTCGCGTACCCGGCGTAGCCGTAGGTGTCGGTGCGCACCCCCGGACCGGATGGCGGGTCGAATTGGGTCAGCACGCCGCCGGACGGTCGGGCCGTGCCGTCGGCCTGCATGGTCTCGAGGTTCACCCGAACCTGCACGGCGACCCCGCGCGGGGCAGGGACCGATGCCTGGTCGAGGCCGAGCGAGGCGAGCGTCTCGCCTCCGGCGAGGCGGAGTTGGGTGGCGACGAGGTCGACGCCGGTGACCTCCTCGGTCACGGTGTGCTCGACCTGGACGCGGGCGTTCAGCTCGATGAACGCGACGTCGACGTCGTCACCGTCGGCGGGCGCGTCGACGAGGAACTCGGCGGTGCCGAGGCTCCGGTAGTCGACAGCGGCGGCGAGGCGCGTCGCCGCGTCGAGGATCCGTGCGCGGACGCCGTCGGACAACTCGGTCACCGGAGCGATCTCCACGACCTTCTGCCGTTGCCGCTGCAGGCTGCACTCGCGGTCCCACAGGTGGGCGACGGCCCCGGTGCCGTCACCGACGAGCTGGACCTCGACGTGTCGGGCGCGGGGGACGAACCGTTCGACGTAGACGGCACCGTTCCCGAACGCCGCCTGTGCTTCGGAACGGCAGCGTTCCATGGCCTCGGCGAGGTCGGCGACGGCGGTGACGGGCCGCATGCCGCGGCCTCCGCCTCCGGCGAGCGCCTTCACCATGACGGCACCGTTCGGGCCGAGCGCTTCGAGGAACGCCGTCGCCGTGGCGAGGTCGGTCGGCCCCGAGGTGCCCCCGAGCGTCGGCACGCCGCACCGGTCGGCGAGGTCTCGTGCGGCGACCTTGTCGCCGAACAGTTCGAGCATCGCCGGCGTCGGTCCCACGAACCGGAGCCCGGCGGCCTCGCACGCCGTGGCGAACGCCGCGTTCTCTGCGAGGAAGCCGTAGCCGGGATGCACGGCGTCGCAGCCCGCATCGACGGCGACGGCGACGAGTTGGGCGATGTCGAGATAGGCGGCCGCGCCGCGGCCCGCGAGTCGGCGGCATTCGTCGCCTGCCCGGGTGTGCAGCGACGCCCGATCGTCGTCGGGGTGCACGACGACGGTCGCGATGCCGAGATCGGTCGCCGCACGGGCGATCCGGATGGCGATCTCGCCGCGGTTCGCCACCAACACCTTCTGCAGGCCCATCCGTCCCCCTCGTCGTCGACGCACGACACGTCGGGGCACGTTCTACCGGACAGCGGAGCGGGCGGCCCGAACTCCGGCCGACGCACTGTGGCGGAGGTGGACGGGAATCGAACCCGCCGGACGGGGATCGCCCGTCCCACCCGCTTTGAAGGCGGGGGAGCCCACCAGGTACCCGGACACCTCCGTCCCGGAGGCTAGCGGCCCGACGCTTGACGGACCCGAGGAGCTCGACGATACTTTCCATCCCTTCCCAGTATTTTCCGTGTTCGTCGTGTTCCATCCTCCAGCGGTGGCCGGCGTCGGTGTCGGGAGGTGGCCGTGCTCACGGTCTGTTGGTCGGTCAAGGGTGGCAGCGGGGTGTCGGTGGTCGCAGCGGCGCTCGCCATGGCCCGACGTGCTCGGGGTGGGGCGCTGCTCGTCGATCTCGAGGGCGATCAGCCCTGCATCCTCGGGTGCTCGGAACCGGCCCGATCGGTGGAGGTCACCGTCGCGGACGGCCTCGCGCTCCTGCCTCGGGGCGAGGGGCCCTTGCCGAGCGGCGACCGGGCGGCGCGCTTCGTCGGGCACCTCGCCGCCGACGACCGTGCTGTCGTCGTCGACTGCGGCAGACCGGTCCCCGGTGACGGAGTCGCCGCGGCAGCGCTGGGCGCGGCGGCCCGGTCCTTGCTCGTCGTGCGCCCCTGCATCCTCGCGTTGCGTCGGGCCGTGGCCGCGCCGTGGCAGCCCGACGGCGTGGTCCTCGTCACCGAGGCCGGGCGGGCGCTCGGCGTTCGCGACGTCGAAGGGGTGCTCGGTGCGCCGGTGGTGGCCGTCGTCCCCGTCGACCCGGCGGTCGCACGGGTGGTCGACGCGGGACTCCTGCTCAGCCGCCCACCCCGGGCGCTCGCCACCCCCCTCGCCGATGTCGCCTGACCAACGGCGGGTCCCACTCGTGGGCTTCGGGCCCCTCGACCCGCTCCTCGCCGACCCGACGGTGTCGGAGCTCATGGTCAACGGACCGGAGGTCTGGATCGAACGGGCAGGGCGGCTCGAGCGGCTCGCGCTGCGGCTCGCGCCGACCGAACTGCAACGGCTCGTGGAGCGGGTCGTGGGGCCGGCGGGTGTCCGGGTCGACCGGGCGAGCCCGCTCGCCGACGTCCGCCTACCCGACGGCTCGCGCGCCAACGTCGTGCTTCCTCCGGTGGCGCCCGACGGGCCCTGCATCACGATCCGGCGGTTCACCCTCCCTGCCGCTCGGGTGGTCGACTTCACCGATGCGGCGACCGCGCGACGGCTCGAGGTCGCCGTGCAGCAGAGGGCGAACGTCGTCGTCGCCGGCGGGACGGCGACCGGCAAGACCACGTTCCTGAACGCTCTCGCCCGGGCGATCCCGCACGACGAGCGGATCGTGACGGTCGAGGACGTCGCCGAGCTCCGTCTCGACCACCCCCACGTCGTTCGGCTCGAGACGAGGCGGCCGAACGCCGACGGTGTCGGGGACGTGCCCGTCCGCACGCTCGTCCGGAACGCGCTTCGCATGCGACCCGACCGCATCGTCGTCGGCGAGGTGCGGGGCGGGGAGGTGCTCGACATGGCGCAGGCGATGAACTCGGGGCACCGCGGGTCGATGTCGACGTGTCATGCCAACTCGCCGCGCGACGTGCTCCGCCGCCTCGAGGCGATGGCCGTCCTCGGGGAGCCCTCGACCGTGCCGGCGTTCGCTCGTGAGCAGGTCGTCGGCGCAGTCGGCCTCGTGGTCCAACTCGTCCGCGACGGCGACGGTCGGCGCCGCGTCGCCGACGTGGTCGACGCAACGGCGTTGCGATGAGCACGCGACGGGCCGATGACGAGGTGGTGCTCATCGACCTGCTCGACGGGGTCGCCCGGTCGCTGCGCTCCGGTGCATCCTTCCCTACGGCGTTCGGGGAGTCCGTGGACGGTCTCGGCGACGACGCGACCACGATGGTGCGCGCCGTGGCGGCGTCGCTTCAGCGAGGTGATCCGGCGGACGAGGCCCTTCGACAGTGGGCGGCCTCGTCGGGGGCCGAGTCGTCCACCCTGCGGTTCGTCGTCGCCGCGTGCACGCTCCAGATCCGATCCGGCGGCGTGTCCGCCGAGGCGGTCGAGCGCCTCGCCGCCGTCGTGCGGATGCGGGTCGAGGCCGTCGCCGCGGCGACCGTCGAGGCGACGCAGGCGAGGGCCTCGGCCCGGGTGCTCATGGTCGCACCGCTGCTCGTGTCCGCGGTCCTCGTCGCCGGGGATCCGGACGTCCGCACCCTGCTCTTCACCACACCGCTCGGCTGGTCGTGCCTCGGCGCCGCAGCAGTGCTCGATGCGGCGGCCGTGCTCGCCATGCGTCGCATCGTGGCCGGGGTGGCGGGCTGATGGGCGACCGTGGGTGGGTCGGGCGGTTCGTCCGCCGTCCGGATGTCGAGGGGGAGCTCGCCTCGACGCTCGAGGTCGTCGAGCTCCTCGGGCTCGCATTCGCCGGAGGGAGCACCGTGCGTGTGGCGATCGGCGAGGTGCTCCCGTGGTGTTCCGGGCCGGCCGAGAGGGCGCTGCGCGAGGTCGCGGACCGCGCCGCTGCCGGGTGGGCGATCACCGAGGCGCTGCGCGCCGGTGCGCCCGGTGCCCCCCGTCCCATCCGGAGGCTGTTCGGCGTGCTGCACGACGCCGCCGGAGGAGCGCCCGTTCTCGGCCCGGTCGAACAGCTCGGCGCCGAGCTCCGCGCGGCGAGACGCCGCGACCTCGAGCAACGGGCGCGACGCATCCCCGTGCGCCTCCTCCTTCCCCTCGTCGGGGGTGTGCTGCCGGCATTCGTCCTCGTCGCCGTCGTCCCCCTCGTCGTCACGAGCCTCGACGGCCTCACCCTCCCCGGGTAAGGGCGCCGTGCGTCATCTCGTCCGTCGGCATCGTCGGCGGCCTGCCACCGAAGGAGATCCCATGCCCCTGCACCGTCGTCCGCGTCCCGTTCCCACCGACTCCGGTCAGGCGACCGTCGAGTACGCGCTGGTCCTGCTCGCCGCTGCGGCGATCGCCGTGCTCGTCATCACCTGGGCGACGACGACCGGACGGGTCGGTGAGCTCTTCGACAGCGTCTTCGACATGGTGGTGGACGATGTGCCGACGGCATCGTGACGGCGGACAGGCGACCGTGGAGTTCGCGCTGCTCCTGCCGGTCCTGCTCGTGATGGTCCTTCTCGTCGCGCAGGCCGGGGTGATCGTCGTCGCACAGGTCCAGCTCGTCCACCGGGTTCGGCAGGAGGCCCGCCGGGCAGCGCTCGACGGACCGGCGGCGGTGACCGCGGCCGGTGATGATCAGCGGATCGACCTCGTCGCCGTCGAGGACGGCTCGGACGTCCGGGTGGTCGGTCGCATGCGCGTGCCGGTGCGCGTCCCCGTGCTGCGCCTGCTCCGTTCGGACTGGACGCTCACCGCGTCACTCGTCATGCGGTCGGAGCGGCGACGGGCGCTCCGCATCGGATCCGGCGCCACGCCGTTCCGCCGAGCCCGGTTTCCGGACCACGGCGACGACGATCCCCCCGGCGATCAGGGCGCCCCCGACGAGCGCCGCGGTGCGTTCGAGCAGCAACGCCATCCCGACCGTCGTCGCGAGTCCCGCGAAGGGAAGGACCGGCTAGGCCGCGACCGTCCACGGCGACCGGAAGGCCCTCGGCAGGTCCGGGGCGGTGCGCCGCAGTCGGATGACCATCACGTTCACGCTGAGGAACACGGCGAAGATCATCACGTCGGTCGCGCTCGCGATGAGCTTGAGCTCACCGACGAGCGCAAATGCTCCCATGAGCGCGGCCGCTGCGACGACCGCCGTGGACGGAGAACCGTTGTCGGAGATGCGTGCCCAGCGCGACGGGAGGTCGCCGCGGCGACCCATAGCGAACACCATCCGCGATGCCGCCGTGAGCACGAGGATGACGGTGTTCGCAGTGGTCACGAGGGCGAGCACGGCCATCGTGGTGCCGGCGCCGTCGCCGAGCGCCGTGGCCGCGATGTCGGTGAGTGGCCGCGGGGAGTTCGCCAGGGCTTCCACGCCGAGTGTCCGCACCGCGGCGACGGCGACCACGACGTAGAGCAGCGCCGAGATCCCGAGCGACCACAGGAGCGCGCGCGGGGTGGTCCGGGTGGGATCCGCCGTCTCCTCGGAGAGGGTTGCGACCTCGTCGAAACCGATGAACGCGAAGAAGACGAGCGCTGCGGCGGCGAGGACGCCGCCGGCGACCTCCATGGTCGATCCCGGCGGGGACTCGAGCGCCGAGCCGCGAGCCGTGGCACCGAACCCGAGGACCGTGACGAAGAGCAGGCCGCCGACCTTGATCGAGCTCAGCGCGACGACGACCCTCGACCACCGGGTGGCCCCGGTCACGGCGACCGCGGCCGAGCCGATGATGACGATGGTTGCCGGTATTCGGCGCTCGACGTCCCAGAAGTACCGCGCGTACTCGGCGAAACCGAGGGCGACGGTGGCGCCCGCGACGACGAGTCCCATGGTCATCGTCCAGCCCACCACGAAGGTCGACCGCCGTCCGAAGACATGGCTCGCGTACTCGTACTCGCCGCCGGCCCGGGGGAACATGCCGGCGAGCTCCGCGTAGCTCAGCGCCGTCAGCGAGCAGATCGCCGCCGAGACGGCGAACGCCAACCACACGAGTCCGCCGGCCTCCTGCGCCGCCGGGCCGAGCAGGACGTAGATCCCGGCGCCGACGATGATGCCGACCCCGCTTGCCACCACGTGGACGGTGCGCAGGCTCGTGGTCAGTGCGTCCTCGCCGCGCCCGACGTCCATCGATCGACCCTACCTGCGCGATCCGGCTGCGGGTGGAGTGCTTCGGATTCGCTACCGAGCATCGTCTCTCCCCCTTCTCTCGAGTTGGTCACGTGGCGACATCCTCTGAAGGTCTCCCAACTGGGGGTACGTTTCGTGCAGCGCGCATGTCGTCGTCGTGTGAGAGGACAGACCGCAGTGCAACGTCAGAAACCTCTGAGCGGTGACGATGTCGTGTCCACCCGGATCCGGTTCCACGGTGATCTCGACCTCGCGACGGCGCCGGCGGCGCGGGCGCAGGTGCTCGCAGTGTTCGCCGCGGGCGGCGACGGAACCGTCGAGGTCGACCTGCGCGGGGTCGACTTCGTCGATTCGTCCGGCATCGGCGTCCTCGTCGGCGTCGTGCGGCGGGCACGGGCCCGAGCGGCGGACGTCCGATTCCGTGTCCGACCCGGCACGGTGCGTGACGTGCTGTTCCTCGTGGGCATCGACCGGATCGTCGACGTGGTGACCGAGACGGAGGCGGACCAGTGATCCTGCTCCTCGACGCTCGCGCGGCAGAAGTTCGACTCCCGCCCGAGGTGACCCACTCCGCAACGGCGCGTGCGTTCGTCGCCTCGATCGCCGCCACGGCCCCCGGCTTCGACCCGGGCCGCATCGACGACGTCCGTCTCGCCGTCTCCGAGGCGGTGACGAACGCCATCACCGCCCACCAGCGCACCGGATCGGACGCGCCGGTCGTCGTGCGGTGCGCGGTCACCGAGGGGGTCCTCGTCGTCGAGGTCACCGACCGGGGCGGCGGGATGGTCGCCCCCGACGGCAGGCGGCTCGACGTCTCCGACCTCCCCGACGGGGGGCTCGGGATCCCGTTGATGCGGTCGCTCGCCGACGAGGTCGTCTTCGTCGGGACGCCGGGCGGAACCCTCGTCCGTCTCGCCTTCGCGTTCCGCATTCCGACATGACCGCTTGACAGTCCCGCGCAGTCTGCCCGTACCCTCATCGGCAATGGGCACCCGCCTCGTCATCGTCGAATCTCCCGCCAAGGCCCGGACCATCGCCGGGTTCCTCGGCGAGGACTACACCGTCAGGCCGTCCGTCGGCCACATCCGTGACCTGCCCGAGCGCGGCAGCCAGGTCGAGGGCGACAAGAAGCGCTGGGACGTGCTCGGCGTCGATGTCGACAACGATTTCCGGCCGCACTACATCATCCCGGCCGATCGGAAGGGCCAGGTCGCCGACCTCAAGAAGCTGCTCCGTGACGCGGAGGAGCTCTATCTCGCGACCGACGAGGACCGCGAGGGTGAGGCGATCTCCTGGCACCTGCTCGAGGCGCTCGCACCGCCGGCCCGGATCCCGGTTCGCCGCATGGTGTTCCACGAGATCACCCCGCAGGCGATCCAGCACGCCATCGACCACCCGAGGGAGATCGACCGGCAGCTCGTCGACGCCCAGGAGGCCCGACGGATCCTCGACCGGATCTACGGCTTCAAGATGTCCGAGGTCGTCTGGCGGAAGATGTCGCCGGCCCGTTCCGCCGGTCGGGTGCAGTCCGTCGCGGTCCGGATCGTCGTCGACCGCGAACGTGAGCGGATGGCGTTCGTGACCGCCGCCTACTGGGACGTCGACGCCACGTTCCGCACCGGCGGCGCGCAGGGCCGCGAGTTCGGCGCTCGCCTCGTCGCCGTCGACGACCGACGGGTCGCGACGGGCAAGGACTTCACCGCCGACGGCGCCGCCGCCCGTGCCGACGTCGTCGTGCTCGACGAGGCGACCGTGCGCAGCATCGTGGAGGGGCTCGGCGGACGGGAGGTCGAGGTCACCGACGTGGAGGCCCGCCCCTACCGGCGTTCACCCGCTGCACCCTTCATGACCTCCACGCTGCAGCAGGAGGCGGGCCGGAAGCTCGGCCTGACGTCGGGACAGGCGATGCGCGCCGCGCAGGAGCTGTACGACAAGGGCTTCATCACCTACATGCGGACCGACAGCACCAGCCTGTCGGAGACGGCGATTGCTGCGGCCCGCGGGGAGATCGGGCGGCGCTACGGCTGGGAGTTCCTGCCCGATGCGCCGCGCACCTACGCCAAGAAGGTGAAGAACGCGCAGGAGGCGCACGAGGCGATCCGTCCCGCAGGCGAGACCTTCCGCAGCCCCGACGAGGTTCGGCGAGAGTTCGGCGAACGGTCGCTCCCGGCCCGGCTGTACGAGCTGATCTGGCAGCGGACGATCGCGTCGCAGATGAACGACGCCGTCGGCGAGACGGTCACCGCCCGGCTCGGTGCGACGACCGCATCGGGCCGGAAGGTCGGGTTCTCGACGTCGGGCACGGTGATCACGCATGCCGGGTTCCGCCGTGTGTACGTCGAGACGGTCGACGACGCGGACGACGGCGACGACGAGGATCGCCAGCTCCCGTCGTTGGCCCAAGGGGATCGGGCCGACGTCGTGGAACTCCTTCCACGGGGGCACGAGACCCAGCCGCCGTCCCGGTACACCGAGGCGTCGCTCGTGAAGCGGCTCGAGGAGCTCGGCATCGGTCGACCGTCGACGTACGCGTCGATCATGTCGACGATCCAGGATCGCGGGTACGTGTGGCGCAAGGGGACAGCGCTCGTCCCCACGCTCATGGCCTTCGCGGTCGTGCAGATGCTCGAACGCCACTTCGCCGACCTCGTCGACTACGAGTTCACCGCCCGGATGGAGGACGACCTCGACGGGATCGCGAGCGGGGAGACGGCCATGGTGCCGTGGCTCCGACGCTTCTACCTCGGTGCCGACGATGCCCCGGGCCTGCGCACCGCCATCACGGAGCACCTCGACGAGATCGATCCCCGGGCGGTGTCGACGGTCCCCCTCGGTGCCGACGCGGACGGTGTGCCGGTCGTGGCCCGCTTCGGGAAGTACGGCCCCTACGTCGAACGGGGCGAGGACCGGGCGACGATCCCCGACGACCTGCCACCCGATGAGCTCACGGTCGAGCGTGCGCTCGAGTTGATCTCTGCTCCGGGCGACAACCGTGACCTCGGCGTCGATCCCGAGAGTGGGTTGACCGTTGCCGTGCGGAACGGCAGGTTCGGTCCGTACGTTCAGCTCGGGGACGACCCGCCCCCGTCGGCGGGTCGGGGTTCGAAGAAGGTGGCGAAGCCGGCGCGGGCGTCGCTGTTCAAGGACATGGACATCGCGACCGTCACGCTCGAGGACGCCCTCGACCTGCTCCGCCTGCCCCGAACGGTCGGGATCGCGCCCGACGGCGAGGCGGTCGTCGCCGCGAACGGGCGGTTCGGACCGTTCCTCAGCAAGGGCACCGAGAACCGCAGCCTCGAGACCGAGCGGCAACTCCTGACGATCGGCCTCGAGGAAGCCCTCGAGATCCTCGCCCGGCCGAAGGAACGGCGCCGCGGTGTGGCGAAGCCACCGCTCGCCGAGCTCGGTCCGGACCCGGTGTCGGGTCGGCCGTTGGTCGTGAAGGAAGGCCGCTTCGGCGCCTACGTCACCGACGGCGAGACGAACGCGTCGCTGCGGACGGGGGATCGTCTCGAGGAGCTGACGGTGGAACGTGCCGTCGAACTGCTCGACGAGCGGCGCGCCCGGATCGCCGCCGGTGGTGGAACGAAGGCGAAGAAGCCGGCGGCGAAGAAGCCGGCGGCCAAGAAGCCAGCGGCGAAGAAGCCGGCGACGAAGAAGCCCGCGGCGAGGAAGCGACCGACCTCCTGAGCGGGTCGGCCGGGTCGGGAACCCGGTCGGGCTGCGCGGAGGCCATCCCCTAACGTGGCCCCGTGACCGCCGACGGCCAACTGGACGCCTACCACCCGGGGGTGTCACCGGCCGAGGAGGCGTCGGTCGGCTTCGTCGAGCGTATCTTCGGGTCGCGGCGGTTCTTCCGGCTCTGGCTCGGCATGGTGTGCTCCGCGATCGGCGACTGGCTCGGGTTCCTCGCGACGGCCGACCTCGCCGCCCGCCTCGGCGGGGAGCGGTCGGGGGCG
>VGBO01000024.1 GCA_016870475.1 Actinomycetota bacterium | reverse complement strand
GGCGACCGGGTACGCATGTCCGACCACACCCTCGACCGTGGCGTGTTCATCCGGTCGATGGCGACCCGTGGTCACCTCGGCGGGCTGTCACTCGCCACGCCCGCCGCGGTGCGGGTCCTCGACGCGGTGGGGTTCCCGTGGGTGTTGGTGGAGACCGTCGGGGTCGGACAGGTCGAGGTGGAGGTCGCGGGTGCGGCCGACACGACCGTCGTCGTCGTGAACCCCGGCTGGGGTGACTCGGTGCAGGCGAACAAGGCCGGACTCATGGAGATCGCCGACCTGTTCGTGATCAACAAGGCGGACCGCCCCGGGGTGAACGACACCCGACGTGACCTCGAGCAGATGCTCGAGCTGTCCGAAGGGTCCGAGGAGTACCGACGCCGTGCCGGTCGTGGCGCGTGGCGACCGCCGATCCTCGCGACGGTCGGCGCGACCGGCGATGGCGTGACCGAGCTGTGGGAGGCCGTGCAGGCGCACCGCGAGCACCTCGGCGCTGCCGGCGACCTCGAGCGGCGGCGGGCGCAGCGACGCGACGAGGAACTCCGTCGGATCGTCGTGGAGTCCCTCCTCGAACGGGCGGAACGGGCGTGGTCCTCCGCCGGGACCGCCGAGCTCCTCGCCGCGATCGAGGCACGCGCGATCGACCCCTACACGGCCGCCGACCGGCTCTTCGACCAGCTCGCCTGAACCTCCGACGCGTTCAGGCCCACACGATCAGCCCGGGAAGGGCGTGCCGGTCGACGTCGGGATGGCGGGGGAGGACCCGCACCGTGCAGCCGTAGTGGCCGGCCGCGCCCGGGCGGAACGAGGCCCGGTAGCGCTGCCGATCGTCGTCGGATGCACCCGACGCCTCGGCGGTGAGCACGATCGGGAGCTCGATCGTGCCGTCGGGGGTGATCCGGCCGTGGACCACCTCGACCGTCAGATCGGCCGGGTCGAGACCCCCGAGGGTGACGGTCGCCTCGACCGAGACGGTCTCCGATCCCTCGAGATGCACCGCCGGCCCCTCGGCGAGGTCGACCCGGATCGACGGCCACGCCTGCTCGACCCGGTGCCGCCACGCCACGAGCTCGCGGGCCTCGGCGTGGCCGGTCCGGCCCAGCGCGATCGACCGGACGGCGAGGGGTTCGTACCAGCGCTCGACGTAGTCGCGGACCATGCGGTGGGCGGTCACCTGGGGGCCGAGCGATCGCCATGCCCGCAGCATCCGGTCGATCCACCCGCCCGGCAGGCCGGCCGCGTCCCGTTCGGCGAACAGCGGGACGATCTGCTGCTCGAGCAGACCGAACAGGGACTCCGCCTCGATCGCGTCGCGTCGCTCGAGGTCGTCGACGTCGGGCGCGGACGTGACCGCCCACCCGTTGTCGCCGTCGTAGAGCTCGGCCCACCACCCGTCGAGCACGGAGCAGTTCAACGCGCCGTTGAGCGCCGCCTTCTCCCCGGAGGTGCCGCACGCCTCGAGCGGACGGCGTGGCGTGTTCAGCCAGACGTCCGCCCCCTGGTAGAGGAGGCGGGCGACGCCGATGTCGTAGTCGTCGACGAACGCGAACCGGTGCCGGATCCCGAGGTCGTGGGAGAACGTGACGATCCGCCGGATCAACTCCTTGCCCTCGTCGTCGGCCGGGTGCGCCTTGCCGGCGAAGACGAACTGCACCGGGTGCTGGGCCTCGAGCAGCAGCCTCCGGAGGCGTTCCGGTTGGGACAGGAGCAGCGTCGCCCGCTTGTAGGTGGCGAACCGGCGGGCGAAACAGATCGTCAGAGCGTCCGGATCGAGCGCCTCGTCGGTCCAGGCGACCTCCGCCGGTGCCGCCCCCGCGGCGAGCGCCGCGTGCCGGAGCCGAGTGCGGACGAACCGGACGAGCCGTTCCGTGCCCGCACGGCGCGCCGACCACACGTCAGCTGCGGGGACGGCACGCACCGCGTCCCACGCCGGCGCCGGAGCGATCGACCAGTCGGCGCCGACCGCCCGCTCGAGCAGGCCGTCGACCTCGGCGGAGACCCACGAGGGGCCGTGCACGCCGTTGGTCACCGACCCGATCGGGACCTCGTGGGTGGCGACCTGGGGCCACAACCCGGCGAACATCTGCCTGCTGACGTCCCCGTGGAGCTGCGACACACCGTTCGACGCACCTGCGAGACGGAGACCCATCACCGCCATGTTGAACCGGTCGTCGGCGTCGTCGGGGCGGTGGCCGAGCGCCATCAGATCCTCGAACGGCACCCCGCACGTGGTGCACCAGGCGCCGAAGTAGCGCTCCATCAGCTCCCGGGGGAACCGGTCGATGCCAGCGGGGACGGGGGTGTGGGTGGTGAACAGGCCGCCGGCACGGGTGACGGCGACCGCCTCGTCGAAGGACAGGCCGTCCTGGCACACCAGTTCCCGGATCCGTTCGAGACCGAGGAACCCGGCATGGCCCTCGTTGGTGTGGAACACGTCGGCGTGCTCACCGATGGCGCGCAGTGCCCGCACCCCACCGATCCCGAGCACGAGCTCCTGGCGGAGCCGGTGCTCGGTGTCACCGCCGTAGAGCCGGTCGGTGATCGCCCGGAGCGCCGGGTCGTTCTCCTCGAGGTTCGCGTCGAGCAGGTACAACGGGACGCGTCCGACGTCCGCCCGCCACACCTGCAGCGCGACTGTCGTCGTGCCGAGAGCGACCTCGACGCGCAACGGTGGCGCACCGTCGCTGCCCGACCGCAGGAGCGTCAGCGCCATGGCGTGCGGATCGAGCGTCGGGTAGCGCTCCTGCTGCCAGCCGTCGACGGAGAGCGCCTGGCGGAAGTAGCCGTGCGTGTAGAAGAGGCCGACGCCGACGATGTCGACGCCGAGGTCCGATGCAGCCTTCAGGTGGTCGCCGGCGAGCACGCCGAGACCGCCCGAGTACTGCGGGAGCGTCTCGGAGATGCCGAACTCCGGTGAGAAGTACGCCACACGGAACCCGTCGCCGCGCCGCTGGAACCAGCGGGGGTCGGTCAGGTAGGCGTCGAGCGCCGTGTCGAGACGGTCCGTCTCGGCGAGGAACGCGGCGTCGCCGGCGAGCTCGTCGAGGCGTTCCGGCGCGGTCACCTGCAACAGCAGGAGCGGATCCTGGTACGTCGCCCATGCCCGGGCGTCGATCCGTTCGAAGAGCTCGCGCGTCGGTCGGTCCCAGCTCCACCGCAGGTTCCGTGCCAGGCGGTCGAGGGCGGCGAGTTCCGCGGGGAGATAGGGGCGGACGGTGAACCGGTGCCGGGCCTTCACCCGACCGACCCTACCGAGCAGGGTTCGCCGCACCGGTATCGGGTACACCGCATGGTGCCCGGGCGACTTCCCGACCCCACCGACCTGACCTGGTACCGACGGGCCGTCGTCTACGAGGTGTCCGCGCCGGGGTTCCACGACGCGTCCGGCGACGGCACGGGCGACATGCGGGGCCTCATCGGCAAGCTGGACCACCTCGAGTGGCTCGGCGCGGACTGCCTCTGGTTGCGCCCGTTCTACGCGTCGCCGCTACGCGACGACGGGTACGACATCTCCGACTTCTTCACCGTCCACCCGCGCTACGGGATCCTCGACGAACTCGTGGACCTCATCGAGGAGGCGCACCGGCGCGGGATCCGGATCATCGCCGACCTCGTGATGAACCACACGTCCGACCAGCACCCGTGGTTCAAGGAGTCGCGGCTCGATCGCACGAACCCGCGGGCGGACTGGGACGTGTGGCGGGACGACGACGCCGGGTACCCCGACGCCCGGGTGATCTTCACCGACACGGAGACGTCGAACTGGACGTTCGACTCAGCGCGGGGCCAGTACTGCTGGCAGCGGTTCTTCCACCACCAGCCGGACCTCAACTACGACAACCCCGACGTCGGCGAGGCCATGCTCGACGTGGTCCGCCACTGGTTGCGGCTCGGCCTCGACGGCTTCCGACTCGACGCGGTCCCCTACCTCTACGAACGGGAGGGTACGAACTGCGAGAACCTCGCCGAGATGCACGCGTTCCTGCGGCGGCTGCGGCGTGAGGTCGACCGGTCCTTCCCCGGTCGCGTGCTGCTCGCCGAGGCCAACCAGTGGCCTGCGGACGTCGTGGAGTACCTCGGTGACGGCGACGAGTGCCACATGGCGTTCCACTTCCCGCTGATGCCCCGCATGTTCATGGCCGCCCGGCGCGAGTCCCGTCACCCCATCACCGACATCCTGCGCCAGACGCCGGATCTGCCGGAGGGGTGCCAGTGGGGCCTGTTCCTGCGGAACCACGACGAGCTCACCCTCGAGATGGTCTCCGACGAGGAGCGGGACGAGCTCTACGCCGAGTTCGCCACCGACCCGAAGATGAAGCGGAACATCGGCATCGCCCGGCGGCTGTTCCCCCTCATCGACAACGACCGCCGCCTCGCCGAGCTGTTCCACGCCCTCCTGCTGTCGCTCCCGGGGACCCCGGTCGTGTACTACGGCGACGAGATCGGGATGGGCGACAACATCTACCTCGGGGACCGCGACGCGGTGCGCACCCCGATGCAGTGGACGCCCGACCGCAACGGCGGGTTCTCCACGGCGGACTTCGCGCAGCTCTACCTGCCGGTGCTCATAGATCCCGTCTACGGGTACCAGCGCGTGAACGTGGAGGCGCAGCGCCGCGACCGCGGGTCGTTCCTGCACTGGTTGCGGTCGATGCTCGCCGTGCGACGCGACACCCCCGTGTTCGGCACCGGTCGCTTCGAGGTGCTCGATGCCCCGAACCCGGCGGTGTTCGCGTTCCTGCGCCATGCGGCGGTCGGGCAGGAGGGCGCCCACGGGGGGCCGGTGACCGTGCTCTGCGTGAACAACCTGTCCGGTCGCTCGCAGCCGGCGTTGCTCGACCTCGCCCACCATGCCGGCCGGGTCCCCGTGGCCCTGCCCGGCGCCGCCCGGTTCCCCGAGGTCACGGACGTGCCCTACTCGGTGACGTTGCCGCCGTACGGCTTCTTCTGGTTCTCCCTCGACGAGGAGGCGTCGGTCACGTCGGGGTGAGTCGGTACCGTGGTCCCGCTGTGGCAACGGCCCGTCCCACCTGCGATCCGAGCGAGCTCGCCGCGCTCCTCGCCGGCGAGCACACCGACCCCCACCACGTGCTCGGGATCCACCCGCACGACGGCGGTTGGGTCGTCCGGGCCCGTCACCCCGCAGCGGTGCGCGCGGCGGTCGCCGCGGACGGGGCGGTGCGGACGATGCGCCGGGTGCACGACGACGGCCTGTTCGAGCTCGTGCTCGAGGATCGACCCACGGGCGGCTACCGGATCGAGTGGCGTTTCGCCGATGGCAGCCGGGCGAACGAGGGCGACCCGTACCGGTTCCCGCCCACGCTCGGCGACCTCGACCTGTACCTGCTGCGCGAGGGCCGGCACGAGCGGCTGTGGGAGGTGCTCGGCGCCCGGCCGATCCGCCACGAGGGGGTCGAGGGGGTGGCGTTCTCGGTGTGGGCGCCGAACGCCCGGGCGGTCCGGGTCGTCGGCGACCACAACGGGTGGGACGGGCGGCGCCACCCGATGCGGAACCTCGGCGCGTCGGGGTTCTGGGAGATCTTCGTCCCGTTGCTCCCGGCGGGGACCCGCTACAAGTACGAGCTCGTCGACGCAGCCGGTCGACTCGACCTCCGCGCCGACCCGGTCGCCCGTCGTGCGGAGGCGGCCCCGGGCACGGCGTCCGTCGTTCTCGACGCCACCCCCTTCCCGTGGGGCGACGCCGAATGGCTTGCGGCGCGCGCCGTGCGCCGAGCCGACGACCGGCTCGCGATCTACGAGGTGCACCTCGGTTCGTGGTGCCCCGACCGCCCGGACGGCAACGGGCCGTGCGGGTTCAGCGACGTCGCCGACCGGCTCGCCGACCACGTCGAGGCGCTCGGGTTCACCCACGTGGAGCTCCTCCCGGTCGCCGAGCACCCCTACGGCGGGTCCTGGGGCTACCAGGTCACCGGCTACTACGCCCCGGCCGCCCGCTACGGGAGCCCGGACGATCTGCGGCACCTCGTCGACACGCTGCACCGGCGGGGGATCGGGGTGCTCCTCGACTGGGTCCCGGCGCACTTCCCGCGTGACGCCCACGCGCTCGCCCGCTTCGACGGGACGCCGCTCTATGAGCATCCCGACCCACGACGGGCGGACCACCCCGACTGGGGGACGCTCACCTTCGACTACGGCCGGCCGGAGGTGCGGAACTTCCTCGTAGCGAACGCCCGCTACTGGGTCGAGGAGTTCCACGTCGACGGGATCCGGGTCGACGCCGTCGCCTCGATGCTCTACCTCGACTACTCGCGGCCGCACGGCGCCTGGGCGCCGAACGAGCATGGCGGCCGGGAGAACCTCGAGGCGGTCGCCTTCCTCCGGGAACTCAACGACTCCGTGCATGCGCACCACCCCGGGGTGCTCACCGTCGCCGAGGAGTCCACGGCCTGGCCCCGGGTGACGGGCGCTCCCGCCGACGGCGGTCTCGGCTTCGACCGGAAGTGGAACCTCGGGTGGATGCACGACACGCTCCGGTACACGGGTGAGGACCCCCTGCACCGGCGCCACCACCACGACCTGTTGACCTTCGGGCTCTGGTACGCGTGGGAGGAACGGTTCGTCCTTCCGCTCGGCCACGACGAGGTGGTGCACGGCAAGGGGTCCCTCCTCGGCCGGATGCCGGGCGACGACTGGCAGCGGTTCGCGACCCTGCGGGCGCTCTACGGTTGGATGTGGGCGCACCCCGGCGCACCGCTGCTGTTCATGGGCGGGGAGCTCGCCCAGCCGTGGGAATGGGACGAGTCCGGCACCCTCGGCTGGCACCTGCTCGACGACCCCGCCCACCTGGGGGTCGCCGCACTCGTCGCCGAGCTGAACGCGGTCCATGCCACCCACCCGGCGCTGTGGCGGGGTGACGACGACCCGGCCGGGTTCCGCTGGCTCGACGTCGAGGACCGGGAGAGCTCGGTGTTCGCGTTCCTTCGTTCCGACGCTCACGCCGCCCGCCCGACCCACGTCGTGACGGTCGCGAACTTCACCCCCGTCCCACGGGACGGACGCCGGGTCGGGGTCCCCACCGGAGGGCGATGGGTGCCGGTGCTCGGCACCGACGACGTCCGCTTCGGCGGCACCGGGCGTCCCGTCGCCGGGTCCGACGGCGTCGCGGTCGCCGAGGACGTCCCCTGGCAGGGTTGTCCGGCGTCGATCGTCGTGGACGTGCCGCCGCTCGCCGTGACCTGGTTCGCTCCGGAGGAGGTCGCGTGAACCCCGACGCGACCTGCCACCGCCATCCCGCCGTCCGTGCCGCGGTCGCCTGCCAGCGTTGTGAACGCCCGGTGTGCCCCGACTGCATGCGGTCCGCCTCGGTCGGGTTCCACTGCCCGTCCTGCGCCGGGGCGGCGGCGACCACCGTCGTGCAGCCCGCCCGCCGTTGGGCGGCGGCCCGACCCGGTGCCATGGGCGCGGTGACCCGGGCGCTCGTCGTCGTGAACGTCGTCGTCTTCGCGGCGGTCCTCGCCGTGCCGTCGCTGCCCGACGGGTCACTCTTCGCCCGGCTGTACGACCCGGCCGCCGGTGCCGAGGTGGGCGTCGCTGCGGGGGAGTGGTGGCGGATCGTCACCGCCGGGTTCCTCCACGCCGGGATCCTCCACCTCGCTTTCAACATGGTGGCGCTCGCGAACCTCGGGCGGGTCCTCGAGTCGGTGATCGGCCGGCCGGCGTTCGCCGCGCTCTACGGCGCGTCGCTGTGCACGGGGTCCTTCGGCGTGCTGCTCACGTCGCCCTACGCCCCGACGGTCGGCGCGTCCGGCGCGGTGTTCGGCCTGTTCGGCGCGCTCGCCGTGCTGCAGTGGCGGGCGGGCGGCAACCCTTTCGACGGCGGTCTCGGCGGGGTGCTCGCGCTGAACCTCGTCATCACCTTCGTCGTGCCGGGTATCTCCATCGGCGGCCACCTCGGGGGTCTGGCCGGCGGGGCGCTCGTCGGGGCGTCGCTCGGTGTGCCGGCGGCGCGGGACGGGCGCACCGGGGGTGTGGTCGTCGCCGTCGCCGTCGCAGTGGCGGCGTTCGGCGGCGCGGTGCTCCTCGCCCTCGCCCGGTAGGGTCCGCGTCGTGCGCCAGACCGTCGACCCCGCCGATCCGGCCAACACGTGCTGGGGGTGCAGTCCGCACAACCACACGGGGCTGCAGCTCCGGTTCGAACCTCTCGACGAACGGACGGTCCGGTCGACCTACCGGGCGCCTGAGCACCAGTGCGGCCGGGAGCACACGGTGCACGGCGGCATCCAGGCAGCGGTCCTCGACGAGGTGATGGGTGCGGCGCTCGGTCTGCTGCTGCCACCACCCCTCGCCTGCGCAACCGCTGAGCTGCAGGTGCGGTTCCGGCGTGCCGCACGGACCGAGATCGTGCTCACCGTCGAGGCGCGTGTCGTCGAGGAGTCCCCTCCGCACTACGTCGTGGAGGCGACGCTCTCCGACGACGTCGGCATCTGCACCACCGCCCGGGCGCGCTGGCGGGTGCTCGACGGCTGAGGCCGTCGACCGCCGGTACGACGTTCAGTCGCCGACCTCGCCGAGTTCGAGTGCGGCGCGTTCGGGGGGGACGACGTTGATCCGCACGCCGGTGCCCTGCTCGAACCCCGCGGCCGTGGTCGTGCGCGGGAGCACGTGGACGTGCCAGCTGAACAGCCGCTCGTCGTCGGGTCCGACCTGACGGTGTGGTGCGGTGTGGAACACCAGGTTGTAGGCCACGTCGCCGAGGAGCGCGCGCAAGCGCCCGAGCGAGGCCCGCAACACCCGGGCGACCGCGGCGAGGTCACCGGGGGCGGCCTCGTCGAGCCGGGCCCGCGCCCGGCGCGGGACGACGAGCAGCTCGTAGGGCGTTCCGCTCCAGTACGGCGCGATCGCCACGGCCCGTTCGTCCTCGACGACGATCCGCTGTCCGGCGGCGAGCTCGTCCGCGACGACCGTGTCGAGCAGCGGTGCCCCGTCGTTCTCCTTGGCGAAGGCGCGGAACGCGCGGAGCTCCTCGTCGAGTTCGCCCGGCACGAAGGGGATGCCGAGGAGCTGGCCGTGGGGATGTTCGAGGGAGGCACCGGCCTCGCGCCCGTGGTTCACGATCACCTGCGTGTACTCGACGCCGGCGGTGGACCGGTGGTCCTCAATGCGGTCCCGGATCGCCGCCATGACGAGGCCGGCCTGCGCGTCGGACAGGTCGGCCCAGCTCAGCCGGTGGTGAGGGCTGAAGATCAGGACCTCGTGGATCCCCGTCGCCGGCGCGCTGCGGTGCAGCGGACCGTGGCAGGCGACCTGCAACGGACCGGAGCCGGCGAACGCCGGGTACAGGTTCGGCACGACCCGGACCAGCCACCGTCCCTGCGGCCCGTAGGTCTCGAGCGCCGGCGGGGTCGCCTCCTCGCTCCCGGGGCAGAACGGGCAGGGCCGGTTCGGCTCGGCCTCTACCGGCAGGCGGCGCGGGACGAAGTCCGAGGGTCGGTGCGCTCGCTCCCCGGCGATGGTCACCCAGCGGCCCGAGAGCGGGTTGTGCCGAAGCTCCGTCATCGGCAGCGCACGCTACTCCGCCGGGCGGGGCGCCGGTCCAGCGCGGTACATGCTCACGTGTGCGGTCGACTCGTCGTCGAAGGGGCGGCCGGTCCAGTCCGCCCAGCGCTCCTCGAGGTGCATGCCGGCGGCGGCGGCGAACCGGTCGAGGTCCTCCGGTGTCCCGTAGCGAAGGTGCCAGGGGCGGAGTCGGACCCCACCGGCCTCGGTGAACTCGACGTGCTGGCCGCTCAACGTCGACGCGTCCGGGTCCTGACGGCTGATCCGCAGCACCACCCGTGCCGCATCGAGGGTGTGCACCTCGACCGCGTCGCGGACGGTCTCGGGGGGGTCGCCGGGCACGAAGCACTCCACGACGAAGCACCCGCCGGGGGCGAGGTGGCGGGCGACACGGTCGAAGCAGCGCCGCTGCAGGTCCTCCGACGGCAGGTTGAACAGGGTGTTGAACGCGATGAACACCACCGTGAACGGGCCGGCGGCGCCCACCTCGACCTCGGCCATGTCGCCGGCGTGCACGGTCACCCTGTCGCCACCGGGCTTGGCGCGGAGGCGGTCGAGCATCGCGGCCGACGCGTCGAGGCCATGGACCTCGGCACCGAGGTGCGCGAGGGGGACGGCGAGGCGCCCGGTGCCGCAGCCGAGCTCGAGGATCGGGCCGCCGGCGGCGAGTCGGTGCACGGTGCGGACGGTGTCGTGCAGGCCGGGCAGGTCCCCGTACCAGTCGTCGTACACGTCGGCGAACCCGTCGCCGTAGCTGTCCGGTCGGTACCCCTGCACGTCGCGCTCCCCGTCGGCCCGGGCGATCGTACCGGTCGCCGGTAACCTCACCCGGGTGACACGCACGGCGGCTGCGGAGACCGTCTACCTCGACTGGTCGGCGACCGCGCCGCTCCGACCCGAAGCGGCGCAGGCCTGGCAGCGGTGGGCGACGCATGTCGGGAACCCCTCCGGGTCCCACCGCGACGCCCGGACCGCCCGCCGGGTCCTCGATGACGCCCGGGACACCTTCGCCGAGCTGCTGGGCTGTGACCCGGGGGCGGTCGTGTTCACGTCGGGGGGCACCGAGGCCGACGACCTCGCGGTGCAGGGGGTGCTCGACGCGGCGGCACCGGGAGCGTTCGCCGTGTGCTCGGCCGTCGAACACCATGCGGTCCTCGACCCGGTCCTCGCACGCGGCGGGATGACCGTGCCGGTCGACCGGGACGGCGTGGTGCGCCCGGACGTGCTCGCCGAAGGGCTGCGGTCGGCCGCCGCGGCGGGCCCGGTCGCCGTGGTGTCGATCCTCGCCGTGAACAACGAGACCGGGGTCCGTCAGCCCGTCGAGGACCTCGTCGCTGTGGTCCGGGAGCACGCCCCCGGGGCCGTCGTCCACGTCGACGCGGTGGCGGCGTTCTGTTGGACCGACGTCGCCCGCACGACGGCCTCGGCCGACCTCGTCACCGTGAGTGCCCACAAGTTCGGCGGGCCGCAGGGCGTCGGGGTGCTCGTGGTGCGCGACGGGGTCCGCCTCGCCGCCCGACTGGTCGGCGGCACCCAGGAGCGCGGCCGGCGCGCCGGCACGCCGAACGTGGCGGGGATCGCCGCGGCCGCGGCCGCAGCGTCGGCGACCGCGGCCGACCGCACCGACACCGTGGCGCGGGTCGAGGGGCTCCGTGACCGGCTCGCGGCCGGGGTCCTCGCGGTGCCCGGGGTCGTTCCGACGCTCGGCCCGACGGCGGAGCGGGTGGCGGGGACGTTGCACGTCTGCGTGCGCGGGGTCGACAGCGAACCGCTTCTGTTCCTGCTCGACGAGGGCGGGGTCCGGGCGTCCGCAGGGTCGTCGTGCCAGAGCGGGGCCCGGCGCCGATCCCACGTGGTCGACGCGATGGGTGTCGATCCGGACCTCGGTCGGGGGGCGCTGCGGTTCAGTCTCGGCCACGGCACGACGACGGCCGACTGCGACCGGGCGGTCGAGGTGTTCGCCGCCGCAGTCGACCGTCTGCGGGAGGTCGCACCGTGAGGGTGCTCGTCGCGATGTCCGGTGGGGTCGACTCCTCCGTCGCCGCCCACCTGCTGCACCGTGACGGCCACGAGGTCGTCGGGGTCACGCTGCGCCTGTGGGGTGGTCCAGCCGACCGGGGCTGCTGTTCCGTCGCCGACGTCGACGACGCCCGACGGGTCGCCGACCGCATCGGCGTCGACCACCACGTCTTCGATTTCGCCGAGGCCTTCGAGACCCACGTCGTCGCCCCCTACGTCGCCGACCACGTCGCCGGCCGGACGCCGAACCCCTGCATCGAGTGCAACCGGCACGTGAAGTTCGACCTGCTCGTCGCCCGGGCGGCGGCGCTCGGCTTCGACGCCGTGGCGACCGGCCACCACGCCCGGGTGGTCGTGCGGCCCGACGGGACCCGGCGCGTCGGGCGGGGACTCGACCCGGCGAAGGACCAGTCCTACGTGCTCCACATGCTCACCGGGCACGTGCTCGACCGCCTGGTGTTCCCGGTCGGTGACCGCACCAAGGCCGACGTGCGGGCGATCGCCGCGGCGGCGGGATTGCGCACCGCGGCCAAGCCGGACTCCCAGGACGTGTGCTTCATCGCCGGCGACGGCGGCCGGCGGACGTTCCTCGGGGAGCGGATCCCGCTGCGGCCGGCCCGGATCGTGGACCTCGACGGTGTCGAGGTGGGCAGCGTCGAGGCTGTGCAGCTCGTGACGCTCGGACAGCGACGGGGGCTCGGGCTCGCCGGCGCAGCGGCCGGCCGGTACGTGGTGGACGTCGACGTCGCCGGTGCGACCGTCGTGGTCGGCCCGCCCGAGGCGACCCTCGTCCGGGAGGTCGTGCTCGGGGACCCGGTCTGGGCCGACGGCCCCCCGGCGGACGGGGAACGGGTGCTCGTGCAGTGCTCTGCACACGGCCGCGTCGCCGTCGCCCGCGTGGCCCACCACCCGGGCGCGGTGGCGCTGCGATGGGAGGAACCGCAACGGCGCGTCGCCCCCGGGCAGTCCGTCGTCTGCTACGACGCCGACGCGCCCGACGAGGTGCTCGGCGGTGGTACCGCCCGCTGAGGATCAGCCGACCCGCAGACCTCGGGCGGCGGCCTCCCCGAGGAACGCCCCGGGGCGGAGCGGGCTGAAGAGGAACGCCGAGAGCTCCGTGGTGGTGGCGTCCCGGCGACCCGATCGTCGCCCGACCGTCATCGGCCCGGCGAGGTCGGCCTCGAGGACGAGCCCGGCGGCGCCGAGGGTCAGGTCGGTCGCGGTCGTCGTCCGCTCGGCGACACCGAGCCGGTCGAGCGAAGCGGCACGCACGAGGACCGGGTCGACGAGCGCCGCCCGGTCGGCCAGCACGAACCCGGCGGGCACGAACACGAGGATCCGTGCGGCGAGCCCGTGGAGCGCCCGCCCGGCGGCGACTGCGGCGGGGAGGCCCACGACGAGAGCGACGACGCCGGGGACGATCCGCCCTGCCGCGACGAGCAGCGGACCCGTGCCGAGGCCGGCCGCGACCACCGCCGCGGCGAGGGGCACCGGCCCGGCGAGCAGCACGACCGGGGTCCGCAGGGCGAAGCGTCGTTCCGGACCGTAGGAGCCGCCGTCGACGCATCGGTCGACGAGTTCGGGGTGCTGGGTCGTACCGGCGGCGAGGGCGGCGACGGCGAGGCCGACGAGGTGCAGGGTCGCTCCGGGTGCGACCACGGTCGCCCAGGCGGTGCCGCCCACGACGGCTACGGCGCAGACGCGGAGCACGGTCACCCCGAGCGGGTGCGGGAGCAGCAGCGCGGCGAGGCCGGCCACCCAGGCGCCCCAGGCGAGGACGAACGCGACCGTCCGCACGGCGCTCGGGGAGTCGGCGAGCGCGGAACCGATCGCAGCACCCGCGGTGAGGGGGAGGGCCACCCAGCACAGCACCGCCAGGACGATGACGGGGCGCAGGCGGGTGGACATGGTCCGGAGATCGTGCTCCAGGGAGGTGCCGGTCGGCCAGCCGGCGGGTGCGGTTGCGTCGCGGGCGGGTTCGCACCGCGTCGGGTGGGATCGCTACCGTCCTGGTCCTGCGGACCCGTCGGAGGTCCGGGGAAGCTGGGGAGGTCGGCGTGCGAGCGGTGATGACCCCGGCCGACGTGCGGTCGCTCGGACGCACCACCTCGATCGGCACCCTGCCGCACGACGATCCGACCGACGCTGTCCGGTTCGTCCTCGAACGCCAGTCGGCCCTTCCCGCCGTGCCCCAGCTCCCGAACCGCTCCCCGCTGGAGCGGCGCATCGCCCAGGCCGCCTGGGGGATCGTCGGTGTGGCGGTCGCACCGGACGGCACCCTCGTCGTGCACCCCGAGCTGGTCGACCCGGAGGCCCCCTTCGGCGACACCGGGTTCCTCGGTGCGCCCTACGCGACCCTGCGTCGGTTCCTCGACGCCGTCGCGATCCGGGAGGGCCCGGCGAAGTTCCAGCTCACCGGTCCGGTCACCCTCGGTCTCGCGCTCGCCGCGGCCGGCGTGCCCGATCCGGTGGCGTTCGCCGCGGCGGACACGGTGGTACGCACCCGGGCGACCGCGCTGCTGCGCCTCGTCGCCGACCGTGCGCCCGGCGTGCAGCCGGTCGTGCTCGTCGACGAGCCGGGTCTGCGGGGGTGCCTGGACCCGGCGTTCCCCGTGGCGGCGGACGACGCGCTCGATCTGGTCTCGGGCGTGCTCGCCGCGCTCGAGCCGCATGCCCTCGCCGGTCTTCGGTGCACGGACGGCCGCCGGGGTCGCGACCCGAACGCTGCGGCGATGGACTGGCCGCTCGTGTTGCAGACCGGTCCGCAGCTCCTCGCCGTACCGGTACCGGAGGATCGGACGCTGGTCACCCTCGGGGCGACGGCGTTGGCGTCGTTCCTCGACCGTGGCGGGATCGTCGCGTGGGGTGCCGTGCCGACGGAGGGCCCCGTCGGGGAGTCGGTGACCCCGCTGCGCCGGTCGCTGTCGACGTTGTGGTCGGAGCTGGTGGTCGGCGGGTGCGATCTCGACCGGCTCGGGGAGCAGGCGCTCGTGACCCCGGCGGGTGGTCTCGGGCGCCACACGGTCGGCCAGGCGGCGGCCACGTACTCGCTCGTGGACGAGCTCGCCACCGCGGTGCGGGCCGGGCGCTGACGCGCCGACCGTGTCCCGGGCGCTACGTAGCATCGACGCCGTGCCCGCCGACGCCGTCGCCGCCCGTGCCGCGGAACTCCGTGCGCTGATCGCCCACCACGACGAGCGGTACCACGCGCTCGGCGAACCGGAGATCCCCGACGCCGACTACGACGCGCTCGTCCGTGAGCTGCGGTCGATCGAGGCGGACCGGCCCGACCTCGTCACGGTCGACTCCCCGACGCAGCGGGTCGGTGCCGCGCCGACGGGGGCGTTCGCGCCGGTCACCCACCGGGTGCCGTTGCTCTCGCTCGACAACGCCATGGACGAGGCGGAGCTGCGGGCGTGGGGGGAACGGCTCGAACGGCTCCTCGACCGCGCGGCCGACGACGACGCTCCGGTCCGCTACGCATGCGAGCTGAAGATCGACGGGATCGCCGTGGCGCTCTCCTACGTCGACGGCGTCCTCGTGCAGGCGGCCACCCGTGGCGACGGTCGGGTGGGCGAGGACATCACGGCGAACGTGCGCACGATCGGCGACGTGCCCGGGTCGCTGGCGGTCCCGCTGCCGGGTCGCCTCGAGGTGCGCGGCGAGGTGTACCTCCCGCTCGACGCGTTCGCAGCGCTGAATGCGGCGCAGGACGCTGCGGGGGAACGCAGGTATGCGAACCCCCGGAACACCGCCGCCGGATCGCTGCGGCAGAAGGACGCCTCGGTCACGGCGTCACGGGGTCTGCGGTTCTGGAGTTACCAGGTCGCCGCAGCGGACGGTGCTCCGGACCTGCGTTCCCACAGCGAGGCCTTGGCCTGGCTCGGCGGGCTCGGCTTCCCCGTGAACCCCGAGCTCCGTGTGCTCGAGGGGATCGACGCCGTTGCGGCGTTCTGCGACCACTGGGTGCGCCACCGCCACGACCTCCCCTACGAGATCGACGGGGTCGTGGTGAAGCTCGACGAGCTCGCACCCCGCGATCGGCTCGGGTCGACGGCCCGGGCCCCGCGCTGGGCGGTGGCGTTCAAGCTGCCGCCGGAGGAGCGCACGACGCGGTTGCTCCGGATCGAGGTCTCGGTCGGTCGGACCGGCCGGGCGACACCGTTCGCGGTGCTCGAACCGGTGACGGTCGGGGGCTCGACGGTGGAGATGGCGACGCTGCACAACGCCGAGCAGGTCGCGCTGAAGGACGTCCGACCGGGGGACACGGTCGTCGTGCGCAAGGCGGGCGACGTGATCCCCGAGGTGGTGGGTCCGGTGCTGCCGGCCCGGCCGGCGGGTGCTGCGGCCTGGGTGTTCCCGGCGGCGTGCCCGCGCTGCGGCGGCCCGCTCGTGCGGCCCGAGGGTGCGGGGAACCACCACTGCACGAACGAGGCGTGTCCCGCCCGCGCCGAGGGGTGGATCGTGCACTTCGCCTCACGCGGGGCGATGGACATCGAGGGGTTCGGCGAGGAACGCGTTCGGCTCTTCGTCGACCTCGGTCTGCTGCATGACCCGGCCGACGTGTACTCCCTCGACCTCGAGCGGATCCGGACCCTCGAGGGGTTCGGCGAGGTCTCGGTGCGCAACCTCGCCGCGGCGATCGACGCGTCGCGGGGGCGTCCGCTCGCGAACCTGCTGGTCGGGTTGAACGTCCGTCACCTCGGGCCGGCCACGGCGCAGCTCCTCGCCCGGCGCTTCGGTCACCTCGACCGGCTGGCCGCCGCGTCGGAGGAGGAGCTCGCGGCGATCGACGGGGTCGGTCCGGTGATCGCCTCGACCGTCGCCGGGTTCTTCCGGTCGGAGGTGGCCCGGGACCTGCTCGAGCGGTTCCGGGCAGCCGGGCTGAACTTCGCCGGCCCGGAGACCGCCGAGGTCCCGCCGCTGCTCGCCGGGATGACGGTCGTCGTGACCGGGGCGATCCCCGGCATGCGCCGCGAGGAGGTCGAGGCGGCGATCACCACCCGGGGCGGGACCTCACCGGGCAGCGTGTCCCGGCGGACGTCGGTGCTCGTGGTGGGCGACGACCCGGGGGCGTCGAAGCTGACGAAGGCACGGGAGCTCGGCGTGCCCGTCATCGACGCAGCGGGGTTCGCGGCACTGCTCGAGACGGGTGCGGTTCCCGACGTCGGCGCTAGCTGACGTTGAAGCACCACCGGTAGGGGGCGCCGGCGCTCGACGGTCCGAGCTCGATCCGCCACCAGGTCACCTCGGCACAGTTCTCCCGGCCACTGAAGGACGTGACGACCTTGCCCTCGCCGGGGCGGAACATGAGCTTGTTCAGCCCGTCGTCGGGCTCGAGCTGCGCGGGTGGGATCGCCCGGTCGTTGAGGCGGAGCGTGCCGGTGTAGCCCGGTTCGAGGTCGGCGATGACGGTCACCTGGCGTGCCTGCGCCTCGGCGCGGTTCACGGGTTGCACCGCTTCGAGGCCGGGTCGCTCGGCGGGCGCCGAGTCGCCGGTGCGGCCGAAGATGCCCGCCGCAGCGAAGAATCCGATGCCGAGGAGGATCAGCAGCGGGAAGACGGCCTTGGAGAGCTTGGTGCGCACCATCCCAGTGTGGTGCACGGCCGGGCCCTGTCCGTATCCGGGGTCCACGGTGACCACCGTGGGTGGCAGTACCGTGTCCGTCCGTGGCGGTTGTGCACCCCGTCGATCTCGGCGGCCGCGTGCTCGGCGGCCGGTACCGCCTGCTCCGACCCATCGGTGCGGGGGGCTCGGCGACCGTGTATGCGGCCGAGGACGTGCGGCTCGGTCGCCGCGTCGCCGTGAAGGTGCTCCACCCCGGTCTCGCTGCCGACGCCGTGTTCGTGCGCCGGTTCCACGCCGAGGCGCAGGCCGCCGCGGCGCTCAACCACCCGAACGTCGTCGCCGTGCACGACTGGGGTCGCGACGGTGCCGACGACGACCCGACCGCCGTCCCCTACCTCGTCACCGAGCTGCTCGAGGGGGGCAGCCTGCGGGACCTGCTCGACACCGGGGAGCGGCTGACCCCTTCGCAGGCGCTCGCCGTCGGCCTGCAGGCCTGTCGTGGGCTGCACTACGCCCACGGTCGCGGGTTCGTGCACCGCGACGTGAAGCCGGCGAACCTCCTGTTCGGCGAGGACGGCCGCCTCCGCATCGCGGATTTCGGTCTCGCCCGGGCCTTCGCGGAGTCCTCCCACACCGAACCGGAGGGCGTGGTGCTCGGCACCGTCCGCTACCTCTCGCCCGAGCAGGCGGCCGCTGCGCCGCTCGACGGCCGCTCCGACGTGTACTCGCTCGCTCTCGTGCTCGTCGAGTGCGTGACGGGCACCGTCCCCGGCGTCGGTGCGGACCCCGCCGCGACGCTCCGGCTCCGTGCCGGGGCGGACGTCGAGGTCGACCCCGCCCGGTTCGGCCCGCTCGCCCCGGCGCTCGTCGCCGCGGGGAGCGCCGACCCTGCGGTCCGGTCGAGCGCGGCGCAGTTCGGCCAAGCGCTCCTCCGCGCCGCCGAGCACCTCCCAGCACCGGCGCCGCTCCGTCTCCCCGGTGCCATCGGTTCCGCCGCGCCGACCGCTGCCGGTGACGCGACGACCGTGGTCGGCGTGCCCGCCACCGGGCCGTCGGTCGACCCCGACCCGACGACCGTCGCCCTCGTCGCCGCCCGGCGCCGACGGTTCGGGCCGGCGCGCGTCGCCGGGCTCGGCCTCGTCCTCGTCGCGCTACTGACCGCCGCCGTGCTCGTCGGTGGGGTGACGGGCCGGTTCGCGTTGCTCGCACCGTCGGCGCCGGTGCCGTCCTTCGTCGGCCGGGCCGTGGCCGACGTGCGGGCGGAGATCGCTGCGGGAGAGACGGGCTGGGAACTCGACCTTGTCGACGAACGCTCCGACGACGCGGCCGTCGGGACCGTCCTCCGACAGTCCCCGGCACCGGGGCAACGCCTGCGTGAGGGCGGCACCCTGACGCTCGTCCGGGTGGTCGGTCCGACCCAGGTCGCGGTGCCCCCGCTCGTCGGCCGGGCGGTCGACGACCCGGTCGTCGTCGACGCGTTCGCCACGGCCGGACTCACCCTCCGACGGGTCGACGGGTTCGACGAGGCTGCTGCGCCGGGCACGATCCTGCAGATCGACGGGGTGGGCACGCTCGTGGACCGGGGAACCACCGTGTCGGTGACGGTGTCGGTCGGCCCCAAGCTCCGGGAGTTGCGCTCCTACGCCGGCGCGACGCCGGAGGAGGCCCGGGCGGAGCTCACCGCGCTCGGACTCGTCGTCGTCGATGTCGCGGAGGCGAGCGAGACCGTGCCGGCCGGCCGCGTGATCCGCACCGGGCCCGTCGCGGGCACCGCGGTGCAGAAGGGTTCCGCGGTCGAGGTCGTCGTGTCGTCGGGGCCGCCACCGCTCACGGTGCCCGACCTCAGCGGGCTGACCGGCCGGGAGGCCGAGGATCAGCTGGTGGCCGCCGGGTGGACGGTCACGGCGATCGTCGGACCGTCGGGTGGGCGGGTGCTCGCCACCGACCCACCTGCGGGGGCGCAGCGACCGAAGGGGTCGCCGATCCGCATCATCACCCAGCAGAACTGATCGGGTCGCGCCCTCAGGGGGCGGTCATCTCCTTGATCCGCGCGTGCAGCTCGTGGGCGAGCGGATCGACGTCGGCCTGCTGGGTCTGCGCCTGCAGGAGCAGCAGGCGGGTGACGTCGCCCTCGACGCGGATCTTGCCGGCGAGGAACGCGGCCATCGCCGCGGCGGCGTCGCCGTCGACGAAGATCGCCCGGGCCGTGGCGTAGTCCACGGTGACCGTCAGTTCGGCCTCGTCGAGGTGGCCGAGCTCGATCAGCAGTTCACCGTCGGCGTTGTCGAGGTGGGCGAGGATGTCGGCACCGTCGGGGGTCTCGGTGATCACCTGGTTCATGCGGATCGGGATCGCCGGTGGGGTGATCCGCCCTCGGTAGGTCTCGCCGAGGGCTCGTGCCGCCTCGATCCAGGCGGTGGACAGGAAGGGGTGCTGCTCGCTCACGGCGCCGAGCCTACGGTCGGTCCGGCCCGGGTGGCGCCCCCTAGCATGCGACGCCATGCCCGCCCGGATCTCGCGCCAGGACGTCGCGCACGTCGCCCGGCTCGCGCTGCTCGATCTCGACGACGACGAGCTCGACCGCGCCACGGAACAGCTCGGTGCCGTGTTGGACCACGTCGCCGACATCGAGGCGCTCGATCTCGAGGGGGTGCCGCCGACGGCCCACCCGTTGCCGTTGCGGAACGTGTTCCGCGCCGACGTGGTCGGGTTGGTGCTCGACCGCGACGAGGTGCTCGCGGCGGCCCCGTCCGCGGAGGACGGTCGGTTCCGGGTGCCGGCGGTGCTCGGGGAGGAGCCGTGAGCGCCGGGGATGCCCGGGCGATCGCGGCCGCGGTCCGGTCGGGCGCGCGCTCGGCGCGTGACGTGGTCGAGGAGCATCTCGCCCGGATCGCCGCGCGTGACGGCGAGCTGCATGCCTTCACGACGGTCACCGGCGATCGGGCGCTCGCCGCGGCCGATGCGGTCGACCGGAAGGTCGCGGAGGGGATCGATCCCGGACCGCTCGCCGGGGTCCCCGTGGCGCTGAAGGACAACCTCTGCACCCGCGGCGTGCCGACGACGTGCAGCTCACGGATCCTCGAGGGGTGGGTGCCCCCCTACGACGCCACCGTGGTCACCCGCCTCGCCGCCGCCGGGGCGATCGCGGTCGGCAAGACCAACCTCGACGAGTTCGCGATGGGTTCCTCCACGGAGAACTCCGCGTTCGGGCCGACCCGCAACCCCCACGACCCGAGTCGGGTGCCGGGCGGTTCGTCGGGCGGCTCGGCGGCGGCGGTCGCGGCGGGGTTCGCACCGCTCGCGCTGGGGTCGGACACCGGCGGGTCGATCCGCCAGCCGGCGGCCCTGTGCGGTGTGGTCGGCCTGAAGCCGACCTACGGGCGGGTGTCCCGGTACGGCCTCGTGGCGTTCGCGTCGTCGCTCGACCAGGTCGGCCCCTTCGGCGCGACCGTCGCCGATACGGCGCTCGCCTACGACGTGATCGCCGGGGTCGACCCGCTCGACGCCACGTCCATCCCCGACCCGGTGTCGGCCACGTCGGCCGTGCTCGGCGAGGGGGTCGCCGGGCTGCGGGTCGGCGTGATCGCCGAGCTCGTCGGCGACCGGATGGGGATCGCGCCGGACGTGCTGCGGGCCACCCGCCGGGCGGCGGACGTGCTCGCGACGGCGGGGGCGACGGTGGAGGAGGTGTCGGTGCCGTCCTGCGTGTACGGCCTGTCCGCCTACTACGTGATCGCACCGGCGGAGGCGTCGTCGAACCTCGCCCGGTTCGACGGGGTCCGCTTCGGGATGCGGGTCGATGCACCGACGACGCTCGAGATGCAGCGGGCGACCCGCACCGCCGGGTTCGGTCCGGAGGTGAAGCGGCGGATCATGCTCGGCACCTACGCGCTGTCGGCGGGCTACTACGACGCCTACTACGGCAAGGCGCTCCGGGTGCGAACACTGCTGCTCCGGGAGTTCGCCGAGGCGTACGAACGGTTCGACGTGCTGCTGTCGCCGACGTCGCCGACGACGGCATTCCCCTTCGGCGCGAAGACCGCCGACCCGCTGACCATGTACCTGAACGACGTGTGCACGATCCCCTCGAACCTGACGGGGCACCCGGCGTTGTCGGTGCCCTTCGGGGTCGGTGACGACGGGTTGCCGGTCGGGGTGCAGCTCCTCGGTCCGGCGCTCGCCGAGACCACCCTGTTCCGGGCGGCGGCGGTGTTGGAGGCGGGGCGATGACGACCGACGGCTGGGAGACGGTGATCGGCCTCGAGGTGCACGTCGAGCTCGCGACCGAGACCAAGTTGTTCTCCGCTGCGCCGAACCGGTTCGGTGCGGCGCCGAACACGAACGTCGATCCGACGAGTCTGGGGTTGCCGGGGTCGCTGCCGGTGCTGAACGAACGTGCGGTCGAGCTCGCAGTCCGGGTGGGTCTCGCGTTGCACTGCGACGTCCGTCCGTCGACCTTCGCCCGGAAGAACTACTTCTATCCGGACATGCCGAAGGACTTCCAGATCTCGCAGTTCGACGAGCCGATCAACGTTGGAGGGTGGCTCGAGCTGCCGTCGGGGACGCGGGTGGGGATCACGCGGGCGCATCTCGAGGAGGACACCGGCAAGACGACCCACGTCGGTGGCAGCGGCCGGATCGGCGGAGCCGACCACGCGCTCGTGGACTACAACCGGGCCGGCGTGCCGCTCCTCGAGATCGTGGGCGAGCCGGACCTGCGCAACTCCGAGGACGCCCGGGCCTACGTGGAGGAGCTCCGGCAGGTCCTCGTGGCGATCGGTGCGTCGGACGGGAAGATGGAGGAAGGATCGCTCCGGGTCGACGCGAACGTGTCGGTGCGACGGCCCGGCGACCCCTTCGGGACGCGCTGCGAGATCAAGAACGTGAACTCGCTGCGCTCGCTCGGCCGGGCGATCGACTACGAGGCCGCCCGACAGGTCGAACTGCTCGAGGCCGGGGAGGCGATCCGCCAGGAGACCCGACACTGGGACGAGGCGTCGGGGCGCACGCTCTCGGGTCGGTCGAAGGAGGACGCGGAGGACTACCGCTACTTCCTCGAACCGGATCTCGTCCCCGTCGTGCCCGACCCGGCGTGGGTCGAGGAGATCCGTGCGGCGCTGCCCCCGCTGCCGGCGGACCGTCGTCGCACGCTCGCCGACGCGGCGGGACGACCGCCGTCCGACGGTGAGGTCGTGGTGGCCGTCGCCCGAGGTCTCGACGGTCTGGCGGTCGCGGCGATCGCCCTCGGCGCCGATGCGGACCGGGTGCTCACCCACATCGAGCACAACCTCGCGGTCGACGGTGCGGACGCCCTGACCGCCTTGTCGTTCGCCGCACTCGTCGCGCTCGAGACGTCCGGCGCGCTCACGGCGACGCAGACCAAGGACGTGCTCGCGACCCTGGTCGCGGAGGGCGGGTCCGGGGATCCTGCGGCGATCGCCGCGGCGAAGGGTTACGAGGCGATGGCGTCGGACGCCCTCGCAGGGGCGGTCGACGCGGTGATCGCGGCGAACCCCGAGGAGTGGTCCCGCTACGTCGAGGGCGACGAACGCGCCCGCGGCAAGCTCACGGGGTTCTTCGTCGGACAGGTCATGAAGCAGACCCGGGGTCAGGCCGACGGCAAGGCGGTCACCGCGCTGCTCGCCGCCCGAGCGGGCGGGTAGCCTCGCCGTCCGTGAGCACACAGCACGAACCGTCCGGCGTGGCGATCCGGCAGATCCGGTTCCAGCCGGAGCCGGGGAGCACGGAGATCCTGCTCGTCCGTCACGGCGAGTCGGCGCCGTTCCGGCCGGAACAGCCCTTCGAACGGGTCGACGGTCACGGCAACCCGCCGCTCGCGCCCGACGGGCTCGCCCAGGCGGAGCAGGTCGGGCAGCGGCTGCGGGACGAGGTCATCCACGCCATCTACGTGACGACCCTCGTGCGCACCCACCAGACGGCGGCGCCGCTCGCCACGGCGCTCGGCATCACGCCGGCGGTGGAGGCCGACCTCCGGGAGATCCACCTCGGCGAGTGGGAGGGCGGACTGCTGCGAAAGAAGGCCGCCGACCTCGACCCGCTCTACGTCGAGATGCAGCAGCGTCAGGACTGGGGGGTCATCCCAGGCGCGGAGAGTTTCGACCAGCTGCGCCGCCGGTGCGTCGGGGCGATCGACCGCATCCACGGCCGACACCCCGACGAGCGGGTGGCGGTTTTCGTGCACGGCGGGGTCATCGGGGCGCTCCTCGCGCATGCGACCGGGTCGCAGCCGTTCGCGTTCACCGGCGCCGACAACGGTTCGATCCACCATCTCGTCGTCCGGGGCGAGGACTGGAAGCTGCGGGCGTACAACGACACGTCGCACCTCGGCGGGTTCTCGAGCCGCGCCCAGGCGCTCACCTGACGGCGCCGACGACCGCCCAGCGGTCGCCGCGGAACCGCAGGCCGAGTCCGAGGGCCCGCACCACCATGAACCACAGGAGCGCGGCCCACAGCCCGGCGAGACCGCCGCGACCCTGGCCGACCGCGTAGGCCGCCGGCAGGAACGCGGCGAACGCCACGGCCATGGCCCCGGCGACGTACCGCTGGTCCCCGGCGCCGATCAGGATGCCGTCGAGGGCGAACACGACGCCGTTGAGCGGCTGGGCGAGTGCGACGAGCACGAGCGTGCCGGCGAGCAGGGCGGCGACGTCGGGGTCGGGCGTGAACACGCCGGGGAGGACGCCGCGCCCGACGGCCAGCGCGCCGCCGAGCACGCCGCCTGCGAGGGTCGACCACAGGATCGCCCGGGCCGCGAGTCGCCGTGCGGCCACCGCGTCCCCGGCGCCGAGTGCGCCGCCGACGACGGTCTGTGCGGCGATGGCGACGGCGTCGAGCGCGAGCGCGCCGAGGGTCCAGAGCTGGAAGCCGATCTCGTAGGCGGCGAGCTCGGCCCCGCCGAGGCCGGCGGCGACGGCCACACCGGCGAGAAGCGAGCCGCGGAGGGCGGCGGTGCGGACGAGGAGGTGGACCCCGACGACGAGCAGCCGACGGATGGCGCCGAGTTGCGGCCCGAGGGGGGCGCCGTGGCGGCGGGCGGCGCCGACCACCCGGGCGGCGAACACCGAGGCGGCGACGGTCTGGGCGACGACGGTGGCGAGGGCGGAGGCCCCGATCCCGTACCCGAACCCGAAGATGAGCACGACCTCGAGGACCCCGTTCCCGACGGCGGTGCCGACGGCGAGCACGAGCGGGGTGCGGGTGTCGCGCAGGCCGCGCAGGTAGCCGACCCCGGCGAGGCCGACGAGCAGCGCGGGCACGCCCACCAGGCTGATGCTCAGGTAGGTCCAGGCGTGGGCAGCGATCTCGTCGCGGCCGCCGAGCAGCGCGATGAGCGACCGGCCGCCGAGGACGCCGGCGAGCGCGAGCACCACACCGAGGCCCGCGGCGAGCCACAGACCCTGGATTGCCTGCTCGGCGGCCCGCCGTTGCTCGCCCGCGCCGAGGAGACGCGCGACGGCCGCCGTCGTGCCGTACGCGAGGAAGATGAACACGGCGTAGCCGGTGAGCAGGATCGCCGAGGCGAGCGCGAGTCCGCCGAGCTCCTCGGTGCCGAGATGGCCGACGACCGCCGTGTCGACGAGCACGTACAGCGGTTCGGCGACGAGGGAACCGAACGCCGGCACGGTGAGCCGCCACAACTCCCGGTCGGAGGGGTCGGGACGCAGGACATCGGGTCGGCGCACACCCATCGGGCGCGGAGCCTACCGGTGGGCCCTCCGGCACTAGTGTCCGTGCCCATGGCGGAGAACATGAAGCCCCGTTCCCACGAGGTCACCGACGGCTACCAGAAGGCGCCGGCCCGGGCGATGTTGCGTGCCGTCGGCATGACCGACGACGACTGGTCGAAGGGGCAGGTCGGCGTCGCGTCGTCGTGGAACGAGGTCACCCCCTGCAACATGCCGCTCGACCGGCTCGCCAAGCGGGCGAAGGACGGGGTGCGTGACGCCGGCGGGTTCCCGCTCGAGTTCTGCACGATCGCCGTGTCCGACGGCATCTCGATGGGGCACGAGGGCATGCACGCCTCGCTCGTGAGCCGGGAGATCATCGCCGACTCGGTGGAGTGCGTGATGCACGCCGAACGGCTCGACGCACTCGTCGCGCTCGCCGGCTGCGACAAGTCGCTCCCCGGGATGATGATGGCAGCGGCCCGCATCAACATGCCGACGGTGTTCCTCTACGGCGGGTCGATCCTGCCGGGCGAGCACAACGGGCAGATGCTCGACATCGTGTCGGTGTTCGAGGCCGTCGGCGCGTACGCGACCGGGTCGATCTCCGCCGAGGAGCTGCACGAGATCGAGTCGAAGGCGTGTCCGTCGGAGGGTTCCTGCGCCGGCATGTTCACGGCGAACACGATGGCGTCGGTCGGCGAGGCGCTCGGGTTGTCGCTGCCGGGTTCGGCATCCGCGCCGGCTCCGGACGGTCGGCGTGACGACTTCGCGTTCGCGTCGGGCCGTGCGGTGATGAACCTGCTGCGGGCGAACATCCGGCCGCGCGACATCCTCACGAAGGCCGCTTTCGAGAACGCGATCGCGATGGTGATGGCGCTCGGCGGGTCGACGAACGCCGTGCTGCACCTGCTGGCCATCGCGTACGAGGCGCGGGTGCCGCTCGAGCTCGAGGACTTCAACCGGATCGCGGCGAAGGTGCCCCACATCGCCGACACCCGCCCGCACGGTCGCTACGAGATGGTCGACATCGACCGGGTCGGCGGCGTGCCCGTCGTCATGCAGATGCTCGCCGAGCGCGGCGTGCTGCATCTCGACGAGATCACCTGCACCGGTCGCACCGTGGCGGAGAACCTCGAGATGGTGAAGGCGCCCGGTCCGGACGGCGAGGTCATCCACGGTTGGGATCGTCCGTTGCACGACGTCGGCGGCATCGCGGTGCTGCGCGGGTCGCTCGCGCCCCAGGGCGCGGTGGTGAAGGTCGCCGGGATCGACGTCGACCGGTTCGAGGGCACCGCCCGCGTCTTCGACGGCGAGCAGGATGCGCTCGAGACGGTGCTCGCCGGCGGGATCAACCCCGGGGACATCGTCGTGATCCGCTACGAGGGCCCCAAGGGTGGCCCGGGGATGCGGGAGATGCTCGCGATCACCGGCGCCATGAAGGGCGCGGGCCGTGGGTCCGACGCCGCGCTGATCACCGACGGGCGTTTCTCCGGCGGGACGCACGGGTTCTGCGTCGGGCACGTCGCGCCGGAGGCGGTCGACGGCGGGCCGATCGCGTTCGTCGCCGAGGGCGACCGGATCGTGATCGACGTGCGGAACCACACGATGGACCTGCTCGTCGACGACGCGACGATCGCCGCCCGGCAGGCGAACTGGAAGCTGCCCGAGCCGCGCTACACGAGCGGCGTGCTCGCCAAGTACGCCCGTCTCGCCCAGGGGGCGGAGAAGGGCGCGATCACCCTCGCCTGAGGGTGGTCACCGGAACGCCGGGAGGACCTCCGCCGCCAGCAGGCGGTGGTTCTCGTCGACGTAGCTCTGGTGGCAGGCGGAGGAGAGCATCACCGTCTCGGCGCCGGCGTCGAGGAACGGGCGGAGCTGCGTGGCCACCTCGTCGGGGGTGCCGGCGAGCGCGTACCGGCCGACGAGGCGGGAGAAGTCCTGCGCGTACTGCTTAGAGAGCCGTTCGGCGGCCATGCGACGGGCTTCGTCGCCGTTGGGGTGCACGCACGTGAAGATGAACAGCCCGCGTCGGATCGGCGGCTTCCCGTCAGCCCGGCGGATCGTGTCGATCGTCTCGATGCTCTCGTGCAGCATCTCCGGTGTGTACATGTAGGGCAGCCAGCCGTCGGCGAGGTTGGCGGCTCGGCGCATCGCCGCCTTCTGGCGCCCGGCGACCCAGATCGGCAGTGGACGCTGGATCGGTGCCGGGTCGATGGTCACCCCACGGCAGGTGGTGAACCGCCCGTCGAAGTCGACCTCTCGTTCGCTGAAGAGCCGCCGGCACAGGGCGAGGGCTTCGTCGGTGCGGGGGCCCCGCTCGGCGACGGGTACGCCGCACGCCTCGAACTCGCGGGGGAGTTCCCCGCCGATGCCGACGCCGAGGTGGTAGCGGCCGCCGGAGGCGACGTCGAGGGTGGCGGCGAGCTTGGCGAGGAGCGCCGCGGGATACAGCGGGACCAGCACGATGGTCGACATGAGCTCGATACGGCTCGTGGCGCCGGCGGCGGCGGCGAGGGAGATGAAGGAGTTCGACACGGACACGTTGAACGACACGTGTTCGCCGGTGCCGACGATGTCGAACCCGGCCTCCTCGAACTCCCGGGCCTGCGCCGCAGCGCCCTCGATGCGGGTGAGCGTGATCCCGAAGGCGACCATGCCGGCTCTCCTCGTTCAGGTGTCGGTGCGGGTGGCGACCACGAGGATCGACAGGCCGAAGGGTAGGCGCGCATCCGGGCGCCGGAGGGCTCGCCGCTCGAGGCGGGCGAGGGTGCCGAACACCGCGGCGAGGACCGGGTTCGCGGAGGACTCGTCGTCGGTGTCGCCGAGCAGACGGCCGAGCGGGGTGCGGCGGGCGAGCCAGGCGGGTGGCACGAGGTAGCTGAAGTAGTAGCTCGCCCGGTCGATGCGGAACCCGGCGGCGGTGACGACGTCGCTGATCTCCCCGATCCGGTAGCGGCGACGGTGGCCGGCCCGTTCGTCGTGGCGGCTCCACAGGCCCTGGTAGGCGGGCACCGTGAGCACGAGGGTTCCACCGGGCCGTACCACCCTGGCGTACTCACGCAGGGCACGCCGGTCGTCGTCGAGGTGTTCGACGACCTCGAGGGAGGTGAGCACGTCGGCGCACCGGTCGGCGAAGGGGAGCTGTTCGGCGAGCGAGGCGAGGACGGTGCCGGAGCCGACCCGGGTGCGGGCGGCGGCGAGCGCGTCGTCGGACAGGTCGGTTCCGGCGACCGTGCGGGCCCCGGCCTCGGCGAGCAGGTCGAGCACCTCGCCGGTTCCGCAGCCGATGTCGAGCGCGGTGCTGTCCGCCGTCACGCGTCCGTCGAGCAGGTCGGTGAGCACTTCGCGCCGGGCCCGGTACCACCAGTGGTCGCCCGCGTGGCGTTCCATCGTGGCGAAGTACTCGGCGTCCGGTTGGTCGGCCGGGCGGCCCGACGGGCGGGTGCCGTCGGCCCGGGTGCCGACGATCAGCAGGTGCGGGTGGGGGTAGCCCCGGTCGATCCGGGTGGTGCGAACCTCGAGGCCGGCGTCGCGCAGCGTGGCGACGAGGTCGTCGGGCTGCACGAAGTCCACGTGGTCGCCCTCGGTGATGCGGGCGACCTGGGTCGCGGCGAGCTCCTGGCCGGTGGCGAGGCGGTACTTCCATCGGGGGGTCGTCGCGATCTCCTTCACGACGATGCGGCCGCCCGGGGCGAGCGCGGCGGTCGCCGCCTGCACCAGCGCGAGCGCGTCGTCCCGTCCGAGGAGGTAGAGGACGTCAGTGATGACGATGCCGTCCCAGCGCTCTTCGGGGTCGGGCAGCCAGCCGACCGGCACCGTCTCGAAGGACACCCGGCCGCCGAGCGATCCGCCGGCCCTGCGGGCGGCGTCGATCTTGCGGGCGTCGACGTCGACGCCGCGGACGGTGCGGGCGGGGTCGAGGCCGGCGAGATGGCGCGACAGCGCGCCGTGCCCGCAGCCGATGTCGAGGATCCAACCGCTCGGCACCTCGGCGGCGACCCGCTCGAAGGGGCAGGTGCGCCACCGCAGAGCGACGTGGGCGCGCACGCCGAGGGGGAGGCGGCGGTACCCGGCGAGGGTGCGTCGGGCGGCAGGCGAGGGGAGTGGTCTCACAGGGCGGCGAAGCTCCCGAGTCGGAAGCCGGCCCGCTCGACCGCGGTGCGGGCGGTGGGGCTGCACAGCGCGGCGAGCTCGTCGGGCCAGGCGTACCCCCACCGGTAGCGCCGGCGTTCCGGGTCGTCCGCCCGACCGGGGTGGCAGCCGATCTCGGCGCTCCGTCCGCCGCGGCGGCCGAGCCGGTCGACGGCGTTCGTGAGCGGTTCGAGCAGGAGGGCGCCGGCTTCGTCGAGACCGGCGAAGTCGTCGGGGTGGGCGAGTCCCGCGCTGTGCACGTTGCGGCGGAGCGTGGTGGCGAGTCGGCGCACGTAGAGCCCGAGGGGGCTGCGGGCGGCGGAGGTCGGGACGCGGACGGCGGGGATGCCCTCGCTCACGGCGAGGTCCACCACGACGCGTTGCACGAGCGGCCAGAGGTGCAGGTGCTGGTGGGTGTCGAGGTGGGTGGGCGTCACGCCGGCGGCGCGCACGCGTGCGATCTGGGCGGCGAACTCGCGGCGCAGATCGTCGGGGTCGACCTGACCGGCGGCGGCGCGGGGCAGGAACTGCCGCCACGATCGGCGGAAGTCACCACGGCGGCCGACGAGGCTGGGGACCTCGCGTGCGCCGAGCAGCGGCGGGTCCTCGCCGACGACGGCGAGGTGGACCCCGACGCCGAGGTCGGGGGCGTCGCCGAGTCGTGCCACGGCGTCACCGAACCCGGGGGCGACGGCGAGGAGCGACGCCGAGGTGACGATGCCGTCCCGGTGGGCGTCGACGATGCCGGCGGAGACCCCGGGGGTGAGCCCGAGGTCGTCGGCGTTGACGACGAGGATCCGCTCGGTCACGTCCGGGTCCGGGTGAGCGGGCGCAGCTCCGGGTAGAGGGTGCGGAGCTCGCTGAGGATGGTGCGGATCACGCCGAAGGACGAGAGCGTGGAGACGCCGCGGGTGCGGGGGAAGTAGTCGACGCCGAACTGGATGACGGTCGCGCCGGCGGCCTTCGCCCGGCAGAGGAGTTCGACGTCGATGAAGCTGCCCTCGCTCTGCAGCGGCGTCGACCGGAGCACGTCGCGCCGCACGAGCTTGAACGCGAAGTTCACGTCGCGCAGGCGGAGCTTGAACAGCGTGTTCACCATCGTGTTGTAGGCGTAGCTGTACACGATGCGGCGGAGGCCCTCGCCGGTGCGGTCGTGGCGGTAGGCGGACACGATGTCGGCCTCGTACAGGCGCAGCAGGCGCATGGCCTTGACGACGTCGAGCAGGTCGAAGGGGAGGTCGGCGTCGGTGTAGAGGACGACGGCGCCTTCCGCGGCGGCGAACCCGGTCTTGAGTGTTCCGCCGAGCTTGCGGTTGCGGTCGTGGTGGATCACCCGGACCCGCGGGTCGGCTGCGGCGAGGCCGTCGAGGATCTCACCCGTGCGGTCGGTGGAGCAGTCGTCCACGACGAGGACGTCGTAGTCCTCGATCTCGCCTTCGGCGACGAGGGCACGCCCGGCCTCGTGCGCGGCGGCGACGGTCCGTTCGATGATCGCCTCCTCGTTCCACGCGGGGAAGAAGAAGGTGAAGCTCGGGAAGCGTTCGGTGGGGGTCATCGTGCGGTGGGCCTCCGGGAGTGGCCAAGGGTACCGCCCCTCCGCCGCACCCCGGCGCATGCGGTGGACCTAGGGTGTGGCACAGGTCACGTCACGGGGGTGGAGCATGCTGGACGGCATCAGGGTGATCGATCTGACGGACGAGCGCGGGAACGTCGCCGCCCAGATCCTCGGGGGCCTCGGCGCCGAGGTGCTCGCGGTCGAACCGCCGGGCGGTCAGCGGGCCCGTACGCTCGGGCCGTTCGCCGGTGACGTGGTCGACCCCGACCGTTCGCTGGTGCACTGGTCGATGAACCGGGGCAAGCGGAGCGTGGTGCTCGATCTCGCCGACTCCGCCGCCGATCGTGATCGGTTCGTCGAGCTGATCCGCGGCGCCGACGTGCTGTTCGAGACGGCTGCGCCGGGGGAGCTCGACGCGCTTGGGCTCGGCCGCACCGACCTCGCCCGGGTGAATCCCTCGCTCGTCCACGTGAGCATCACCCCGTTCGGTTCGACCGGCCCGAAGGCCGGCTGGTCGGCTCCCGATCTCGTGGCGCTCGCCGCAGGCGGGCAGCTCCTCCTGTCCGGCGACGCGGACCGCCCGCCGGTGCGGTGCTCCGTGCCCCAGGCGTGGTTCCACGCGTCGGGGGACGCCGCCGACGCCGCACTCGTGGCGCTCTTCGACCGGCAGCGGACCGGGGTCGGTCGGTGGGCGGACATCTCGGCGCAGCAGTCGGTCATGCAGGCCACCCAGTCCCAGGTGCTGTCCCACGCGTACGGCACCACGATGGGGGCGCGCATCGGTGGCGGGATGCGGCTCGGGCCGATCGACGTGCGCCTCGTGTGGCCCTGCATCGACGGCACGGTGTCCATCACGTTCCTGTTCGGTGCCGCGGTCGGCCCGTTCACCCGCCGTCTCTTCGAGTGGATCTACGAGGAGGGGGGCTGCGACGAGGCGTCCCGGGACAAGGACTGGATCATGTTCGGGACCCAGCTCCACACCGGGGAGGAGACGGTCGAGGAGTTCGACCGTCTGAAGTCGGTGCTCGCAGCGTTCTGTCTGACGAAGTCCAAGCAGGAGCTCTTCGAGGGGGCGATGGCCCGGAAGCTGCTCATCGCTCCCGCGTCGACCATCGCGGACGTGTGCGGCTTCGAACACTTCGAGGTGCGGGACTACTGGGACCGGGTCGACCTCCCCGGCAAGGACGGTGCAGCGTTGCTCCCCGGCCCGGTGATCTCCACGTCGTGGGGTCGTCCGGCACCGCTCGGCGCAGCGCCCGCGCTCGGAGCGGACACCGAGGCCGTGCTCGCGACGGCAGTCGACCGCCGGCCGGCCGTGCCGGTCGTCCCGAGCGCGGCGGACCGGGCCGCGGTCGCCGGGCGGCGTCCGCTCGAGGGTCTGAAGGTCCTCGACTTCATGTGGTCGCTTGCCGGCCCCTCGATCACCCGGGTGCTCGCCGACCACGGGGCGACGATCGTGCGGGTCGAGTCGTCGAACCGGATCGAGATGGGCCGGACGCTGAGCCCGTTCTGGCAGGACAAGCCGGACGCCGAGGGTTCGGGCGTGTACCTGAACGCGAACGCCGGAAAGCTCGGTATCTGCGTCGACCCGACGACGGACGAGGGCCGTGCGGTCGTGGAGGACCTCGTCCGTTGGGCGGACGTGGTCGCCGAGGCGTACTCGCCCGGAGCGTTCGACCGCTGGGGGTTCACCTACGAGCGGCTGCGGGCGCTGAACCCGTCGGTGATCCTGCTGTCGTCGTCGCTGCTCGGCCAGACCGGCCCGCTCGCCTCCTACGCCGGGTTCGGCAACCTCGGCTCCGCGATGGCGGGGTTCTTCCACACGACCGGCTGGCCCGACCGCACCTGTGTCGGCCCCTACGGCGGCTACACCGACTACCTGTCGCCGCGGCTGGCGGTCGCCGGTCTCCTCGCTGCGCTGCACCGTCGGGCCCGCACCGGCGAGGGTGCACGCCTCGACTTCTCCCAGACCGAGGGGGCGATGTGGGCGCTCGGCCCGGCGCTCATGGAGTTCCAGGTGAACGGCCGCATCTGGGAGCGTGACGGCAACGCCGACCGGAACCTGTGCCCGCACCTGGTGACCCCGGTCGCCGGGGACGACGCCTGGGTGGCGCTCGTGTGCGAGACCGACGCCGCGTGGCGGGCGCTCTGCGACCTCGCCGCGTTCGATCCCGCGTGGGCGGCGCTCGCGGCGGCGGAACGGGTCGACCGTCGCACCGAGATCGAGGCTGCGGTCGCTGCGTGGTCGGTCGCGTTCGACGGCGACGAGCTCGCCGCCCGGCTGCAGGCGATCGGGGTGGGGGCGCACCGGACGGTGAACTCCGACAGCCTGTGGGTCGACCCGCAGCTCGTCCATCGCGGGCACTGGGCGCACGTCGACCACGCGGTGCACGGCTCGATCCCGATCGAGGCGCCGCGCTTCGGCTTCGAGGGGGTCCCGCCGAAGCCGGCGGGTGCGGCGCCGGCGCTCGGCCAGCACGTCGCCGAGGTGCTCGGGGGCATCCTCGGCTACGACGAGGACCGCATCGCCGATCTCGTCATCGCCGGCGCGCTCGCCTGAGGCGAGGCCCGTTACGCCACGTAGTGGCCGCGGGCGTACAGGTGGCTCCACACCACGAGCAGCAGCGCGCTCACGACGAGCACGGTCCGGCGGGTGCGCGGGCTGCGGCTGGCGAGCCATTCGCCGGCGAGGGCGATGACGGGGAACGCCGCCAGCAGGTAGCGGCCGGTGCCCTGGAAGTCCTTGCTGCCGACGACGGGGAGGCCGAGCGCGACGGCCGTGTACACCCCGGGTCCCCACCCGAACCGTCGGATGATCCGAGGCAGGAGTGCCAGCGCACCGCACACGAGCGCGCCCTGCAGCAGACAGCCGAGGATGTAGCGGACGTTGTCGCCCGGTTCGAGCAGGATCAGCCCGCCGAGGTGCAGCTTCAGGAAGGTGACAGGGCCGGACCGTTGTGCCCAGTAGCGCTGCACGGTCGAGAAGGCGAGCGGGTCGCCGAAGCGCCACCACAACCAGGCGCACCAACCGACGAACCCGACCGCGGCGACGAGCACGCCGGCGTCGGACGGGCGGAGCGCGCGGAGGCGGACACCGACCGGCACCGTGACGCGCGTGGCGGCGATGCGGCCGAGTCGCCCCGGGCGGTCGGCGAGGCGGCCCAGCGGCACGCCGCTGCGGAAGCGGAGGGCGTCGCGTCGTTCCAGTTGCGTGACGACGAGGCCGGCGACGATCGCGAGCCCCACCGGTCGGGTGGCCGAGGCGACCGCACCGACGATCCCCGCCGCCAGCGGACGGTTGCGGTCGGCCAGCACGAAGGCCCCGACGGCGGCGGCGAGGAACAGGGCGTCGGCGTAGACGGCGCCCACGAGGTACCACGCGTAGGGCTGCAGCAGCAGCAGGGCGAGCGCGGTGGTCTGCGCCGCGGGGGCCAGCCTCCGTCGGGCCCAGAGCGAGAACAGCACGGTCGCCCCGAGGCCGCACAGGAACGTGAGGAGGATCCCGGCGAGCTCGACGCTGCCGACGTAGGGGGTGAGGTGGCGCACCGCGATCGGGTACGTCGGGAAGAACGCGACACTCGCCTGCTGGCCGGGCGGCATCGAGTACCCGTTGATCGCGATCTCGAAGTACCACCCGGCGTCGAAGTGGACCCAGCCGCCGAGGAGCCCGGACCCGGCGAAGGTCGACCGGACCGGGTCCTCGCCGTCGGCGGGGAACCAGGTGCTCGACGCCCACACCCAGCCGAGGAGCAGCGCGGCGAGGGCGGTGAACGCGGCGGCGGCGCGCCCCGGTCCGACGCCGGTGCCGTCGACGTGGGGTGCGGTGCGTGTTGTGGTCACCGGCCGGCGC
>VGBO01000023.1 GCA_016870475.1 Actinomycetota bacterium | reverse complement strand
CACCGGACGACTTCTTCCCGCTCGGCCAGGACTGGGGGTTCCCGCCGGTGCATCCCGAGCGGTCCCGCGCCGAGGGGCACCGGTACTGGCGTGACTGCATCCGGCATCACCTACGACACGCAGGGCTGCTGCGCATCGACCACGTGCTCGGGTTGGCGCGCACGTTCTGGGTGCCCCACGGGGTCGACCCGCGGTCGGGCGTGTACGTCCGCGGGCCGATCGAGGAGCTCCTCGCCGTCGTCTGCCTCGAGGCGGCACGGGCGGGTGCGGCGGTGGTCGGGGAGAACCTGGGTACGGTCCCGCCGGAGGTGACCGTCACGATGGTCGACCACGGCCTGCTCGGCTGTTCGGTCGGCCAGTTCGACCTGTGGCGGGTCGGCGCCGAGGGGCGGTTCCCGTCGCCGCCGCCGTCGGTGGTGGCGACCATGAACACCCACGACACGCCGACCTTCTCGGCGTTCTGGTCGGGGGCGGATATCGGGGACCGGGCCGACCTCGGGCTCATCGACCCGGCTCAGGCCGCCGACGAGCGGGTCCGCCGCGTCGCGCTGCGTTCGGCCGTCGCTGCGTCGTTCGATCTCGACGAGGACGCGCCCGCCGGAACGGTGCTCGCCGCCGCGACGGCGGTGCAGGCCGGTTCCGACGCGGGGTTCGTCGTGGTGAACGTCGAGGACGGGTGGGGGGCCCTCGACCCGCAGAACGTGCCGGGCACCACGGTGCAGCGCCCGAACTGGCGTCGACGGGTCGCCGTTCCTCTCGAACGGTGGGACGACACGCCCGGCCTGGTCGAACTCCTCGGCGCGGTCACCGCGGCGCGCCCTCGCCCGGCGCGGGACGGCTGGTACGGTCCGTCCGGGTCGTCGCCACCACCGGGGTCGGCGACGGGACAGCACGAGGGGGCGGGATGAGCGAGCCGACGTTCGAGACCATCCGGTACGAGGTCAGCGACCGGGTGTTGACGATCACGATGAACCGCCCGGAACGCCTGAACGCGTTCAACGTCCGCATGCAGCAGGAGATGATGGCGGCGTTCGACCTCGCGGACGCCGACGACGAGGTGCGGGCGATCATCGTGACGGGTGCTGGCCGCGGGTTCTGCGCGGGCGCCGACCTCGAGAAGGGCGCCGACACGTTCAACTACGACCGCACCGGTGACACGCAGAAGGTCGGTGGGGTCGAGCGTGACGGCGGTGGCCTGCTCACGTTGCGGATCTACCAGTGCAACAAGCCGGTGATCGCGGCGGTGAACGGCGCCGCGGTCGGGATCGGGGCGACGATGCAGCTCCCGATGGATGTGCGGATCGCGTCGACGTCGGCACGGTTCGGGTTCGTGTTCAGCCGTCGCGGCATCGTGCCCGAGGCCTGTTCGACCTGGTTCCTGCCCCGTCTCGTGGGCATCAGCCAGGCGCTCGAGTGGGCGTACTCCGGTCGGGTCTTCTCGGCGCAGGAAGCCCTCGACGGTGGTCTGGTCAGTCGTGTCGTGGCCGACGAGGACCTGTTGCCGACGGCGCGGGCGCTCGCAGCGGAGATCGCCGAGAACACCTCGGCGCTGTCCTGCACGTTGATCCGCCACATGATGTGGCGGCTCCTCGGCGCCGATCACCCGATGGAGGCGCACAAGCTCGACAGTCGCGGGGTGCAGGCCCTCGGACGCTCGGGCGAGGCGGCGGAGGGCGTGCTGTCCTTCCTCGAGAAGCGACCTGCCGCCTTCCCGGGCAAGGTCTCGACGGACCTGCCGGACTACTTCCCTTGGTGGACGGAGCCCGAGTTCTCCTGAGGCCCCCCGGCCTCGAGGTAGATCTCGAGGTCGTCCCAGAGCGCTTCGGCCGCGTCGTCGACGCGCGCCGGACCACCGGGGGTCCGGTCGGTCGCACGTGGGCGCCGGTCGTGCCAGAACGCCCCGCTGTGCCGGGCCGCATCGGGATCGGTGAGGAGCCAGACGAGGTCCTCGGCTGCTTCGCCGGGGCTGCGCAGCAACGGGCGGAACGGCTCGTGCAGGCGGCCGAGGAGCTCGGCGGCGATCCGGGTGTCGACGAGCCCCGGGTGGGTGGCGTGCACGGCGACCCCGCGACCTGCGAGCCGGCGTGCCCACGCGCGGGCGAGGAGCACCTCGGCCCGCTTGGTCGCCGCGTAGGGGCCGCCGAGCTGCGACGCCGCCAGGTACTGCATGCCGGAGGACACCCAGACGATCGTCGCTCCGCTCCCGAGGCGGTGCTGCAGGGCGTCCGTGAGGACGTGAGCTCCGACGGCTGCGCCGAGCGGCGGCGTGGCACCGCCACGGGGCGGCACGGCGCCGGCGTTGTGGACGATACCGGAGAGGGGTGCGCCCGGTCCCACCAGGTCGCCGAGCCGTCGGGCCGCGGCGGGGTCCGTCAGGTCCGCGGCGACGGCGGTGATCTCGTCGTTGCCGGTGGCATCGGCGACGAGCCGGCGTGCCCGTTCGGTGCGATCCGGGTCGCGGCCGACGACCGTGACCACACCGCCGAGCCGGGCTAGGTGCGTCGCGGTCGCGAGCCCGATGCCCCGGGTGCTGCCGGTGACCACGTACCGGCGACCGGTGAGGTCCACGGCGGGCGCCTGGTCGGCGGCCGCTCCGAGTCGTCGACGGAGGGTACGTCCTGCTCGGGTCCAGGCGAGCGGCCCGGTCGCCTCGAGCGCCCGGTCGAGCAGGTCGCTGCGTCTGGTCACGCGACGGTCCCGGCGTGGGCAGTGGCGGCTGCGGCGGCGGTGACGGCGGGGGAGGGACCGAGCATCCGACGCATGGCGTCGAGCACCTGCACGGTGACCGGTCGGACGACGAGCGCGTCGGCCAGCGGGCTCGCAGGCAGCAGGAGCGACCGGCGGGCCCACCCCGGCAGGAGCCCGACCGATGCGGCGGTGACGACGGCGTACGCCGGTCGGAGTCGGGCCGGCATCGGTGGGTTCAGGAGGAACCGGACCGCTTCCCGGGCCTCGGGGGTGGCGTGCAGGTCCGGGCGGATGTCACGGAGGTACGCGGCGAGGTCGTCCTCGGTGCGGGGCGGGTCGATCACGCCGAGTGCGGCGCCGACGGTCGCCATGTCGGCGACGTACCGGTCACCGGCCGCCCGGTCGTAGTGGTGTTCGCCGTAGCGGCGGGCCGCCGCGAGGAAGCTGTCGACCTCGGTGGCGTGCACCCACGCCAGCAGGTCCGGATCGTTCGCCCGGTAGGGGAGCCCGTTGGGCGCGATGCCGGTGACCGTGTCGTGCACCCGCCGGATGCGGGCGATGGTCGCCTCCGCTGCGCTCGTCGTCCCATACGTGGTGACGGCGAGGAAGGTCGCGGTGCGGTGCAGACGGCCCCACGGGTCGGTCCGGTACGCCGAGTGCTCCGACACGGCGGCCATCGCGACAGGGTGGAGCGTCTGCAGCAGCAGCGCCCGGAGTCCGCCGACGACGCCGCTGCGTTCGGCGTGGAGCTGCCAGATCACGTCGTCCGGTTCGAACAGACCTGGGTCGTCCGCGGTGCGGGCGAACACGGTGTCGGGGAGCGGCGGTGGGGTGAGCAGGTCGCGCGCTTCCCGTTCGACCGCGGCGGACCAGGGGGCTCCCATGCCCGCGAGGATACGGAGCCGCCGGGAGTTAGGACGAGGCGGGACCCGTCGGCCGGCGCCGGTACGCGGCGCCGGGATGACGGTCGGGAAGGCGTGGTGCGCCGAACAGCTTCTGGCGCAACGGCCCCGGCCGGTACCCGTCCTCGAGGTGGCCGCGTTCCCGGAGCAGGGGAACCACGCCGTCGATGATGTCGACGAAGGTGCCCGGTGTGGTCGAGTAGACGAGGTTGAACCCGTCGATGCCCGCCTCGCCCCATTCGACGAGTGCGTCGGCGACCTGTTCGGGTGTGCCGGTGAGGAACTGCCCGGCCATGTTCGCCCGCATCAGGTCCCGGAAGGTGCGGGTGCCGGACGGCGCATTCTCGAGCAGCCCCCGCACGACGCCCTGCATCGCCTGCCCGCGGAACGACTCGAGGGGGGCGTCGGGGTCGTAGGCGCCGAGGTCGACGCCGAGGGCGCCGCTCAGGTGGGCGAGCGCGCCGTCGGTGGAGAGCTGTTCGAGGTAGGCGGCCTCCTTCGCCCGGGCCTCGGCCTCGGTTCCGCCGACGACGATCGAGAGCCCCTGGAAGAAGGCGATGTCGTCGGGGTTGCGGCCGAGGGCGGCGGCGCGGCGGCGGATGTCGGGCACCGGTCCGGTCCCCGCAGCGAGCGCGGTGCGGGAGGTGATCACGAACACGCCTTCGGCGTGGCGGGCGGCGAACTCCCTCCCACGGTCGGAGGACCCGGCCTGGAACAGCAGCGGGGTGCGTTGCGGGGACGGCTCGCACAGGTGCGGCCCGGCGACCCGGAAGTTCGGCCCGACGTGGTCGATGCGGTGGACCTTCGCCGGGTCGGCGTAGATGCGTCGGGTGCGGTCGGCGAGGACGGCGTCCTCCTCCCAGCTCCCCTCCCACAGCTTGTAGCCGACCTCGAGGTACTCGTCCGCGAAGTCGTACCGCCCGTCGTGGTCGGGGAGGTCGTCGAGGCCGAGGTTCTCCATCGCGTTCGGCAGGTAGGTGGTGACGATGTTCCAACCGACCCGCCCGCCGGTGAGGTGGTCGAGGGTGGAGCACTGCCGGGCGAAGGTGAAGGGGTGCGCCTGGTACACCGACGCCGTGAACGCGAACCCGAGGTGCTCGGTCACCGACGCCATCGCCGGGATGAGCAACATCGGGTCGTTCGCGGGCACCTGCATGCCTTCGCGGATCGAGGTGTCGCCGCTGCCCCGGAAGGTGTCGTACAGACCCATCACGTCGGCGAGGAACAGGGTGTCGAACCCGCCCCGTTCGAGGAGTCGGGCGAGGTCGAGCCACGGCGCAAGCCCGGCGTACTCGAGCTGACGCGTGTCGTCTCGCACCCACAGGCCTTGCTGGATGTGGGACACGCAGTTCATCGAGAACGCGTTCAGGATCAACCGCTTCGGTCGGCGCATGGTGCGTCCCCTCCCGCCCCGGGGCTCAGTCGGCGTTCTGCATGTCGGCGACGATGGCCGCGAGGCGTTCGGCGTCGGCGGGCCCGTTCACCGGGATCGAGAACTCCACGCGGTCGCAGATCCCCCGGTAGCGGTCGACGACGTTGCGGCCGATCTGGTCGTAGGTGCCGATGACGGCGATCTGTTCGACCATCTCGTCGCTGATCCGGTGCTCCATGTCGTCCCAGCGTCCCTGCCGTGACAGCACGGACAGATCGTCGGCGACGTCGTCCCAGCCGTGCAGGTCGAACACCGGTCGGTAGGTGCGGGTCGACGCGTAGAACGAGATGCGCGACCGCACGTTGCTGACGCGCGCCTCGAGCTCGGCCTCGGTCGCCGCGGCGATGATGAGCGGGCTCGCCACCACGGACACGGCGTCGTTGGCGCGACCGGCATCGGCGGTGCCGAGCGCGATCGCCGGCTGCAGGACCTCGGCGAGGTAGCGGCGGGTGCAGATCGGGTGGGGGCGGACGCCGTCGGCGATCCGTCCGCCGACACGTGCCATGTGCGGGTTCACGGCGGCGATGTGCACGGGGATGTCGGGGTGTTCGATCGGGCCCGGGTCGAACAGGGGGTTCATGAGCGTCAGGTCGTAGTGGGTGCTGTGGAAGTCGAGCGGGGTGCGGTGCTGCCAGCAGTCCCACACCGCCCGGACGGCGCCGACGTAGTCCTCGAGCCACGGTCCCGGCTTGTGCCAGGTCATCCCGAAGCGGCGCTCGATGTGTCCCTTCACCTGCGTGCCGAGGCCGAGCACGAACCGGCCGCGCGAGGCGCGCTGCAGGGTCCAGGCGGCCATCGCGGTGATGGTCGGGCTCCGGGGGAATGCCATGGCGACGGCGGTGGTGAGGCTCAGCCGTTCGGTCGAGGACGCCGCGAGCGCCATGACGACGTAGGGATCCTCCTTCGTCTCGGTGAGGACGAGACCGTCGAACCCGAGGCGTTCCACGAGCGCCGCGTCGGCGGGGACGCCGGGCAGGTCGACCGGCTTCTCCGTCTCCCGGATGCCCGGGTCGACCTTGCCGAGCGGCAGGTGCGTTTCGACCTTCATGCTGTCCTCCCCGAGTCGACCCCCGGTCGACGACCGCCCCAGGGTAGGCCGCACCATGGTGGGCGACGCACGTTCCGGGCCGGACGCGCCAGAATGTCCGAGGACGGTGCTCGGATCGGGAGCCCGTCCCGAGGAGGACCGGTGCAGGACGCGGGCAGGATCGCCGACTACGAGTTGGTCGACCCGCTCGCGGACGGCGGGCACGGGCGGTTCCACCTCGCGGTGCCGCCGGCGCGGCTCGGCCTCGACGTCGACCGTGTGGTCGTCAAGGTCGTCGCGGGTGGCGACGACACCGCGTTCCGCCGGTTCACCCGCGAGCTGAAGCTCTTCGCCCGGGTCGCGCACCCGAACCTCGTGCGCCTCTACGACGCCGGCCAGCACGAGGATCGGTTCTTCTACTCGATGGAGTGGTGTCCGGGGGGTTCGCTGGAGGATCCAGCAGCGCTCGACCGTTCCGGTCGCATCCGTGCGGTCGCGCAGGCGGCGCGGGCGGCGCACGCCCTGCACGAGTCCGGCATCGTGCACCGCGACATCCGCCCGGGGAACGTGCTGGTGCGTGCGGACGGGTCGGCGGCGCTCGCCGACCTCGGGCTCGCCCAGCTCGGATCGTCGTCGATGACCTCGATGGCCCCGATGGCTTCCATCGGGTTCGTCGACCCGGAGCTGCTCCGCGGGGGTTCGGCGGGCCGGCCGACCGACGTGTACGCGTTGGCGGCGACGCTGCACCGGGTGCTCACCGCCCAGGACGTCTTCGCCGGCCTCGATCCGGCCGACCCGATGCTCGCCGTGCGCACCGTGCTGCGCCGGCCGCCGACGGTGCGCCGCGACCTGCTCGACGACGACGTCGCGGCGATCATCGAAGCGTGCCTCGACGTGGCCGTCGAGGCGAGACCCCCCACCGCCGAGGCGCTCGCCGACCTCCTCGACGGATGTTCCGGAGGAACCGAACCATGACCGCGCACGTCGTCATCCCCCATCACGGTGCCGGGACGGGGCGGCTCGTCCGTCAGGGTCGCACCGTCCTGTTCACGACCGGGGAGGGACCGGCGACGGCCGCGCTCGTCGGCTGGTGCCGTTTCGTCGGCGACCGGTCGGCGGCGGAGGTGCTCGCCGACCTCGGTCGTGCGGTCGACACCGGCCCGTCGGTCGGGCCGTTCGTCCTGCTCGTGCTCGACGACGACGCCGTGGAGGTGGCCGTCTCCGGTGGTCTGCCGCTCGCGGTCCGGGCGGGGGGTTCGGTCGAGGTGGTCGCGGGGGACGGCCTGGTGCGGCGGCGGGTCGCCGCTGCCGACGGCGTGTGGCTGGTGCCGGACGGGTCCGTTGCCGATCCGCTCCTCGAGCTCGAGCGTGGTGTCGTCGCTGCAGCGGGCTTCGAGGTGCGGATCTCCCGGCCCGCCCCCGCCGCCGCGTGGGCGTCACCGCCGGCGGTCGCGGCGGTGTCGGCGCCGACGCCGGACGTCGTCTCCCTCACCGCTCCCGACGACGAGGACCTTCCGCCCGTCGAGCCGCTCCCGGTCGTCGCCGCACCTGCGCCCGAGCCCGCACCTGCGCCCGAGCCCGCACTTGCGCCCGAGCCCGCCCCTGCGCCGGAGCCCGCCCCAGCGCCCGAGCCGGCGGCCGCGGCCGTCGCCGCGGCGGTTCCCGATGCGGTGGCGTCGGCCGTCCCGGGCGGCTCGATCGTCGAACCGATCGAGCCGACCGAGGACGAGCAGGTGCACGTGCAGGGTCTGCGGTGCTCCCGTGACCACTTCAACGATCCCCGGGTCCGCTACTGCGCGGTGTGTGGGATCGCGATGCACCAGGCGAGCTTCATCCTCGAGGAGGAGGTGCGGCCGCCGCTCGGTGTGCTCACCTTCAGTGACGGGTCGCACCGCTCGCTCGCCCGGACGATCGTCCTCGGGCGAGATCCGGTCGACGATCCCGCCGTGCTGCGCGGTGAGGCGACCGCGGTCCCGCTCGTCGACGTGACGAACACGCTGTCCCGGGTGCACGCCGAGATCCGGCTCGTCGGGTGGGACGTGCTCATCGTCGACCGCGGGTCCACGAACGGCACCTACGTCTGGGACGAGGCGCGCCGGGCCTGGGACCGCCTCGGCGTCGACCAGCCGCGGGCGCTCCTGCCGGGAACGCACGTGGCCTTCGGGCGTCAGGCGGCGACGTTCGAGTCGCCGCTCCGCCAGCGCTGACGGGCGTATGCCCTAGCGACTGCTGAGGGGGATGACGGTGTCCCCCGGTCGCCATCGCCCGAGCCGTTCGGTGATGGCGACCCGGTCGCGTGCGCCCGGGTGCACGCGCAGCGCGGCGGTGGCACCCCCGTCACCGGCGACGACGACGAGGTGCCCCTCGGTGTCGGTCCCTGCGGTGTCCACCGCCCGGACGCCGAGGCTGCGCAGCCCACGGAGGAGCCGACCGCCACCGCCCTCGACGTGGAGGGGCAGACCGTGGTGCAGGGCGAGGCGTGCGGCGACCTCGAGCGCGGCACGGTCGGCGTTCCCGCCTCCGCCGGGTGCGCCGATCGTGCCGGCGGTCGGTACGGGCCCGCCGACGACGACCGCGTCGGTGCCCGACGCGGTGATCGATTCGACGAGGTCGGCATCGGCGGTGCTGCAGACGACCACGTCGGGCGCGAGCCGGGTGATCTCGGCGAGCACGTCGGCCGCCCGGTCCACCGTGATGCGGCTGATGACCGTGGCGTTCCCGCCGGCGTCGGTGACCCGCCGGCGCAGCACCTCCGACTCGGCGAGAGCGTCGGCGATCCCGGCGACGCCGACGTCGGGTCCGACGAGGCGCACGAGGTGGACCAGCGCGTCACGCCGGGCGCCGCTGAAGCCGATCGCCGTGTCGACGAGCGGGAGGGCGTCGGCCGGGTCGTCGACGACGACGACCGCGCCGTCGCCACCGCCCGTTCGGGCCGCCTCGGCGATGTCCCGCTGGAGCCAACGGTCGGGGTAGACGAACTTGAGCAACGGCCCCGACATCGCCGTCGTGACGATCGCCATGATGACGAGCATCGTGTACGCCCCGTCGTCGATGACGCCGGCGTCGCGCCCGACCTGGAGGATGACGAGTTCGGCGAGGCCGCGGGTGTTCATCATCGTCCCGACGGCGAGCGACTGTCGTTTCGGGACGCCGGTCGCCCGAGCGGCGAGCGCCCCGCCGACGAACTTGCCGACACAGGCCACGGCCAGGATGGCGAGCGTCGGCACGATGTCGTCGCGCCCGAGCCCGCCGATGTCGACCCCCTGGCCGGCGACGACGAAGAACACGGGCAGGAGGAGTTGCACGCTCACACCGTCGAGCCGATCGGCGACGGCGTGGAAGAGGCCGTGGGCGTCCCGTCGGGGAACGATCGCCCCGAACAGGAAGGCACCGATGAGCTCGTGCACCCCGATGAGCGACGTGGTCCACGCCGAGGCGAGCAGGCCGATCAGCAGGACGGCGAGGTGTTCGGGTGCGAGCCGACCGGCCACCCGGTAGCTGCGCACGACGAACCGTTCGAGCAACGGACGGACGACCACGACGAGGAGCGCGACGAACAGGGCGAGCTGTCCGAGCATGACGACGACGCTGCCGACGGTCCCGCCGCCGGCGAGTGCAGCGGCGAAGGCGAGCAGGGTGAAGGCGACGATGTCGTCGATCGCCGCGCACGCGATGAGGAGCATGCCGAGTGGGATCTTGAACATGTCCCGTTCGGCGAGGATCCGTGCGAGCACGGCGAACGCGGTGCCGCACATCGACACGCCGATGAAGAACCCGAAGGGGAACTGGTCGACGGTCCGACCGACCGGTGGCGTCGTCCCCGCCTCCTCCGCCGCCGCGATCTTCCGTTCGACCTCCTCGGAGGTGCAGGCGCGCTCGTCGCCCTCGCCGAGCTCGGCCGCTCGGGTGACGCTCACTGCGACACAGCTGTGGTCCTCGTGCAGGTAGGTGCCGAGGATGCCGATGCCGAGGAGGAACGGGAACGCGATCGAGGTGAGCGAGATCGCGAGCGCTCGCTTGCCGCTGCGCCGCACGACGTCGAGGTCGACCTCGAGACCGACGATGAACATGAACAGCACGAGGCCGAGCTGCGCGACCAGCTTCAGGTACGGCCGCACGGTCTCGGGGAACAGCAGCGTGTCGAGGTCGCCGGGGAGGAGGCCGAGCAGGCTCGGTCCGAGCGCGATCCCCGCGAGGATCTCGCCGATCACGACCGGCTGGCCGAGCTTGCGACAGGCGGCGCCGACGACGCGACCGAGTGCGAGCACGATGACGAGGCAGACGAGCAGACGGACGAAGGGATCGGTCCCAGGGGCGCCGGCTGCGAGCACCGTCATGGTCGCGCCCCGGTCCTCATCCCCGGGCGGCTTTCGCCGTGGCCTCGAGGACGAGGTTGAAGAAGTCGGCTGCGTCGAACTCGTCCGCGACCCGGCCGAGGACGACGAGGGACTCGATGGACATGTTGGCGCCCTGCACGGTCGCCGCGAAGAACTCCGTCGCGGTCACGGTGGTGCCGTCGGCGGAGTAGTCGACCGCGTACGCAGCGGTGCCGCCCGGGTCGTCGGTCTCGAGCGGGGTGAGACGGAAGGTGAGGACCTGGCCCCCCGACAGCACCGACGGTTCGGGACAGTCGGCGCCGAAGCTCGCCCACTCGGCGAACGCCGCCTCGGCGTCGGGAACGGAGTCGTACCGGGTGAGGCTCACGAGCACCCGCCGGTCGCCGACCGTCTCCTCGAAGGTCCGGCTCGCGTAGCTCGTCGCCGGCAGCAGGTCCCGACCGCACCAGGTCACGACGCGGTTCCCGGGCTGCACTTCGGCGATCGGTTGCCCGATCGCATCGCTGACCTGGTCCGGTTCGAGCAGCCGGTTGCGCAGCGCCGTGGTGCTGAGCGGACGGACCGTGCCGTCGGTGATCTCCTCCTCCGCCGTCGCCGTCGACCGTCCGGCGGTGCCGTCGGCGCTCCGGAGCAGCGCGAACGCGGCGACGCCGGCACCTGCGGCGACGACGAGCAGTCCGAGCATGATCCGGCCGCCGCGCCGTCGTCGCCGGGTTGGCGCCGGTGCGGCCGGCGCCGCGTGGACGGGGGGGTTGGGTGTGAAGGCGGGCGGCGCGGCCGGTGCTGCGTAGGCGGCCGGTGCAGCGACGGGGGGTCGTGCCGGAGGTTCGACCCGTGGTGGCGACTGCATCGTCGGCGGTCCGATGGTCGAGGGGTCCGCCGGGGTGATCTCGGTGGCTGCGGCGGCTGCCGCCGGGGCCGCCGGGGCCGCCGGGGCCGCCCCGGCGGAGGGGTCGGTCGCCCACCCGGCGAGGCCGATCGCAGCGTCGTTCGTCTCGCTGGCTCGCACCGCCCCCATGGCGGTCGAGGTCTTCGGGTCGCCGCGCCGGCTGATCGGCACCCCGGGGAACGCCTCCGCGGCGAAGCGCTCCACGAGCGGGGTCCGGCTCGCCCCGCCGACGAGGGAGATGGCGACGAGCTGGTCGGGGCGCAACCCGGCGTTCGCGATGCACCGGTCGAGAAGGGTGATCGTCTCCTCGATGTAGGGGGTGATGAGGGTCTCGTAGGTGGCCTGGGTGATCCGCACGGTGCGGATCCCGTCGGGAAGCGCGACGAGCGCATCGGCGTAGGGGTGGGCCGACAGCATCTCCTTTGCGCGACGGGCCTCCTTGCGCAGGTTCGCGGCCACCTGCATCCAGGTGGCGTCGGCGCCGACCTGCAGGGCCTGCCACGCCTCGGCGGGGAGTTCGGCGCCGATTAGGTTGAGGAGGATCTCGTCGAAGAGCTCGCCGCCGATCGTGTTGTCGCCGCCGGGACGGCCGACGACCCGGAACCCGTCGCCGTCGGATGCGACGACTGCGGTGTCGAACGTTCCGCCGCCGAGGTCGTACACGGCGATGTGGTCGCCGTCGTCGACGCCGACCTCGCTCGCGAACGTGAGCGCCGCGGCGACCGGTTCGGGGACGAGGGTCGCCTCCTCGATCCCGGCGCGCCGGGCTGCGTCGAGTAGCCGGTTCAGCCACGGTCGGTTCCACCCGGCGGGGTGGGTGAGCTTCACAGCGTCGGGTGGGCCGCCCATCTGGCGCGTCGCTTCCTCGTAGACGTGCGCGAGCTGTGCGCTGACGAGATCGACGACCTGGTACGGGCGACCGCCGAGCACGACGGGGACCTGGTCGCCGAGGCGGCTCTTCGGCGCCCGCAGCGTGGCCGCGGGGTTCGCCGACGCGAGTTCGTCGGCGACCCGGCCGACGATGATCCGGTCGGCGTCGACGAGGACGACGGAGGGTATGCGTCGCTCGCCCCCGATTTCGATGACCTCGGGCTCGCGTCCTTCGAGCCGCGCGGCGGCGACCGTATAGCTGGTGCCGAAGTCGATCGCGAGGATCCAGGGTCGCGTTGCCACCACCGTCGCCTTCCGGTCGGGTGCGGAGCAACGGTAGCCGGTCCTCCCGGCGCCATCGCACCGGTGCAGCAGCGGCGCCGCCGAGCGGCGACAATGGCGGCGTGGCTGACGCAGGGCGCATCGGGAGGTACCGGGCGGAGAAGGCGCTCGGCGCCGGCAGCTTCGCGACGGTTTGGCTCGCCTTCGACGAGCTGCTCGAGACGCGCGTCGCGATCAAGGTGCTGGCCGACAACTGGGCGCGGAACGCCGGGGTCCGGCAGCGGTTCATCGACGAGGCCCGGATCCTGCGGCGGATCGACCACGAGCACATCGTCCGGGTGCACGAGATCAACGAGCTCGACGACGGTCGTCCCTACATCGTCATGTCCTGGGCCGATCGGGGCACGCTCTACGACCGGATCGCCGCCCGCAGCGCCGCGGACCCCTTCCCGGTGCCGGAGGCCTTGGCGCTCGGGATCGAGATCTGCGAGGCCCTCGCGGTCGTGCACGACTTCGGGGTCGTGCACCGCGACATCAAGCCGTCGAACATCTTGTTCCGTTCGGTGAGGACGCACGAGCGGATCGCCGCACAGCGGGCGGGACGCGAGCGCGGCGACGAGGCGGTGATGATCGCGGACTTCGGCCTCGCCAAGGATCTCGCGGCGGCGAGCGGGTTCACGCTGGCGGCCGGCACCCCGGCGTACATGGCGCCGGAGCAGGCCGAGGCGTCGTCGGTGATCGACCGCAGGGTCGACGTGTTCGCCGTGACCGCGGTCGTCTACGAGCTGCTGTGCGGTCGCCCTGCGTTCTCCTCCGACACGCTGTCGGGGGTGCGGCGGGGTCGGGTGAACCAGGGCGCGCCGCCGCCGTCGACGTTGCGGCCCGAGCTCGACGCCCGGTTCGACCGGCTGATCGCGCAGGGTCTCGCTCACCGTCCCGACGACCGGTTCCCGTCGGTGATCGCGCTCGCCGGGGTGCTCGCCGAGCTCGCCGGCCCGCCCGTCGCCGTCGTGCCACCGGCAGCACCGCCGCCACCGGCCGCGCCCGCCACGGTGGTCGAGTCGGCCGCTCCGAGTGGAGCGCCCGTCGAGCCGGTCGGCGCCGCAGGTCGCGTCCTCGACCTGCTGTCGGCGGTCCGGGGGCGGGTGGTGGGCCCGGAGGGGGTCGCGGCGCTCGCGACGGCCGAGGAACGACTGCGTCGCGACGTCCAGGTCGTGCTCGTCGGCGACACGGGTCCACGTTCGGTGGGCGGTTCGGTGCTCGGCGACCTCCTCGCCCAGCGTCCCGGGGTGGAGGTTCGGCGGGCCGTGTCGCCGGACGACCCCGTCGTCGCCGGGGCCGATGTCGCCGTGTTGTTGCTCGGCGCTGATTCGCCTGCGCCGGCGGAGGTGACGAGCCATCTGGGCGCCGTGCTGCGCAGGGCGGTCGCCGGTCCCGTCGCGGTGGAGATCCTCGTGGTCCCCGCTGCGGGCGGTGATGCGGCGGCGGTCGCCGCCGACCTGGCGGCGCGGCCCTCCATCGGTGTCGGGGCCGGGGTCCCCGCGGTGCTCGACGACGACGCGCTCGTCGGCATCGGCGCCACGGCGGCGGAGCTCGCCGCGCTGCGTGCCCCGCTGCTGCGGGCGTCGGCGGGTCTCGCCTTGCTGCAGGTCGCGGCGACGGGTGCGGCCACGCCCACCGATCGGGCGGCGATCCTCGAGGAGGTCGATCTGCTCGCCGGCGAGCTGGCGGCGATCAGCGAGCTGACGCTGCTGCGCGAGTTGGCCGGTGGGCGGGCGAACCTCCCGCCCGGCCTGCGGGAGCAGGTGCGGCGGCTGTTGTTGTTCGCCGTGCCGGCGAACCGTCTGGGCCTCGGCGCGGACGCCGACCCGGCGAGTCTGCGGGCGGCGGTGACATCGCTCGGCACGGAGTGGCGTGTGCTCGAGAACACGGGTCGGGTCCCTTTCACCGCCCGCAAGGCGATGCTCGTCGCCCAGCAGTCCCTCGACCGGATGCACGCAGAACTGGTGCCGGACACGTGACGTCGTCGTCATCCGCCGTCTACCGGGGCATGGACGCAGCGACGGTGGAGTCGCAGTACCAGCCGAGCATGCACGTCCCGTCGCTCGCTCCGTTCCTCGAGGCCTACGCGGCACGTGGCGTCGAGGCCCGGGCGCAGGTCCCCTGCCGGAAGGTCGCGTTCGGCGACGGTCCGGACGAGTGGTACTGGTACGCCCCGGGGGCCGATGCCTCCGCGCCGCTCGTGGTGTTCGTGCACGGCGGCTACTGGCGGCGTCTCTCCGGTGACGACGGCTGCTTCCTGTTCCCTGCCGCGGCGACGGCGGGGTTCGCGTGCGTGTCGGTGAACTACTCCCTGTGTCCGAGCGCTCCGCTCGACGTGCTGGTCGCGCAGGTCCGCGCGACGGTCGCCCGGTTGGTGGCCGGGGTCGACGGCGGCCACGACGGCGCCCGTGTCCACGTGATGGGGCATTCGGCGGGCGGACACCTTGCCGCCATGGTCGCCCTCACCGAACCGGCAGTTGCGGGGTACGTGTTCGTCTCGGGGGTGTTCGACCTCGAGCCGACCCGGTTCACGACGATCAACGACGACGTCCGTCTCGACGCGGCGATGGCGGCGCGCCTCAGCCCGCTCGGCGCTCCCACCCCGGTCCGTCCGGGCGTACCGACGGTGGTGACGTGGGGGGCGGAGGAGACCGCGGAGTTCGCCCGTCAGTCCCGTCGTTGGGCGCGGCACTGGTCGGCGGCGCCGGGCAACCGTGCGGCGACGGTGCTCGCAGCGTCGGGTCGGAACCACTTCGACGTCGTGTTCGACCTGCTCGACCCCGCGACGGCGCTCGGGGCCGCGGTCGTCGCGCAGGTCGGCGCGCCGGTCTGAGGTCTCAGTCCGGGGTCGGGCGCAGCGCGGCGAGGCGGTCGAGCGTCGTGTCGAACTCGGCGAGGGTTCGTCGGATGATCTCGGCGGCGGGGAGGATCTCGTCGATGCGACCGGCGACCTGACCGAGTTGGGGCAGGGAGGCCTCGAGGTTCCCGTGCTCGTACAGCTCGGCGATGTCGGCGAGGAGCGTCATCGCGTTGCCGGAACCTTCGAACTCATAGGGCGCGGTCGTGGTCGTGCGGAGGGCGCGCACCGGTCGGCCGGCATGGCGGTTCGCGAGGAAGGTGTCGGTCTCCGCCGCGTCGACGACGGCCTGCTTCATGGCGTGGTGCACCCCGGATTCGGTGGCGGCGACCATGCGAGTGCCCATCTGGACGCCTTCGGCGCCGAGCGCGAACGCCGCCGCCATGGAGGCGCCGTCGGCGATCCCGCCGGCGGCGATCACGGGCACGTCGACCGAGGATGCGACGAGGGGCAGGAGCACGAGCGAGGTGACGTCCTGCATCGACTTGAACCCGGCACCTTCGCTGCCCTCCACGACGAGGCCGTCGACGCCGGCGTCGACGGCCTTGCGTGCCGCGGCGAGGGAGGGCACGACGTGGAACACGGTGAGACCGGCGTCCTTCAGGCGAGCGGTGAAGGTTCCCGGGGAACCCGCCGAGGTGGTCACGAACCGGATGCCCTCCTCCGCGATCATGTCGACGATCGCTGCGTCCTGGAGGAAGGCGATCGGCAGGTTGACCCCGAACGGCGCTGCGGTGAGGTCGCGGGTGCGGCGGATGTCGTCCCGCACCCGGTCGAGTCCGAGCGACCCGGGCACGAGTCCGACGGCGCCGGTCTCCGCGACGGCGGCGACGAGTTCGGGACCGGCGATGTACCCCATCGGGGCCTGCACGATCGGGATGCGGACGCCGAGCAGGCGGGTGACCCGGTTGTCGAAGGTGGTGGGCTCGCGTTCCGTCACCGGTCAGCCCTCCACGACCGTCCAGCCGGACAGGTCGTAGTCGTCGGGCAGCGGGAGGAACAGGTTCCGTCGGGGGCCTTCGACGTCGCGGGAGATGTGCCCCCGGCCGGTGGTGTCGTCGGCGAGCAGGATGTCGCCCGGGCCGAGGCGACGGATGTCGCCGTGGCCGGTCTCGAGCTCGACGGCACCGAAGAGGTTGACGACGAACTGGCGTCGGGGGGCCGGGTGGAAGTCGAGGTCCTGGCCGGGATGGTTCTGTCGGTAGGCCATCCCGGTGACGGGCAGCCACTCGGTGAGGAAGCCGTAGGGCCGCTCGGTCATCGGGGCTTCGAGCGTCTGGAAGTGGGACTCGCCGTCGTCGCCCGTGTAGATCCTCGTGACGCGCATGGCGGCGAGGCTAGGGCTCAGGACCGCCCGCGGTGGGGACGGATGCCGTCGGCCGGCACGACCCCGAGCCTGCCCTTCTGGAAGTCCTCGAAGGCCTCGAGCAGTTCGTCGCGGGTGTTCATGACGAACGGGCCGTAGGCGGCGACGGGTTCGCGGAGCGGTCGACCGCCGAGGAGGAGGACGTCGAGCGGTCGTCGTTCGCCGGCGGCGATGGTGAGGTGGTCGCCGTCGGCGAGCACGGCGAGCTGTCCGGTCCGGATCCCGACCCGGTCCTCGCCCACGGTTCCGTTCCCCTCGAGCGCGTACACGAGCGCGTTCGACGCCTGGTCCCAGGGCAGGTCGAGTCGGGCGCCGGGGGCGAGGGTCGCGTGCGCGAGTGCGATCGGCGTGTGGGTGCGCCCCGGACCCTGGTGCCCGTCGAGGTCCCCGGCGATGAGGCGGATGAGCGTGCCACCGTCGGCCGAGCTGACGAGCGTGACCCTGTCGGCCTCGAGGTTCTGGTAGGCGGGCTCGATCATCTTCGACCGGGCCGGCAGGTTCACCCAGAGCTGGATGCCGTGGAAGAGGCCGCCGCGCACGACGAGATCCTCGGGCGGGGTCTCGATGTGGAGCACCCCGCGCCCGGCGGTCATCCACTGGGTCGCCCCTTCGCCGATGGTCCCGCCGCCGCCGTGGGAGTCCTGGTGCACGAACGCGCCGTCGAGGAGGTAGGTGACCGTCTCGAACCCGCGGTGGGGGTGCCAGTCCGTGCCGCGCGGCTCGAACGGCCCGTAGTCGACGGCCCCCATCTGGTCGAGGTGGAGGAACGGGTCGAGATCCGCGACGGGGACGCCGGCGAACGCCCGTCGCACGGGGAATCCCTCGCCCTCGAACCCTTCGGGCGCCGTCGTGAGCGACCGGACCCGCCGTGACCGGGGTGCCGTGCCGTCGGCAGCGGGTGTCGGTTCGTGGAGGCGGGGGAGGGTGAGGGTGTCGGCGGTGACGGCGGGCACGTTGACTCCTGGGTGAGGGGCCCTGCCGTCAACGGTGGGACGGTGCGCGGCATTCCCCGTGACGGACCGCCCGCCGCGGGACGGTCCGCTCTCAGCGGGGCGGGTACCGGTCCGGCACCGGAGCGGTACCGTGGAAGACGGCGTGGAGGTCGTCGGCGACGGTCGTGAGCACCGTGGCGAGCTCGAGGTCGTCGAGGAGGTTGCGGGGGAGGGCCGGCACGCCGTGGAGTGCACCGAGGAGGTTCCCCGTCACGCTCCCCGTCGAGTCGGTGTCGCCGTCGTGGTTGACGGCGAGGAGCAGGCCGGCGACCACCTCGTGCGGACCGGGGTGGCTGAGCGCTGCGTATACGGCGATGGCGAGCGTCTCCTCCGCGACCCAGCCCTCACCGAGCGTTGCCAGCCGGAGGGCGGTCGGCGGACCTTCCGCCGCGAGGCGTCGCGCCGCGTCGATCGCCGCGAGGGTCTCGTCGTGGCCGTCCTGGTCGCGCAGTTGGGCGACGGCCACGTCGAGTGCCGCGTCGAGACCGGCCCCGGCGAGGAGCTCCGCGACGAGCAGCGCGTGGACCCCGGCGGCGAGGTAGCCGCTCGGGTGCCCGTGGGTGAGCGCTGCCGTTCGCACCCCGAGATCGAACGCTGCGACGCCCGTGGCCACGATGCCGGCCGGTGCGGCCCGCATGATCCCCCCGCATCCCTTGGAGCAGTTCACCGGTCGGCCGACGGCACCCACCTGCCCGGACACGAGGGCGGTCAGGCAGGTCGTGCCGGGACCGCGGCGCCGGTGGAGGTCGTCGAGGTCGAAGAGCCAGCCGTCGCGCACGTCGCCGGCTGCGGCGGGTGGCTCGTGGCCCTGGGTGGCGAGCCACCGCCAGTAGGCGCGTTGGACGAACGCGTCGGTCTCGGCGTCGACCCCGGCGGCGCGGGCCCGCAGCAGCCCCTCGGCGGTGAAGAGCGTCATCTGGGTGTCGTCGGTGATCGCCCCGCCGTCGCGGCCGTACGCGGGCGCGTACCCGGTCAGCCCGGCCGGTCCGAACCGGTCGACGATCTCGGCGAGCGACGCGAACTCCACGGGCGCCCCCAGCGCGTCGCCGATCGCTCCGGCGAGAAGGCAGCCGCGGATCCGTTCACGAAGGGTCGGGGTCATGGCGGGGACCGTACCGGCAGGGTGTGACGTCGTGGGCGGGCTCGGCCGGTAGGGTCCCCGTTCGTGCCGTCGGCGATGTTCCGGTCGTTCTCGTCGAGGAACTTCCGACTGTTCTTCGTCGGCCAGTCGATCTCCCAGACCGGCAACTGGCTCACGATGGTCAGTCAGACCCTGTTCGTGCTCGGTCGGACGGACGACAACGGGATCGCCGTCGGCGTGCTCACCGCCTGCCAGTTCCTGCCGGTCCTGCTGCTCGGCGCGTGGGCCGGTCTCGTCGCGGACCGCAGCGACAAGCGGCGGCTCCTGTTGGTGGTGCAGTCAGCGGCGATGGTGAAGTCGCTCGTCCTCGCGGCGGCCGTGTTCGCCGGTGGTCCGCCGCTCTGGGTCGTCTACGTCGTCGCGCTCGCAGGTGGGGTGACGACCGCGTTCGACACGCCCTGCCGTCGGGCGTTCATCGCCGAGATGGTTCCGGCCGAGTCGGTGCCGAACGCGGCGAGCCTGAACTCGGCGCTGATGACGGGTTCCCGGGTGGTCGGCCCGGCGCTCGCCGGCGTGCTCGTGACGACGGTCGGGTTCGGGTGGACGTTCCTGCTCGACGGGTTGAGCTACGTCGCCGTGCTCGGCGGACTGCTCGCCATGCGGACCGCCGACCTGCACCCGGCCGACCGGGCGGCGACCGAGCGCGGCGGGGTGCGGGCCGGGTTCCGTCACGCGCGGGCGGTGCCCGAGCTGTGGGTCCCGCTCGTGATGCTCACGATCATGGGCGTGTTCGCCTTCAACTTCGCCGTGGTCGTGCCGTTGCTCGCGAAGACGACGTTCGGCGGTTCCGACCAGCTCTTCACCGCGTTGTTCTCGATGTTGAGCCTGGGCTCCTTCGCCGGGGCGTTGTGGTCGGCGCGGCGGACGACGTCGTCGGTGCAGGGTGTGGTCCGCGGGTCGGTGTTCTTCGGGGTGGGCATGGCGGCGGTCGGCGCGGCCCCCACGGTGTGGGTCGCGTTCCCGGCGGTGGTGGTCGCCGGGTTCGCGAGCATGGTGATCATGACGGCCGCGACGGCGCTGATCCAGACGCGAGCCGCACCCGACTACCGGGGTCGCGTGCTGGCCCTGCAGGCGATCGTGTTCCTCGGGTCGACGCCCATCGGTGGCCCGCTCGTCGGCGCGGTCTGCGACCTGTTCGGCGCCCGTGCGGGTTTCGCCGTCGGCGCGGCGGCGTGCCTGGTCGCCGCGTTCTGGGGGCATCGGCGGGTGCGTCGGATCCCTGCGCCCGCTGCGTTCGCCGGCTGAGGGGCGTTCAGCGGGCGGAGGAGAGGAGCGCACGCACCCTGGGCACGACCTCGGTGGCGTAGAGGTCGACGCACCGCAGCAACCGGTCGTGGGGGAGCGTGCCGGAGCTGTACTTGAGCACGAACCGGTCGAGGCCGAGCGTCGGCGCGACCCGGGCGATCTTCTGTGCGACGGTGTCGGGGCTGCCGACGAACAGCGCGCCGTCCGGCCCGGCGGTGGCCTCGAACTCCGCCCGGCTCGTCGGCGGCCAGCCGCGTTCGCGGCCGATCCGGTCGCGCATCACCGACCAGTGGGGCCAGTAGGCGTCGCGTGCTTCGTCGTCGGTGGCGGCGACGTGGCCGGGGCTGTGCATGCCGACGGGCTGTGGTGGGTGGCCGAACCGGTCGAGTGCCCGGTGGTAGAGCTCGACGTAGGGGGCGAAGCGTGCCGGTTCGCCGCCGATGACGGCGAGCATGAGCGGGAACCCGTGACGGGCGGCCCGTACGACCGACTCCGGGCTGCCGCCGACGCCGACCCACGTGCGCAGCCCGGCGGCGGTCGTCGGATAGATGCGCTGGTCGCGCAGCGGGGCACGGGTGGTGCCCGTCCAGGTGATCGGGCCCTCGGTGCGCAGTGCGGCGAACAGGTCGAGCTTCTCCTCGAACAGGGTGCCGTAGTCGCCGAGGTCGTGGCCGAACAGCGGGAACGACTCGGTGAACGACCCACGTCCGAGCACCACCTCGGCGCGTCCCTCCGCGAGAGCGTCGAGGGTCGCGAACCGCTGGTAGACGCGGACCGGGTCGTCGGAGCTGAGCACCGTCACGGCGGAGGTGAGGCGGATCCGCTCGGTGCGCCCGGCGATGGCCCCGAGCACCACCTCGGGTGCAGACACGGCGAAGTCGGCTCGGTGGTGTTCGCCCACCCCGAAGCTGTCGAGGCCGAGGCGGTCGGCGAGCACGGCCTGTTCCACGACGTCCCGGAGGACCTGAGGGTGGGGGACGTGGTGGCCGTCGGGGTCGACGGTGACGTCGCCGAACGTGTCGAGACCGAACTCGAGGTGCTCATTCACAGGCGACACCGTCCCGGTCCCCGTCGAGGGCGGTTCGGTAGCCGGGTTGCCCTTGGCGGATCGGCGCGGCCCCCGCCGCTCGTGCTGCGGCGCAGTTCGCGTAGTACACCTCGCCGGCGGCGTTCGTCGAGGAGGTGGCGGTGGTGCCGGTGACACCTCGACCCGACGTCGACCCGAACCCCGGGCACATGTGGGCGGTGGCGTTGTCGGCGGCGATGTAGTCGTCCTCGCGCGGGTGCCATCCGTACCCGTCGCGGCTGTCGTAGCGGGCGATCGCGAACCCGCCGGTGATCTGGGCGAGGCCGGCGTCGACGCCGTCGACGTCGATGTAGCGGATGAGCCGTCCGTACCGGTCCCGGTCGTCGCTGTCGGCTCGGGTGAGCACCACGTTCCGGCCGAGGGTGAGCGAGGAGAGGTGGCGGGTGGCTTCGCCGTACCCGCAGTCGCCGCGTTCGGGCGTGTCGATGCCGGCGACGCGCACGGTCTCGGTGGCCCCACCGCCGACGACCACGACGAGGGTGTCGCCATCGACGATGCGGGTCACGGTCGCCGCCGTGCCGGCCGCGTTGCCGCCGGACGGTGCGACGGGCCGCGTGGTGGACGTCGGCCGGACGGTGGACGGCGATCCCGGCGAGGGTGCCGTGGTGGTGCCTCTCGTGTCGGCGGCGGTCGCGGCGGGGGCTCGGGCGTCCCCGGCGTCGGTGACCACCTCGCGCACCTCGGGGTCGACGCCGCTCGGTTCGATCTCGCAGGCCCCGAGCAGAAGGACTGCTGCGGTGGCGATCGCAGCGGCGACGCCGCGACGGCGCGTCATCCGGCGGTCGGGTCGACGAGCAGCTTCACCGCCTGGATGCGCCGGTGGGCGAGATCGTCGATGGTTCGGCCGAGGTCGTCGAGGGTGATCGTCCCGTCGTGCAGTTCGGCGACCTTGATCCGTCCGGTGCGGATCAGGTCAGCGGCGATCGCCATCTCCTCGAGGGTGAACACGAAGGAGGTGTCGACGGAGACCTCCTTGTTCATCCAGCGGATGGGCTGCACCGTGGCGTCGCCGGAGGTGACGCCGAGCATGCACACCGACCCGCCGCGCCGGACGAGGTCGACCGATGCCTGCAGCGTCGCGGGCACGCCGGCGCAGTCGAAGGCGATGTCGGCGCGCAACCCGCCGGTGACGGTGTTGAGGTGCTCGCGGAGTTCCGGTCCGGGTGCGAGGGCCGCGTCGGCGCCGACGGCGAGGGCACGCGCCCGGCGGGTCTCGTCCAGTTCGACGGCGATGACGTGGCCGGCACCGCCGACCTTGGCGCATTGCAGGGCGAGCAGGCCGATCGGCCCGCAGCCGACCACGGCGACGACGTCGCCGATCCGCATGCGGCTGCGGCGCACACCGTGCAGGGCGACGGCGGTGGGTTCCACGATCGCTGCGGCGACGTCGCTGATGCCGGCGGGCATCGGGCAGAGCCGGTTGGCGTCGATCGCGATCGAGCGGGCGAATCCGCCGTTCGTCGGGGCGAGGCGACCCGTGTACCCGCTGAACGCAACCGAGCAGTACTCGGGCAGCGCGGCCCGGCACTCCGGGCAGGTGCCGCATCCGGGTGCGAGCCCGGCGGTGACCCGGTCGCCGGGCCGGACGACCCGCACGCCGGGTGCGACCTCGCGCACGACGCCGACCCACTCGTGGCCGCAGACGCCGGGGTTGTAGGCCCACCCTTCGGTGTAGGCGTGCACGTCGCTGCCGCAGACGCCGCACAGCAGCACGTCGACGACGGCCTGCCCGGCAGCGGGCGTGGGTTCGTCGACCTCGGCGAGCTCGAAGGAGTACCGGCCGGTGATCCGCCCTGCGCGCATGGCGGTGTTCTAGCAGTCGGGGGTGCGACGGAGCCGAGGCGAGAGGATCCGCTTCCAGGCGAAGACCGCCGCTCCGAGGGCGATGCACGCCACGACGACCCACTGGAATCGTTCGACGACGCCGCCGACTCGTTCCCACTGGTCGCCGAGCACCGCACCGGCGCCGATGAGCGCACCGTTCCAGATCGTGCTGCCGATCGCCGTGTAGACGGTGAACCGGCCGAGCGGCATGCGGCGGAAACCGGCGGGCACGGAGATGAGCGACCGGATGAGGGGCACGCAGCGGCCGACCAGCACGGTCGACGCGGCGCGTCGGTCGAACCACGCCTCCGCCCGTTCGAGGTCGGCGATACGGACCCCGAACCACCGGCCGTGGCGTCGGACGAGCCGGTGGAGGCGATCGTGGCCGATCCAGGCGGCGATCCCGTAGAGGATCCACGCCCCGACGACCGACCCGGTCGTGGCGCCGATGAGCATCGCCGTGAGCGACGCGTCACCGCGTCCGGCGACGAACCCGGCGAGGGGCAGCACGAGCTCGGAGGGGATCGGCGGGAAGACGTTCTCGACGGCGACGAGGAGGGCGACGCCGACGGCGCCGAGGGTTTCGACGATGCGGGTGATCACGTCGGTGAGGCCGTCGAACACGGTGCCTGACACTATGGCCATGTGCCCCTCGTCGCGGTGACCGCCTTCGCCGCGGGCGAAGTCCTGCAGCCGCTGTTCCTCGTCCTTGCCGGGGTCGGCGCAGGGCTGACGGGCAGCGTCGCCGGGCTCGCCTCGCTGGTGTCGTATCCGGCGTTGCTCGCTCTCGGGTTGCCGCCGGTCGTGGCGAACGTGACGAACACGGTGGCGCTCGTCGGGTCGACGGCCGGGTCGGTGGGGGGATCGCGCACGGAGCTCGTCGGGAGGGCCCGCACTCTCGTCCCGCTCGCAGCCGTGGGGGTCCTCGGTGGTTCGGCGGGTGCGGTGCTCCTGCTGCGGACCCCGTCGGCAGCGTTCGAGGTGGCCGTCCCGTTCCTGGTCGCGGTTGGGTCGACGGCGATGTTGTTGCGTGGCCGTGTGGTGGAACGGTCTGCGGCGGGTCTCGACCCGCGGGTCCGGCGGTTCACCCTGTTCGGCGTGGCGGCGATCGGGGTGTACAGCGGCTACTTCGGCGCCGGGGCGGGTGTCCTGCTGCTGGCGTTGCTGCTCCACACGAGCGGTGAGGCGCTCCCGGTTGCGAACGCGGCGAAGAACGTGGTGCTCGGGGCGGCGAACGGCACGGCGGCGGTCGGCTTCGCGCTGTTCGGTCCGGTCCGTTGGTCGGCTGCGTTGCCGCTCGCTCTCGGTTCGGTGCTCGGTGGGCTCGCCGGTCCGGCGGTCGTGCGCCGGGTGTCGGCGGCCCGTCTGCGTGTGGTGATCGGCCTCGCCGGGCTCGGTCTGGCAGTGAAGCTCGCGTTCGACGCTTTCGGGTGAGGTTCTCGACGGCTTCGGTGAGGTTCCTGTGGCATGCTCCGCGGGCATGGGTCCCCTGCTCGCCCAGGAGTCGTTGTCACCGAACGCCACGGGGTTCGGGTTCGCCGTGGTGGTGTGCCTCGTCGCCGGCGTTGCGTATGCGGTCGGTTGGCGACGGTGGCGCCGGTCGGTCCGCATGGCCGACACGCCGACGGTGCCGCCGTCCGCAGTGCCCTTCGGTCGGGCGGAGTGTTCGGGGCGGACGGCGGTCCCGGAGGGTTGGTCGACGGTGGGGCGCCGCCCGTGCGTGTGGTACCGGTTCCGAATGCAGGAGTACGAGCGGGACTCCGACGGCGACGGTGACTGGCGCACCCGGGTCGAGGGGTGCAGCACCCGACGGTTCTTCCTCCTCGACGACCGGGGTGCGGTGCTCGTCGATCCGGCGTCGGCGACCGTCGACGGCCTCTCGGCGGAGGCGCGGGACAAGGACCAGTTGACGGTCGGCCTGCTGATGCAGGCGGCTGAGATCGCAGTCGAGGCGCGCGGGTTCGAACTGGACCGTCCGATCGGTGTGCTGCGCGGCCGGTGGCGGGTGCTCGAGGAGTGGTTGCCGGTCGGCGCCACGGTGACGGCGCTCGGACCGGTGCTCCCCGACCCGGCGAACCCGGCGATGCCGGTCTTCCGGCACGATCCCGCAGCCGGCTCGCGCGGCGAGTTGTATCTGGCGCACGGTGCGGTGCACGAGGTCGAGGCGCGGAACCGTCGGGGTGCGCTGGTGGTGTTCGGGGCACCGTTGCCGGCGGGAGCGGCGCTCGGCGTGGTCGCGGCCGTGCTCGGGTTCCCGCCCGTCGTCGGGCTCGCGCTCACCGTCCCGTTGGTCACGACGGCAATGGCGCGCTGGTTGCTCGACCGGTACAACCGGATCGTGATCACCGCGAACCAGGTCGAGGCGTGCTGGTCGATGGTCGACGTGGCGCTCGCCCGCCGTGCGACGCTCGTCCCCCAGCTCGTGGCGACGGTCGAGGCGTCCTTCGCGCACGAGCGCACGGTGCAGGAGGCGCTCGCAGCGTCACGGTGGGACGGCCGGCAGCGAACCGAGCTCGACGGATCGGTCGCGTCCCAGGCCGCGACCGTCGAGGTGTGCCCGGTGCTCGCCGCGCTGGCGGAGCGCTACCCGGCGTTGACCTCGAACGAGAACGCGCTCGAACTGCAACGGCAGCTCGCCGACGTCGAGCACCGGATCGCTTCGGCGCGTACCGTCTACAACGACGCGGTCGCTCTGCTCCTCGACCGGATGCAGCAGTTCCCGGGTTCACTGTTCTCCGGTCGGTTCCGTGACCGCCGGGCCACCTACTGGCAGATCTGAGGTCCGTCGTGTTGATCGCACTCATCGTCGTCGTCGTGGTCGTACTGGTCGGCGTGCTGTGGTTCGTGTCGCAGTACAACCGTCTCGTGGCCCTCGCGAACGGGGTCGACGCCGCTTGGGCGAACATCGATGCGCAGCTGAAGCGCCGCCACGATCTCGTGCCGAACCTCGTCGAGACGACGAAGGGGTATGCGGCGCACGAGCGGGAGACGCTCGACGCCGTAGTGGCGGCCCGCAACTCGGCGGTCACCGCGTCGGGGCCGCGTGCTGCGGCGGCCGCCGACGGCGTGCTCGCGGGCGCACTTCGGCAGTTGTTCGCCCTGTCCGAGGCCTATCCGGACCTGAAGGCGAACCAGAACTTCCTCGAACTGCAGCGAGAGCTCGCCGCCACGGAGAACACGATCGCCGCCGTGCGACAGCTCTACAACACCGCCGTGCAGGACCTGAACACCAAGCGCGAGGTGTTCCCCACGAACCTCGTCGCTGGGTCGAAGCCGCGTTTCGCCGCCCGTGAGTACTTCGAGGTGGCCGACGACACCCAGCGTGAGGTCCCGCGCGTCCAGTTCTGAGCCGCTCGGTGCCGGCCGCGGCGCGCGGCGCGGTCGGGCGTTCAGCGTCGGGTGACGCAGTCCTCAGCGATGGTGCTCACGCCGCCTTCCGCCCAGATGGTCGTGCTCGTGCTCGACAGCGGGGTCGAGGTCGAGGCCGGTCCGACCGGTGTCGGCAGGTCGACGACGGGCGGTTCGATCGCCTCCCGGGTCAGGCGGCGGATCTCGGCGGGGTCCCAGTCGGCACCTTCGACGATCGGCGGGATGAGCGCAAGGGTCCGGCCTGCGGAGATATCGGTGCCGGCGAGGCGGAGCAGGCTGCGCATCGTCTCGGCGCGGAGGTTGGTGCGTACCCGCTCGGCGATGACCTTGCTCACCGACGGCCAGCGGGTGGCGACGGTGCGGTTTTCGGTCTGTGCGGCGAGGCTCGCGAGCACGCAGCGCTGCCGTCCCATGCGTTCGAAGTCGGAGTCGGCCCATCGGGTTCGGGCGTAGGCGAGGGCGTCGGTGCCGTCCATGCGGTGCCATCCCTCGTCGAACCACTCCGGCACCGGGTGCTTCTCGTTCGGGATCGTGTCGCCGCCGGGCACGCCGATCGGCACGTAGATGTCGACGCCACCGACGGCGTCGATCACGTCGACGAACCCGGCGAGGTCGATCACGACCCAGGCGTGGATCGGTTGGCCGAGGAGTTCCGACATCGACGCGGCGAGCAGCGACGCGCCGGGGGCCTCGGTCGGTCCGAGGGCCTTGCGGACGGTGGCTGCGTTCTCGTCACCCCACTGGTAGAGGTCGCTGAGGAAGGCGTCGTAGCCGCCCGGGAACTCCTGGCGCAGGATGCCCGGTGGAAGGGGTGCGGCCTCGAGGTTGCGGGGGACGCCGACGATGGCGACGTCGCCGGTTCCAGGGTCGAGGGAGATCACGTTCATCGAGTCGGTTCGGATCCCGAACCGGTCGGGGCCGGCGTCTGCGCCGACGAGGAGGATGTTCATCCGTGGCAGCGATCCCGGCGGGAGGTCGGTGGTGGTCGTGGTGGTCTCGCCGGTGAGGGCGCTCGGGAGTGCGATCGGTGCGTCGACGAAGGTGCGGCTCGCGATGTCGACCTGAGGGACGAGCACCCACAGGGCGCCGGTGACCGGCCCCCCGAGGGCGAGGACCGCAGCCACCGTGGCGGCGATCGCCGTGCCGGCGGGCGGGCGCGGTCGCCGTGGGAGGTCCCGCCACTGGGTGTACGCGCCGACGGCGGCGGCGACACCGGCCGCGACGACGAGCGCGCAGGTGGCGAGGAGCCGTCGCGGCGAGACGAGAAGGTCGGCCCACCCACCCTGGCCGGCGAGTTGTGCGGCTTCGACGGTGAGCGCCGCAAGGGTGACGAACTGGGCGGCTGCGACGTACCAGTGTCGCCGCAGGAATGCGAACGCTCCGCCGGTGATGCCGGCGACGACGGGGGAGAGCACCCGCCAGAGCGGGGTGACCGGGGGGGTGTCCGTCACAGCTCCTCCATGGTCGCACCCGGGCCACGTCGCACGCCATCCGCGCCCCGCCTGCATGGCAGCATGCGGGCATGACGTCTCCGCGTGACCGTGTGGTGCCGGCGTCCCGGCGTGAGCAGATCTTCCTGTCGGGCCCCCGGCTGCGTCGCCGTGAGCTGCGGACCTTGGCGAGGGTGTTCGGTGAACTTCTCCGCGGCTTCCGGGCGCTGCACTTCGTCGGGCCGTGCGTGACCGTGTTCGGTTCCGCTCGGATCGCGCCGGGCGAGCCCGCCTACGAGCTGACCCGGGCGACGGCTGCAGCGCTCGCCCGCGAGGGGTTCGGGGTGATGACGGGCGGCGGTCCGGGGATCATGGAGGCCGCGAACCGTGGGGCCCGTGAGGCGGGCGGGGTGAGCATCGGCTGCAACATCGAGCTCGAGCACGAGCAGGAGCCGAACCCCTACCTCGACGTGAGCGTCGATTTCGACTACTTCTTCGTCCGCAAGGTGATGCTGGTGAAGTACTCGTACGCGTTCGTGGTGATGCCCGGCGGGTTCGGCACGGCGGACGAACTGTTCGAGGCGTTGACCCTCATCCAGACCGGGAAGATCCACGACTTCCCGGTCGTGTTGATGGGCACCGAGTTCTGGGAGCCGTTGCTCGGCCAGCTCCGTCGCATGCTCTCCGACGGGCTGATCGGCGAGGAGGAACTCGCCCAGCTGCTCGTGACCGACGAGGTCGACGCGGTGGTCGCGCACGTTCGGGCGCACGCGGTCGACCGCTTCCGCATCGGGGAGCGTCTGCGCCCGATCCGGGCGATCGGCGAGCGGGCCGCCTAAGGACGGGCCGCCGGTGGCGCTCAGGCGTCGAACCCCACGAACTGGGTGACGCTGGTCGCAGGGACGCGCGGCGCCCGCACGTCGTTCGCGGCGAAGTCCCGGTCGGGCCATCCCATGGCGACGCAGGTCATGATCACCTGGTCCTCGGGGATGTTGCCGAACTCGCGGACCACGGGGGACTGCATGATGCCCTGCCCGTTGATGACCGTTCCGAGCCCACGGTCCCATGCGGCGAGGCAGAGGCCGTAGGTGACCGCACCGAGGTCGAAGTGCCCGATCGTCTCGAGGCCCATGCTGCGGTCGTAGGTGACCACGACGGAGACGGGGGCGTCGAACTGGCGGAACCCGCGCAGCATCCAGTCGGTGCGGCCGGCCTTGTCCTCGCGGATACCCATGGCGTCGAAGAGCTGGTAGGCGATCTCGACCTGGCGTTCCCGGTGGACTCCCTCGTACGCCCCCTCGACCGGGATCTCGCGGCTGGGTTTCACGCCTGCGAGGGTGCGTTCGGTGTTGCCCTGACGGATCCGGTCGAGCGCGTCGCCGGTGATCACGTTGAAGTGCCAGGGCTGGGTGTTCATGGACGAGGGTGCGAACGTCGCGACCTCGATGATCTCGAGGATGAGCTCCTTCGGCACCGGGTCGGGCCGGAAGCCCCGGATGCTGCGTCGGTCGCGGACGAGCTCCTCGAATTCCATGCGGTCCCCTCCGTCGCGACGGGCGGGGTGCCCATCGGCAGACTCCGATCCTAGATCCGTCGGCCGAACCGGAACGGTCGATGGTCGGCCCGGCCACCCCCGAGCCTGAAACGGCGGCGTCTGCTTCGTCGCGCCGTCGTACACGGGCTGACGCCTCAGGGCTGCACGACCACCCAGCCCCGACGCTGGAGCTCGGCAGCGAGCGCCTCGTCGGGGATCGACTGCAGGCGACGGTCGGCTGCGACCGTCGGCGGCGGGGGTGGCGCGCCCTCGAGTTCGGCCTCGAGCCGGCTGATGAGAGCGTCCGCCTCATCGCGCGAGAACTTCCCTCCGGCCTGGCGTTGCGTCAGGCCGAGCGGGCCGCGGGCGTCGCGGAACCCGTCGTGTCCGGCGGCGGCGAGCAGTTCGAGTAGTCGGGCCACCTGACGGGCGGTTGCGGGCGGTCCGGCGGGTCCGTTGAAGGCCATGGGTGCAGTGTGCCCGGGCCCGGTGACATTCCGGGGTACTGGTATGTTCATCCGATGCCGAGCACATGGCCGCCGATCGTGCTGGTGACCGTGGTGGAGGCGGCAACGGTGCTCGGCGCACTGTTCCTGTACCTGGCGCCTCGCCCGAGTCGGCGGGTGCTCGATCTTCTGCTCGGCGCCGCTGCAGGGCTCATGCTGTCGGCGACGGTGGTGTCGCTCCTCGTCCCGGCCATGGCGGACCCCGGCCGGCTCGGTCCGTTCGGTCTCGGCGCAGCGGTCCTCGTCGGCGCGTTCGCCGTCCGGTTCGTCGACAGGCTCATCCCCCATGACCTGATCACCCGCGGACCGTCGGGTGCCGACGTCGACGTCGACGCTCTGCGGCGGTCGACGCTCCTGGTGAGCGCCATGGCGATCCACAACGTGCCGGAGGGCGTCGCGCTCGGGATCGGGGTCGGGGCCGACGCTGCGGGAAGCGGGCTCGCCCTTGCGATCGGCCTTGCCGCGCAGAACCTTCCGGAGGGGTTCGCGGTCGCCGTCGCGCTGTTCGCGCTCGGCTGTCGACGTCGCACCGCTGTGGCGTTGAGCACGCTGACCGCAGTCATCGAGTTCGCCGGTGGGGCGACGGGCCTCGGTCTCGCGGAGATCGGTTCCCTCCTCCCCGGGCTCCTTGGGGTTGCTGCCGGGGCGATGCTTTATGTCGTGATCCACGAGATCGTCCCGCAGGCGCACCGCAACGGCAATGAGTCGCTGGCCACGACGGGTCTCCTCGCAGGGTTTGCGGTGATGTTCGCTGTCGGCGTCGCGCTCGCCTGAGCCAGGGTGAACGCCGGCCTGCTCGACACCGGCCTCGGTCATCTACCGGAGGTTCGATGATTCCGTTCATGCGCTCCCGCCGAACCGGTTCGGCGATTATCGGACTTGCCGTCGTCGCAGCGTTCCTGGTTCCCACCGGGAGGGTTCTGCGGTGCCGGCCGACCCGGTGGTGTCGTCCGGCGCCTGTGCCGGGACGACCTTCCTCGAAGACGGGAGCTGCACGGTCGCACCGGGTGAGACGGTGGTCTTCCTCGTGGTCTCGGGGGCCGGTGGCGACGGCGTGTCGGCGGCCGCGGCTACCTGGTGACTGGTTCGTACACGAACACCACGGGCTCCGTCGTGACCCTGTACGCCGAGGTCGGGCTCAACGGTTCCCACGGTGACCCTGGTGAGCACGGCTACGACGGCGTTCAGAACCAACCGACCGCCACCGATGGCCGGAACGGCGCTCCCGGCGACCCATCAGCGAGCTGCCGGCCCGTATTCGTCAGCGCTGCGCCATCGCGCGATGACGCCGCCAGCCCTGGAACCCGGCGGCGCTGTACACCACCATGACGAGCGGCACGATGATGAGCATCGCCGTGCGAAACAGTTCGGGCGCCGAGCTGTCACCGGCCTCCATGACGAGGAACGCGACGTACGCGCCGTAGAACAGCACGAGCAGTCCGCCTTCCCAGCGCTTGATCATGAAGCCGTTCCAGCAGATCGGCAGCAGCACGACCGTGGCCGCGAGCATGACGGGGTAGTCGAGCCGGAGGAGCTCACGGTTCACTGTGACGCCGGCGTCCGACAGCACGGCCGCCCCGCCGAGAACTGCGAGCAGGTTGAAGATGTTCGAGCCCACGACGTTGCCGACAGCGATGTCGCGTTGCCCGCGGATCGCGGCCAGCACCGAGGTCGCAAGTTCGGGGAGCGAGGTGCCGAGCGCTACGACGGTGAGACCGATCACGAGGTCGCTCACGCCGACCGCTTCGGCGATGTCGGTGGCAGCGCTTACGAGCAGGCGCGAGCCGAGCACCAACAGCGCGAAACCGACGACGACGAGTGCCAACTGGAAGGGCAGCGCTCGGCCGAGTGCGGAGCCCTCGAGTTTGCCGACCGATTCCTCGTACTCCTCGGTGACGGTTTCCGACTCGGGTCGGCGGGCCCCTCGGAGCAGCCACGCCGTGTAGGCGACGATGCCGGCGAAGAGGACCACGCCTTCAAGCCGGCCGACGACGCCGTTCAGCAGCAGCAGGTAGATGACGCCGCTGATACCGATGAGGACGGGGATGTCGAACTTCAGCAGGCGCTGTTCGATGGCCAACCCGCCGATGGTGGCCGACAGGCCGAGGATGAGGAGGATGTTCAGCGTGTTGCTGCCGACCACGTTGCCGAGGGCCACGTCGGCGTTCCCGGTGAGCGCCCCGTTCGCCGACACGGCGAACTCGGGTGCACTGGTGCCGAAGGCCACGACGGTGAGACCGATGACGATCGGCGGCACCCCGAAGCTGGTGGCGATCGACGACGCGCCCTTCACCAGCCACTCGGCACCGACCACCAGGCACACGAAACCGGCCACGAGCCACACGACGGTCAAGAGGTCCACCGGGCGAGCCTAGGGTTCGGCGTCGGTCCCATCGGCGATCGGACGTCCGTCGAGGCGTCGGCGTGGGCGCGGATTCGATGACGGAGATGGTCGCCGTCGACGTGCTGCTCGAAGATCGACACGAGTCCGTCTGCGAAGGTGCGGACACGGTTCCTCTGATCGGGGTGCGTGTCGTCCCGTGTCCTGACGTGCACGACGAGCCGAGCGAGGTCGTCGAGCAGGTCGCCGTCGCCGGTGTCGTCGAGGTCGACGATGCCGACGACGATCCCGTCGTGGTCGACGAGGACTTGTCGGTCGTGGAGGTCGCCGTGTGTTCCCAGCGATGCGGTGATCCGCTCGATCAGCGACCACACGTCGTCGGCATCGGGGAGGGGGTGACCGTTCTCGAGATGCTCGGCCAACGGTGTCCCCGGCAACTCCGACAGCACGACGATTCCCCGCACGTCGTCGGTGTGGAGGACGCGGGGTACCGGAAGGCCGGCGTCGCGTCCGCGTCGGTGCCTGTCGGCGACGTCGCCGACGCGCCAGGGCGGCACGACCTTCACCTAGACGGCGTGTCCGGGCCGGCCGACACGGACGACGGCGTGCTCGAGCGGCTGCAGCGACACGACGTGCACGACCTGTGGGTCGATCTCGGAGGCGAGGGCGGCGGCCACCGCCGTGAGACCGCCTTCGGTCACCGCGTCCCGCAGGCTCGGGAGAGCCGGGTCGTTCGGATGCCACCACACGCCGACGTCGCCGAGGTCGGTGCTGACCGCCTGCGACCCTGCCGGCGCCGAACCGTCGAGCTGTGCCGCCCACAGCACGTCGCCCGACGGCGTGTGGTCGAACGACGCCCAGCGGAGGTGGGGTGCGACGTGGACGTCGCGCACCGTCACACCGCAGGGTGCATGCCCACCCGCACCCAGCACGGCGCACACCGCGGCCTCGGCGACCGAGGTCCACGGATCCCGTTCGGTTACCCGGCCGTGCGTCGCCATACTGAATCCTGTCGTCCCCTCCACGAAAGGAAGTCTCCACCGTGAGATTCCCGATCGACACCGACACCGATCTCGTGATGACCGACCGCAGCGGCGTCGAGTTCGACTACTGCCCGAAGTGCCGCGGGGTGTAGCTCGATCGCGGTGAGCTCGACAAGCTCATCGACCGAGCGGCCGCGCATGCGGCACCGACCGCTCCGGCCCCCGCCCCCAGCCCATGGCACCGGCCCCCGGCCAGAACGACAGGGGCTCTTCGTGCACGCCGGGGCAGTTCGGCCACCCTCAACTCTCACTTGAGGGTTCACAGAACTCTCAAGTGAGGGTTGACGGTGGATCCGGGGAAGCAGAGAGGGGGCATGCCGTGGACTGGTAAGTTGCCGACCGACTAGTGTCCGTTGCCCATGTTGGTCCTGAAAGGCGACGAGTCCCGATCTCCCAGGCGTCGATTAGACGTTCTGGTAGTTCTGCGTGTTGTCACAGTGGCACTCCTGGTGACGGGCCTCGTCGTTGTGACCACGGCCCATTCCGCGCGCGTCGATTTCATCCAGGGGGCCGTGCTGCTCGCGGTCGTGGCCAGGTGGCTGCTCGAGAACGCGGCACAAGGCCTCTCGCCGCTCCGGTTCGCCGAGAACTTCGTCGAGGAGTTCGAGGATCCGGCCGATAGTCAACGGCTGATGTCAGACCTGGTGCGGACGGCGGTCTTCGCGTTTGTCGCCGCCTCCTTCCTCGGGATCAATTGGGCGCTGTGGGTGGGGACTGCGATCTTCCTCGTGCCCGAGATCATCGACCGCAGAGCGGACCGGTTCCCGAACGTCCCTGCTCTGCACCGGTATATGCCGAGGAATCTCGTGCGTGTGGTGCTGATGTTGTTCCTCGCAGTGTGGTGGGGAGGGCTTGTCGAGTCCCGCTACGGCGACAACGGGAACTTCATCTTGTGGGCGTTCGTCCTCATGAGCGTTCCCGGGCTTACGTTCGGCGGTATTGACTGGATTGGTCGAGACAGCCGCGGGTGGCGCTCCACAGTCATGTCACGCGTCCTGGGTGTTGCGGTGCTGATTGTGGGCATCCTGGTCGTGCGCGGCGTGATCCTCTGACGCGCGTGGGGCGCGCTGGTGAAACAAGTGGAGCTGGGGGGAATCGAACCCCCGTCCGCTGAAAGGTCACCGTTCGCGCTACGACCATTCCCGAGTTCCCGGCTCACGGTCGCCGGCTCGCCGGGTCGAGTGGAGCCGGAGCTCCTGTCCCGCCAGAACTTTCTCTGAGGTCAGTGGTCTTTCCGCACCGTCAGTGGTCTCTCCGCACCGTCCCCCACCGCTTCTGTTGCCGGGCTGCGATGAGCTGGCCCCGCGTGCCGTCGCCGGTCGCTGTGTTCCTCACGTCACCTGACGGATCAGGCAGCGAGAGTGAGATCGTCCGTATTGGCGTCTCATTGGGTGCCCCGTTTCACGAGTCTGAGCAACTCGGGTCGCACGTTCGACTCCCGGTTCCAACGTCGAAACCGATCAGCCCCGTACAACTGACCAGTCTACCCCTCCGGTGGGACGAGGGCGTCGGGGTCAGCGCGCCCGCCGGGCATCCGCGAGCGCGCGCCGGGCCTCGAGATCGGCATCGCGTCGGGCGAGCACCTGCCGTTTGTCGTAGGACTTCCGGCCTCGACCCATGCCGAGCTCGACCTTGATCCGGCCGTCCTTCAGGTACACCTGCAGGGGAACGAGCGCGAGGTGCTGCTGCTCGGCGATCGACTGCCAGCGCAGCAGCTCCGACCGGTGCACCAGCAGCTTGCGCTGACGGTCGGGGGTATGAGCACCGACCCCGTGACCGAACGCGTAGGGGGAGATGTGCATGCCGATCAGCCAGAGCTCACCGCGGACGACGCGGGCGAACGCCTCGTCGAGACGCGCCTTCGCCTCGCGCAGCGACTTGACCTCGCTCCCGGTGAGCTGAATGCCGCACTCGAGCGTCTCGACGATCTCGAACTCGCGGTGTGCGAGCTTGTTCGTCGCGAGCACCCGGTTGCGCTCGTCACGCTGTCGTTTCACGCCCACTCCGCTCGATCCGGGTGGACGACACTACCGAGCGCAGCCGGTCGACACCCCGGGCTACCCCGTAGGTGACGACCACGAGGGCGATCTCTGCGCCCGCCCCACCGCCGACGACTCGACTGTCGGCGGCGAGGCACG
>VGBO01000022.1 GCA_016870475.1 Actinomycetota bacterium | reverse complement strand
CGACGCCAGTGAGCCCAGCAAGGAGGATAAGTACCAGGGCGACGCCGGTGCGTCGCCGAGTGGTTCGGGTGGTTGCCATGTTTGAACGCACCTTGTCACAGTCGAGAGGACCAACACGTTACCAGCGAGGTGTGCGCCGGAAACCAAACGCGGCAACAAAACGTCATCCCACGTACCCAAGCCTCGTAGGGGGACACCGGATCGACGCCACCAAACGGGACGTGGGTCGGACATCGCAACAGGCGTCGACCTCCTGCGCCCGAACCACACGGACTGACCTGCCCGCAGCCGACTGCGCTGCTAACCCAACCGCACGATTGGCTAGCAGTTTGGCTAGCAGACCGGTTCAAAGTGGCCAGCCAAGCCGACCGGGAGCGAAAAACCCGCAGGTCAACCGTGGTGGAGACGATGGGATTCGAACCCACGACCCCCTGCTTGCAAAGCAGGTGCTCTAGCCAACTGAGCTACGTCCCCGTGAAGGCTCGCTCAGCGTAGTTCCCACCGCACGACCACCGAAGCGACGAGGGCACACACCACTAACGTGCGGACGTGCGTCGGCTCCTCGTACTCATGGCGGCGTTCATCGTCGTGGCGGCGTGCGGCGCGCCAGCGAACGACGACCGGGCGACCGCCACCACCGCGACGGCGCTCGACACCACAACCTCAGCGGCAGCGTCGACGAGCTCGACCGCACCGCTGCGCGAGGTGCTGCCGCCGACCAAGGGGCCGGGCACCGCACCTGCGGGTGCGGGCGCCGGCGGCCCGTGGTCGACCGGCATGTCGGTCGCGTTCGCGGATGAGCTCGGACGATTCACCCGCAGCGAATGGGTCACCGACCAGGCGGGCGTGCCGAACCTCATCACCGATCGCAACGGGCGGCTTCTCGCCTACCACATCGACTGGGCGGCGCAGAACGGCATCGCCGTCGCCATACGGGAACCCGGGCCCACGACGAAGGACAGCACGTGGATCCGCTACCGGGTCCGCATCGACGGCCTCCCGACCGGGAAGCCCGACCCGGTCGACCCGTCCGCCGTGCTCCTCGACGACGGCCGGATCCGCCTGTACTGGATGCGGGTCGTGAACGGTCGTGCGGCAATCCAGTCGGCGATGTCGAACGACGGCGTCACGTTCAAGCTCGAACCCGGTGACCGGTTCAGCACCGGCACGGAACTGTTCGACCCGACCGTCGTGCGCCACGGCGGACGCTGGCTCCTCGTCACCGGCCCCGACGGTGCGCACCATGCGTACGCCGACGACGGCCTCACCTTCGGGCCCGACCTCGGACCGTTCCTAGTCGAGGGCACCGCCACCATGGTGTGGGCGGCGTACGCCGCCGGGGACACGACGACGCTCCTCACCGCAGCACCGGGGCGCCCGCCGCTGACGGTGCACCGGTCCGTTGCCGGCGGGGCGTTCACGCGCACCTTCGTCCTCAGCGTCGACGGCTCGTCACCCGCACCCGACGCCGGGCTCGTCCCCTTCAACGGCGGTTTCGCACTCGCTTATCTGCGCCCGCTCGGATGACCGGGGCGACGCCAGTTGCGTCTACTCGTCGCGGTTGAAGGTCTCGCGCACCTTCGCAACACCGAAGAGGAACGACCCCGTCATCACGATGAAGAAGATGACGCAACCGACGAGGAAAATCGCGGTCTGGCCCATCAGGAGTCCTTTTTCGCGAACGACTGCAGCAGGAAGCCGCCGAACGCCAGGATCGACGGGACCCAGATTCCGACGTAGATGCCGTTCAGCTTGTCGTCGATCGAACTGCTGTTGGCGAAGTAGAGCCACACGCTGAAGACGAAGCTCGCAGCGGCGGCGAGGATGATGGTGAGCCGGAGTACGACCGTCGGGTTCATGCCAAAAGCCTAGCAGCGAAGCAACCGGGAAATTCCCGGATCAGCCCGCCAACCGACTCAGTGACCGGTGAGATCGTCGACGATGCGGAACTTCTGCACCTTCCCCATCGAGTTCCGGGGGAGCTCCGCAGCGAACACCACGGACTTCGGGCACTTGTACACCGCAAGACGCTCACGGCAGAACGAGACCACCCCGGCCTCATCCAGCGTCGCACCGGGCCGGACCACGACGAGGGCGGTCACCCGCTCACCCCAGGTGGCGTCCGGCAGGCCGACGACCGCAGCCTCGGCGATGTCGGGGTGTTCGATCAGGATGCGTTCGACCTCGGCGCAGTAAATGTTCTCGCCGCCGGAGATGATCATGTCCTTCACCCGGTCGACGATGCTGAGCCGCCCGTCCGCCAGCCAGATGCCGACGTCGCCCGACCGCGTGAACCCCTCCGGGGTCACGTACGCCGCACTCGCATCGGGCTTGTTCAGGTAGCCGAGGAACGGCACCACCGAACGGGACACCACCTCACCGGCGACACCGACCGCGCACGGCCGCCCGTCGTCGTCGAGCACGGCGACCTCCGAACCGAGCATCGGCCAGCCGACGGAATGCGGCACGAGTGCACCACGGACCTTCGTCTCGTAGGTGACCCACCCGCCTTCGGTCCAGCCGTACGCCTCGGTGATCGACGCGTTCGGGAACACCTCGAACGCCTCCACGAGCAACGACATCGGCCCGGGCGCGCCCGAGGACAGCATCACCCGGAGCGCGCCGAGCGGCGGGCGACCGTTCGCACGCCACCAGTCGGCGATCATCGCCAACATCGACGGCACGAGGAACACGAAGTCGCTGTGGTGTGCATACTCCTCGGCCGCGACCGCCGGCTCGAACGCCGCCATGATCCGGGTGCGTGCCCCGACAACGAGCGCGGCGAGCGTCAACCCGCCGTAGGAGAGATGGAAGATCGGCCCCGGGGTCGACAGCACACGGTCGGGGCTCAACCCGAACGTCGCCGACCACTGCAACAGGCGGGTCATCCACCCGTCGTTCGTCCACCATGTCCCCTTCGGGAACCCGGTCGTGCCCGACGTGTACCCGACGACCGCCATGTCGTCCGACGTGCCGGCCCCCGCAGGGCCCGGCCACGGGGCGACGTCGGGAGTGGGCACGGCATCCGTGTCGACGACCCGCACCCCGCCGACCTCGGCCGCCACCGCGCGAGCGACCTCGAGCAGCTCACCCGCGGCGAGCACCACCGACGCCCCCGAGTCGGTGAGCACGTAGCTGATCTCCGCAGGAGCGAGCCGGGTGTTCACCGGCACCCCCGCCGCACCCGCGACCTGGCATGCCAGATACGCGAGCGCCGCATCCGACGACTGGGGCAACAGAATCGCGACCATCGACCCGTTCGGGCCGGCCGCCACCGTGCCCAACGCGTTCGCGAGCCCGACCACGCGTCGCCACACGTCGGCGAAGGTGAGCGTCGCCACGGGTGCGGTCCCCGAACCGTTGCGGGGGTCCAACACCTCGATCGCCACACGGTCGGGGAACGCCCGGGCGTTCGCGGCGACGCAGTCGGCGATGGTGTACCGCACCGTCACACCTCCCGGGAGACGACGACCGACGCGTCCTGGCCGCCGAAACCGAACGCGTTCACCTGCGCGACCGACACGTCGACCGAACGCGGCGACTCGGTCACGAAGTCGAAGCGCACCAGCGGATCGACCCGGTCGGCGGCGCCGTTCGCGAACGCGAGCCGACCGTGATGCATCGCATGCACCGCGGCCATCACCCCCATCGCACCCGCCGACGCGCCGGTGTGCCCGGTGTGGCCCTTCAGCGCGGTCACCAACAACCCGTCGTGGCCGGCGCCCTCGACGAACAGACCGTTCAACGCGGCGATCTCCGCCGTGTCACCCTTCGGCGTGCCCGTCGCGTGCGCGACGAGCACGTCGACGTCTCGGGGTGCCACACCGGCATCGGCCTGCGCGAGCTCCATCGCCCGACGCTCCCACCGACCCGACGGTTCCGGCGACGACGGGTGATAGCCGTCAGCGCAACTTCCGTACCCGCGCAACCACGCCCACACCCGGGCCCCACGCGCACGGGCGTGCTCCTCCGACTCCAACACGAACCAGGCCGAACCCTCACCCGGCACGATCCCCGCCCGGTCCGCCGAGAACGGCAGCAACGCTCGAGTCGGGTCGTCGCCGCCCGACCGCATGCCGTACCCCTGCTCCGCCGCTGCGGTCGCCGGCAGGAACCCCGGCTCGAGGTGCGAGCCGGCCGGGTAGCCGCCCTCGGTGCCACCCACGATCGCCACGTCCGCCGCACCCGCCTCGAGCATGCGGGCCGCCGTGCCGAGCGCGTCGAGCGACGACGCGCACGCCGTCGTCACGGTGAGCGACGGGCCGTGCAGATCGTGCCGCATTGCGATCTGCGCGCACGCCATGTTCGGCCAGATCTTGATCATCGTCTTGCCCGACACCGCACCGGGCCCGCCGTGCTCGAGCGCGCGCTGCGCCTGCATCAGCGAGTAGAGCCCGCCCATCGACGTGCCGTGCACGATCGCCGTACGCAACGGGTCGAGGCCACCGAGGAGGCCGGCATCCTCGAGGGCCTGGTCGCTGCCGTCGATGGAGAACCAGGTGAACGGATCGGAACCGGCGATCAGCTTGTCGTCGAGACGGGCCGACGGGTCGAACCGGTCGGACACGCCCGCGTAGAACTGCGACGACGCCGTTCCCTCCGGCACCCACGGCGCCCGACGGATCCCGCACGCGCCCGACAGCACACCCTCGACCAGCTCACCGACCGTCAACCCGATCGGCGAGACCGCCCCCATCCCCGTGATCGCGATCCGCATTGATCCCCCCGTCGACGACACCAACCGGACCCGCAACCTACCCGCCGGACGGTCCCACCACCGCCCGAGCCGCCCCGGGGGCCCCGCCGCGGTTAGCGTGTTTGCCGGGTCGTGACTGGCGCTGTGAAGGTGGGCAACCACCGGGGAGCGACCCCATCGGAGCACCCAGCCCCGATGCGACGCCGTGCGCCTGGGCCCCTCGACGACCGTCGCCGGAACGATCCCCGGAGGACCCCGTGCCCACCACCCCCGAATCCGCCGCGTACCGCTCCGCCCTCGAGGTGATCGGCGCCGTCGACCCCGTCATCGCCGGGGCGATCGCCGGCGAACTCGGCAACCAGCGCAGCCAGCTCAAGCTCATCGCGTCGGAGAACTACGCATCGCCGGCCGTGCTGCTCGCGATGGGCAACTGGTTCTCCGACAAGTACGCCGAAGGCACCGTCGGTCACCGCTTCTACGCCGGATGCGACTACGTCGACGTCGTCGAAGGACGCGCCGCCGCACTCGCCAAGCAGATCTTCGGCGCCGCCCACGCCTACGTGCAGCCCCACTCCGGGATCGACGCGAACCTCGTCGCGTTCTGGGCGATCCTGTCGAAGGAAGTCGAAGCCCCCGCCCTCGCGGCGGCAGGCGTGAACCATGTGAACGACCTGAGCCCCGACGCCTGGGAGACCCTTCGCGGCGCACTCAACGGCCAGCGCATGCTCGGCATGAGCCTCGACGCCGGCGGCCACCTCACCCACGGGTTCCGGCCGAACATCTCCGGCAAGCAGTTCGCACAGCGCAGCTACGGCACCGACCCGACCACCGGCCTGCTCGACTACGCCGAGGTGCGCCGCATGGCGCAGGAGTTCCGACCCCTCGTCATCGTCGCCGGCTACTCGGCGTACCCGCGCCGCGTCGATTTCGCCGCCATGCGATCCATCGCCGATGAGGTCGGCGCGACGCTCATGGTCGACATGGCCCACTTCTCCGGCCTCGTCGCCGGCAAGGTCCTCACCGGCGACCACGACCCGGTCCCCCACGCGCACATCGTCACCTCCACCACCCACAAGTCGCTCCGCGGCCCCCGCGGCGGCATCGTGCTCTGCGGGCCGGAACTCGCCGAGTTCGTCGACAAGGGCTGCCCGCTCGTTCTCGGTGGCCCGATGCCCCACGTCATGGCGGCGAAGGCCGTCGCGTTCGCCGAAGCGTCCCAGCCGTCCTTCCGCGACTACGCGCAGCGCATCGTCGACAACGCCCGCGCCCTCGCCGACGGCCTCCTGCGCCGTGGCGCCACGCTCGTCACCGGCGGCACCGACAACCACCTCGTGCTCCTCGACACGAACGCCTCCTACGGCCTCACCGGCCGCCAGGCCGAGAGCGCCCTCCTCGACGGCGGCGTGGTCACGAACCGCAACTCGATCCCCGGCGACCCGAACGGCGCCTGGTACACGTCGGGCGTGCGGCTCGGCACCCCCGCCCTCACCACGCTCGGAATGGGCACCGCCGAGATGGACGAGGTCGCCGACATCATCCACGGTCTCCTCGCCGCCACGACCCCGACCGCCGCGTCGGCGGGGCCGTCGAAGGCGAAGTACACGACGACCGGCGGCGTCGCCGACGCCGCACGACGCCGCGCCGGCGACCTGCTCACCCGCCATCCGCTCTACCCGAGCGTCGACCTCACCTGAGTCGACACCGGGTCGAACGGAACTGACGCCCCACCGGGTGCGGCGGTAGGGTCCTCCCATGCTTACGGGGGACCAGTACCGAGATTCACTGCGCGACGGCCGCAAGACCTATTTCGACGGTCGGCTCATCACCGACATGCCGAACGAGCCCGTCATCAAGGACGCCGTCGACAACGTCGCCGCCACCTACGACCGGTTCTACGACCCGGCCCCGGGCACGACGAACCCGATGATGACGATCCCCGGCGACGTCGACGAGCTGCGTGACCGCACCCTGTCGATGATGGACGCCGACATCGTCATGGCGACCACCTGGCAGTCGCTCATGACCCTCCTCACCGCCTCCGCGAAGGTCGCCGAGACCGGCAAGGACTACGTCGAACGCATCAAGGTGTACGTCGACGACGCGCGCCGCAGCGACATCCGCATCACCGAGTGCATCACCGACGCGAAGGGTGACCGCGGCCTCGCGCCCGGCAAGCAGCCCGACCCCGACGTGTACACCCACGTCGTCGACCGCACCCGTGACGGTGTCGTCATCCGCGGAGCCAAGCTGCACATCACCGGCGCGAGCTTCGGCCACGACCTCATGGTCATGCCGACGAAGAACATGAAGCCCGGCGAGGAGGAGTTCGCGATCGCGTGTGCGGTGCCGGTCAACGCCCCCGGCGTGAAGATCGTCAACACCACCTACGCACCCCGCCACCCCGACTCCCGCCACTTCCCCCACACCCACGGCCACCACATGCCCGACGGGTTCGTGATCTTCGACGACGTGTTCGTCCCCTACGAGCGGGTGTTCCTCGACGGCGAGACGGCATACGCCGCGGTGTTCGCCCACTCCCTCGGTCTGTGGGAGCGCCTCGGCGGCCTCACCGCCATGGCCGACCAGGCGGACATGCTCGTCGGCTTCGCCCAACTCATCTCCGAGGCGAACGGCCTCTCGCGTGAGGCGCACATCAAGGAGAAGATCTCCGAGATGATCATCCACGCGACGCTCGTGCGCGCCGCGCTCGACGCCGCCATCGCGAACAGCGAGGTCACCCCGGAAGGCTCGGCGTTCCCGAACGAGCTCTACACCAACGCCGGCAAGTACCACGGCGCAGCGCAATACAACCTCATGGTCCGCCACCTCCACGACATCGCCGGCGGCGCCGTGCTCACCACGCCGACGATCGCAGACCTCGAGAACCCCGACGTCGGCGACCTGATCCGCAAGTACATGAAGACCACCCAGGACACCGACGGCGAGTACCGCGCCCGCCTGTTCCACGCGATCCGCGACCTCACCGCCGACAGCTACGGCGGCTGGCACGCGGTCACGAACATCCAGTCCGGTGGCGGCCTGTACGCGCAGCGGATCGTGACCCGCAAGCACTACGACCTCGACCGCGCCAAGCAGATCGCTCTCGACGCAGCCGGGATGGGCACGGGCCACCGCCACATGTGAGGTCGGCGAGCGGTGCCGACGCTCACCCGCACCGGGTCGAGCTCGGCACCGCCCCCGCCACCAGGTAGGCGTTCACCGCGTCACGCACGCACACCGACGAGAAGTACGACGTGTGCCCCTCGGCCACGTTCGTGAGCACCGTCGCGTTCCCGATCGATGCGGCGAGCGCCTCCGCCCAGGCGTACGGAGTCGCCGGATCACCGGTCGTTCCCACCACCAGCACCGGCGTCGGCGCACCACCCGAACCGGTACGCACCGGATCCGACGACGACGGCCAGCCCACACAGTCGGTGAACGCCCCGACCCCCAACGGCCCGAACCGGGGGAGCCGAGTGGCGAGGTCGATCCCACGGTCGAGCGCGTCGTCGATCGTGGGGCGTTCGACGTCGTCGGCGCAGTTCACCGCGACGTTCGCCTCCATCGTGTTCTCGTAGGTGCCGTCGGACCGCCGGTCGACGAGCGTGTCGGCGAGCCACTGCAGGAGCGACCCGTCGCCCTCCGACGCCCGGGCCAACGCCCGGCCGACGAGCGGCCAACCGTCCTCGCCGTACAGGCCGGCGATCACCCCGAGGTACAGCTCGCCGAGCGTGACCACCCGCACGCTGTCCACGATCGGGATCGACCCGTCGACCCGCAACCGCTCCTCCACCGCCCGGAACGTGCGCTCCGCCCCACCGGTGCGGGACGCGGAGCACTCGTCGGTGTCGTCGCACCATGCAGTGAACGCGTCGAACGCCTCCTCGAACCCGAGGTACTGCGCCCCCACGCTCCGGCTCACCGACGTCGTCGGATTGTCGGCCCCGTCGAGCGCCAACGCCCGGTACCGGTCGGGGAAGATCGCCGCGTACGCCATGCCGATGCGCGTCCCATAGGAGAACCCGAGGTAGGTGAGTCGCTCCTCGCCGAGCGCCTCGCGCAACATGTCGAGATCGCGTGCCGCGTCGTTCGTGCCGACGTGGTCGAGCAGCTCCCGGTTCGCGTCGACGCACGCCTGTCGGTCGGCGACCACGGCGGCCGCATACGCCGCGCGGTCGAGCCCACCCGGGCCCAACGTGTCGACCGCGTCGTCGTAGCCGTCGTCCGCGCAGCGGACCGCCGGTTCGCTTCCCCGGACCCCACGAGGGTCGAAGCCGACCAGGTCGAAGCGTTGGTTCAGCTCGGCGACCGCGTCGGACCCGGCGATCGACCGGACGAGATCGACCCCCGAACCACCCGGGCCACCCGGGTTCAGCACGACCGCGCCGATCCTTCCGACGCTCGTCGCCCGCGCCCGGATGATCGGCAGCCGGAACGTGCGCCCGTCGTCGGGCCGTTCATGGTCGAAGGGCACGACGAGCGTCGCGCAGTCGAGACCGTCACCGCAGTCGGACCACTCGAGCGTGCCCACGTCGACCGCGACCCGGGCGACCCCGCCATCGTTCCGGACCGCCGGGACACACGCCGACGACACGAAGGACACGACGACCGAAGCCGCCACCAACGCCCGCCACCGCCCACGCACCCCAGGAGTATGGCCCCGCGCCGACGTGCGGCGGACGCCGGGGAGGGGGGATAGGGTGCCCCCATGCACGGTGGTCAGATCGCAGCGAAGGCACTCAAGGCAGCAGGCGTCGAATGCGTGTTCACCCTCTCGGGTGGGCACGTGATGGCGATCTACGACGGCTGCATCGACGAAGGCATCCAGGTCATCGACGTCCGCCACGAACAGGCGGCCGTCCACGCCGCCGACGCGTGGGCCCGTCTCAACCCGGGCAAGGTCGGCGTCGCGATCCTCACCGCCGGCCCCGGTGCCACCGACGGCGTCACCGGCATCGCGAACGCCTGGCGGGCGAACAGCCCGATCCTCGTGTTCGGCGGCCAGGGCCCCTTCAACAACCTGCGTCGTGGCTCACTGCAGGAGATGGACCACATCTCCCTCATGCGGCCCATCACGAAGTGGGTCGACGCCTGCTACGAGACCCGCCGCATCGCCGAATACGTCGAACAGGGCATCCGGTACGCGCTGTCGGGCATCCCCGGGCCGTCGTACCTCGAGATCCCCATCGACATCCTGTCGGCGTCGGTACCCGACGAGAAGGTGTTCATCCCGCCGTTCCGTGACTACCGCGTCAAGCACGCCGCCCCGAAGGCGAACGTGGACAAGGCCGTCGAACTGCTCTCGACCGCCACCCACCCCATCGTCATGGCCGGCACCGCGCTCAAGTGGTCCGAAGGCGCCGCACAGCTCCGTTCCTTCGTGGAAGCGACGAACATCCCCTGCTTCGCGAACGGCATGGGCCGCGGCATGCTCCCCATGGACCACCCGCAGTTCTTCAACCGCACCCGCGGCGCCGCGCTCGCCCAGGCCGACTGCGTGCTGCTCGCCGGCACGGTGCTCGACTTCCGGATGAAGTTCGGCCGGTCGATCCCCGACAACGCGAAGATCATCCAGCTCGACCTCGACGAGACCCTCATCGGACAGAACCGTGCCGCCGACATCGGTCTCGTCGGCAACCTCGGCGCCAACCTCGCCGCCATGCTCGACACCATGCAGGGCACCGGCAACGTGCCCGACTGGTCGGACTACAGCGCCCAGCTCCGCCAGAAGGAGGACGAGCTCGAGGAAGCGCTCCGCGCCGAGCTCAACTCCGACGAGGTCCCGATCGACCCGCTGCGCCTGTGCCGGGAGATCGCCGACATGATCGACGACGAGATGATCGTCATCGGCGACGGCGGCGACATCGTCGCCCAGGCGTCCAAGGTCGTGAAGGTCCCGAAGAACGGCGCATGGATGGACCCGGGCCCGCTCGGCACCCTCGGCGTCGGCATGCCGTTCGCGCTCGCCGCGCAGCTCGCCAACCCCGACCGTCGCGTCGTGATCATCTACGGCGACGGCAGCTTCGGGCTCAACGGGTTCGAGTTCGACACCGCCGTCCGGTTCAACCTGCCGATCGTCGGCATCGTCGGCAACGACGGCGCTTGGGGCCAGATGCTGCGCCCGCAGTCGACGACCTACGGCAACGAGCGGATCATCGCGACGAAGCTGAACTTCACCCGCTACGACAAGGTCGTCGAAGCACTCGGCGGGCACGGCGAACACGTCACCGAACCCGACCAGATCCGCCCGGCCATCGAGCGTGCGCTCGCCTCCGGCAAGCCGGCGCTCGTCAACGTCGAGATGCGCCAGGACATCGGCGCCATGAAGGGCTCCACCTACGTGTGAGCCCGGCCGCCCGGCCCCTCAGCCCTTCGGGGCGACGATCGTGCACGTCCCCTGACCGAGCGCGACCAACCTGGTCGTCTCCTCGGTCGCGTCTGGCTTCGTGAACGTGTTCGTCACCTCGACGCGCACCACGGCGAGACGCGCCGACATCGACACGATCTCCGCCTCCGCCCGCACCACCCCCGAGGACACCGGCGCGACCAGGTTCACCTTGAACTCCGTCGTCGCCGCCCACGACTTCGGGGGCATCACCGGGTACATCACCACGCCGAGCACGTGGTCGACGAGCGCGGTCACGCACCCGCCGTGGATGTTGCCGATCATCGTGACGATCTCATCGGTCACCGGGAACGACGCCACGAGGCGACCCGGCTCGAAGGACTCGAGACGGATCCCGAGGTAGCCGTCGATCCCCTTCGGCGACGGGCTCCGCTCCATTGCCTTGCGGGCCCACTCCTCGTCGAAGCGTTCGAAGGACGGTCGCGTGCGCATGGGCGGACCGTAGCCCCTCAGGGCGCGACGACGCCGTGCACCGGCGGGACCCCGTCGCGCTCGCCCGCGAGCAGCGCGACCAACGACTCCGCACCCGACAGGTCCACCACCTGGCGGGGCAGGTCGGCGAAGGGGAACCGGTGCGACGCCAACAAGTCGAACGCCGCCCGGTACGCCGTCACGTCGACCCCGAGCGCGCCGAGCACCCGCAGCTCCTTGTACACGAGATGGTCCGGATCGAACCCCGGCGTCGCACCCGCACCCGCACCCCGGGTTCCCGCCACCACGAACGTGCCGCCCGCCCGGGCGAGCCGCACCCCCTGCGCGAACGCCGCCGACGCCTTCGCCGTCACGTCGACGACCACGTCGGCGAGCACCCCGGTCTCGTTGCGCAACGCCCGCACCGGATCCGTCGTCGCCACGTCGATCGCGAGATCGACCCCGAACGCGGGCGCAAGCGCCAGCCGTTCGGCGTCACGCGGGCCGAGGCCGGTCATCGCCACGAACCCGGCACCGGCAGCCTTCGCCGCCGCCGCCGCCGCCAACCCACGGATCCCCGGGCCGAGCACCACGACGACATCACCCGGCCGGGTCTCCGGCACCGTCACCGCCCAACGGATCCCTGCGCCGAGCGGGTTGAACACCGTCGCGAGCGCCGGGTCGAGCCCCGCCGGGACCGGGAGGAGCTGCGCGTCGGGATGCAGGTAGAGGTGGGTTGCGTACCCGCCCCACAACCCCGGCGCCTCGGCGGAAGGGATGAAGCCGTAGAAGTGCCGGACCCCGTGCCGCACGCACCGCCGGTACGCGCCCTCGAGGCACGGCTCACAGGCCCGACAGGACAGGAACACCTCGACGGCGACCCGGTCGCCGACCTGCACCCCCCAGCGCGCCGCAGCGTTCGCCCCGACCTGTTCGACCACACCGACGATCTCGTGCCCGGGAACGAACGGGCCCGGCGCGGTGATGTGCCCCGTGTACTGCTCGTGGTCGGTGCCGCACAGGCCGCACGCCTCGATCCGTAACAACCCGTCGTCGTCACCGATCTCGGGGAGCTCGAACGTGGTGCGTTCGAACCGCCGGGGTTCGGTGAGCACCAGGCCGGTACCGGTCGCTGCCATGGCCGCAGGCTACGGCAGGCGACCGCACCGGATCAGGTGAACACGACGGTCTTGTTGCCGTGCACGAGCACCTTGTGCTCGAGATGCGCGCGCACCGCCCGAGCCAACACGACCTTCTCGAGATCGCGGCCCTTCCGCACCAGATCCGGCACCGTGTCACGGTGGGTCACCCGCACCACGTCCTGCTCGATGATCGGACCCTCGTCGAGGTCCGACGTCGCGTAGTGCGCCGTCGCGCCGATCAACTTCACCCCGCGGTCGTACGCCTGCCGGTAGGGGCTCCCACCCGGGAACGCCGGCAGGAACGAATGGTGGATGTTGATGATCCGCTGCGGATAGCGGGCACAGAACTCCGCCGAGAGGATCTGCATGTAGCGGGCCATCACCACGAGATCGACGCCGTACCCGTCGAACAGTTCGACGAGCCGGGCCTCCTGCGCGGCCTTCGACTCGGGCGTGATCGGCTCGTGGTGGAACGGGAGGGAGAAGTGCTCGCCCGCCGACTCGAGGTCGGCATGGTTCGACGCCACGCAGGAGATCGTGCACGGCAGCTCACCCATGCGGTGGCGGGTCAACAGGTCGTAGAGCACGTGCCCCTCACGCGACACGAGGATCGCGACCTTCGGCACCTCGTCGGCGAACCGGAGCTCCCACGCCATCCCGTAGCGGTCCGCCACCGGCGCGAACCCCGCCGCGAGCGACGCCCGATCGGCACCTGCCGACGGTTCGAACTCGATGCGTTGGAAGAACGCTCCGTCGACCGCGTCGCCGTGCTGCTCCGCCCGCAGGATGTTCCCACCCGCCCGGAACACGAAGTCCGTGACCGCCGCGACGAGACCCGGCTGGTCACGACACGACAGCAGCAACGTGGCAGGTACCGGCGACATCGGAGGTCAGTCTGCCGCCCCGACCCCGTCGAGGACGAACTCCGACCCGCGACGTGGCAGCATGACGCCCGTGGCAGACCACCACGACGACGCCCACCACCTCCGGGAACGCCTCACCGAGGCGGCGATCGAGGCCGAGCTCGAGACCGGCGAACGCGAACCCACCTACGAGCGGGCGCGCGCGCACGTCGCCATTCGCATCGGCAGGATGACCGCAGGCACGCTCGTGCTCGTCGCCGGCCTCGTGATGCTCGTGCTGCCCGGACCGGGATGGCTCGCCATCGCCGCCGGACTCGCCGTGCTCGCTCGCGACGTGGCCTGGGCCGACCGGGCCCTCCGCTACGTGCGTGGCAAGGTTCCCGGCGTCCCCGAGGACGGCCGCATCCCCCGCTCCGCGATCGTGACCATGGTCGTCGTCGGCGCGGCGTTCACCGCTGCGTCGCTGTGGGTCGGACTGCGCTGAAGGACACCGCAGCCCGACCTCGCCGACCTCACGGCCGCATGAACACCTGCGGGTCGCCGCCCTGACCGAACCCCGGGTTGTTGATCTTGAAGTCCGGGTCGTACTTCAGGATCTCGCGACGGGCGATCGTCATCTTGTGCACCTCGTCCGGACCGTCGGCGATTCGCAGCGTCCGCTGGTGCGCCCACATGTGGGCGAGCGGGAAGTACTGCGACACGCCACCGGCACCGTGCACCTGGATCGCCCGGTCGATCACCTTGAGGGTGATGTTCGGGATCGCCACCTTTATGCCGGAGATCTCCGTCGCCGCCGCCTTGTTCCCGATGGTGTCCATCAGGTGCGCGCAACGCAGCACGTACTCACGCGCCATGTCGATCTCGATGCGCGACTCGGCGATCCAGTCCTGGATCACACCCTTGTGCGCCACGAGCGAACCGAACGTCGAACGCTCGAGCGAGCGCTGCACCATGTAGCTGAGCGCCCGCTCGGCCACACCGATCGAACGCATGCAGTGGTGGATCCGGCCCGGGCCGAGCCGGGCCTGCGAGATCGCGAACCCGCCGCCCTCCTCACCGAGGAGGTGGTCGACCGGGATCCGCACGTTCTCGTAGATGACCTCGGGGTGACCGCCGCGGTCCTCGTAGCCGAACACGTGCGGGTCCATGCCGAAGCTGATCCCGGGGGTGTCCTTCGGGACGACGACCATCGACTGCTGGCGGTGACGCGGGGCGTTCGGGTCGGTCTTGCCCATCGCGATGAGCACCTTGCACCGGTCGGCGAGCGCACCGGAGCTGTACCACTTGCGCCCGTTCAGCACGTACGTGTCGCCGTCGCGCTCGATGCGCAGGGAGATGTTCGTCGCATCCGACGACGCAACCGCCGGCTCCGTCATCGAGAACGCGGAACGGATCTCGCCCTCGAGCAGCGGCGACAGCCACCGCTCCCGCACGGCCTCGGTCGCGTACAGGTTCAGGATCTCCATGTTGCCCGTGTCGGGGGCGGCGCAGTTCAGCACCTCCGACGCGAACGTCACCTTGCCGAGCTGCTCCGAGATCGGCGCATAGTCGAGGTTCGACAGCTTGCGACCCGGCGCATCGGGGTGGAGGTGCGGCAGGAACAGGTTCCACAGGTTCCGCTCACGCGCCGCCGCCTTCAGCTTGTCGAGGATCGGCGGGTAGCCGTGCGGGGCGACCTCGGCGAGCTGCTCGTGGTACTCCTCCTCGGCTGGGTAGATGTAGTCGTCCATGAACGACTTGACCTGCTCCTGCAGCGCCAAGCCCTCATCGGTGAATTCGTACGGCACCTCGGAACCCCCTGTGCGACCGGTCGGTACGTCGGTTCATTCTTGCAGACCAACCGCCGAGCGGCGACCGCCAAAGGACCTTCAGTCGACGGGGGCGTCGAACCCGTCGAGCAGACGCGGTGGAACGAGCAGGCGCAGGCGCGCCGAGCCCGCTCGCCCGGACGGCTCGAGCCACACCAGGCCGGCTGTCGGCAGACTGACCTCCGCCCCGCACAGGCGGGCCACCGCACGCAACAATCCCGGCTCGTGGCCGACGACGAGCAGCCGACCGGACGGGGGCAGCACGGCGAGCGCCTCCGCCGCCGGACCGAGCACGTCGTCGTCGTAGACCCGCCCGTCGAAGGTCACCGGCGGCTCCCCGAACCCGGGGCGCGCCACCGACACCGCACCGAGCACGCCGGCGCACGTGTCCACCGCCCGTCGCGCGGTCGAGCACACCACACGATCCGGCACGAGGTCGTTGCCCACGAGGAACCGGCCCACCAGCGCCGCTGACCGCAACCCACGGGGGGCGAGCGGCCGATCGTGATCGGCGACCCCGTCCGGCCACGACGACTTGGCGTGCCGCAACAGCAACAACGCCTGCCGCGGCCCCTCCGCCTCGTCGAGATCGTCCGTCACCGACGGCGGGACGAGATCACACCCGTGTCGAACCCGGCGAGGTGCAACCCGCCGTGGAACCGGGCGTGCTCGATCTTCACGCAGCGGTTCATCACCACGTCGAGGCCGGCCTCGTGGCCGATCGCCGCAGCCTCCTCGGACTCGAGCCCGAGCTGCGCCCAGAACACCTTCGCCCCGACCGCGATCGCCTCACGGCACACCTCCGGCAGGTCCTCCGGTCGACGGAACACGTCGACGATGTCGGGGACCACCGGGAGGTCGGCCAGCGACGCGTACGCAGGACGGCCGAGGATCTCGGACTCCCGGGGGTTCACGAGGTACACGTCGTAGTCGGTCGACGACGACAACAGGTACGTCGCCACGAAGAACGACGGACGAGCCGGGTTCGCCGACGCGCCGACGATCGCGATCGACCGCGACCGGTCGAGGATCGCCTTTCGCTCCTTCGCCCCCGGCGGGGTCCACGTGGTCGTCGCAGTCATCCTCAGCCCTCCTTGCCCGCGGCGGTCAACGCCTGGTCGAGATCCCACAGGATGTCGTCGACATCCTCGATACCCACCGACAACCGGATCAGGTCCGGCCCCACACCCGCCGCCTCGAGTTGGGCGTCGGAGAGCTGCTGGTGCGTTGTCGACGCCGGGTGGATCACGAGCGTCTTCGCATCGCCGATGTTGGCGAGATGGCTGATCATCTCGAGCGCCTCGATGAACCGGCCACCCGCCGCACGGCCGCCCTTCACCCCGAACGCGAACACCGCACCCGGACCCTGCGGCAGGTACTTCCGAGCGAGGTCGTGGTACGGCGACGACGGAAGCCCCGCGTAACGCACCCAGGCGACCTGGGGGTGCTCCTCCAACCACGTGGCGACCGTCCGGGCGTTGTGGAGGTGCTGCGCCATCCGAAGCGGCAGCGTCTCGAGGCCCTGCAACAACAGGAACGCGTTGAACGGCGCAAGCGGCGCCCCGACGTCACGGAGCTGTTCCACCCGCAACTTCGTGCAGAACGCGTACTCGCCGAAGTTCTCCCAGAACCGCAGCCCGCCGTAGGAGGCGACCGGCTCCGTGAAGTGCGGGAACTTGCCGTTCCCCCAATCGAACCGACCCGAGTCGACGACCACGCCGCCGAGTGACGTTCCGTGCCCGCCGATGAACTTCGTGGCCGAGTGCAGCACGATGTCCGCACCCCACTCGATCGGACGACAGCCGAACGGCGTCGCCGTCGTCGCGTCGACGACGAGCGGCAGGTCGTGCGCCCGAGCCACCCCGGCGAGTGCCTCGAGGTCGGCGACGACACCGGAGGGGTTCGCGACCACCTCGGCGAAGAGCATCTTCGTGTTCGGCCGGATCGCCGCAGCGAACGCGGCCGGATCGTCGCCCTGCACGAACGACGTGTCCACGCCGAGGCGCCGCAACGTGACATCGAACTGGGTGACCGTGCCGCCGTACAGGTTCGACGACGACACGATGTGGTCGGCCGCATCTGCGAGACACGCCGCAGTCAGGAACTCCGCCGCCTGGCCCGACGCTGTCGCCACCGCACCGATCCCGCCCTCGAGGGACGCCATGCGCTCCTCGAACGCGTTCACCGTAGGGTTCGAGATCCGGCTGTAGATCGAGCCGTACTTCTGCAGCGCGAACAGATCGGCCGCGTCCTGGGTGTCCTCGAAGACGAAGCTCGTCGTCTGGTAGATCGGCACCGCACGGGCACCGGTGGTCGGATCGGGACGGGCACCGGCGTGCAGGGCACGCGTACGGAACCCCCAGGCACGGTCGCCGGAAGCTGCAGCGGTCACGAGGGCGAGCTTAGGTCGGTGGGTCGGCAGAGTCGGTCGGGCGACCGGGCACCGCGTCGCGCACCGGGATCACCCAACGCACGATTCGCTGCACCGCGACCGCGAGCCCGCCGGGCGAGAGCGCCACCGACAACACGAGCAGCCCTCCGAACACCAGGTTCGGCCCAACCCGCGACCCGAGCGAATCGAGGACCCAGGGCACGCCGATCAACAGGAGACCACCGAGCACTGCGCCGACCATCGACCCGACCCCGCCGACGACCGCCGCCGCGTAGTACCCGAGCGAACGGAACAGGTCGTAGGCGTCGGCGCCGACGATTGGCGTGTCGATCACCAGCAGCGCGCCGCCGAGACCACCGAATGCAGCGCCCGTACCGAACGCACGGACCCGGGTCGCCCGCACGTCGACACCGCTCGTCGACGCCGAGAACGCGTTCTCTGCGACCGCTCGCACCGACAACCCGATCGCGCTCTGCTGCAGGTTCCGCATCAGCACGAACGCCACCGACGCGACCGCGACCGACACGACGTGGTTCCACTGGTGCAACGCGAGGCCTGCGGGCGGGTCCATCTCCCGCAGGAGCGGCAGACCCGTCGCCCCGCCGGTCAACCACGAGAACCGCTTCAGCAGCATCGGGAACGCCACCGCCACACCGAGCGTGACCGGGCCGAGGTAGGTGGCCCGGATCCGCAAGGCCAGCACACCGACCAAGGACCCGGCGACGAACGCCGTCACCGGCGACAGCAACAGGCCGGCCCAGATCGGCCAACCCCACGTCGTGTTCGTGATCGCCGCCGTGTACGACCCGACGGCGACGAACACCCCGTGACACAGCGACAACTGACCGGACGCGCCGACCACGAACTGCAGGCCCAGGAGCACCACGGCCAACGCCACGAACCGGGTGAAGAGCCGCGCCGGGATCGGGTCGAGGACGAACGCCGGCGCAGTGACCGCGACCACGGCGACCACCGCCCCGACGGCGACGAGCACCCGCCACGCGGCGGACCCTCGCTCGACCCCGAACACCTCAGACCCGCTCGACCCGACGGGTACCGAACAACCCCGTCGGTCGGTAGAGGAGGATCGCGATCATGAGCGCCAACGCACCCGGAAGGCTCAGGCTCGATCCGATGAAACCGACATAGCCGCCGATCATCGTCTGCGCCAGGCCGATGAAGACGCCGCCGATGATCGACCCACCGAGGCTGTCGAGCCCGCCGACGGTTGCGGCGACGAGGGAGAAGATCAGCACCCGCACCATCATCTGCGGCTCGAGCAGCACCGTCGGCGCGACGAGTGCCCCGGCGAGCGCACCGATCGCCCCCGCGATCGCCCACCCGACCGAGGTCACCCGGCCTGGCCGGATCCCGACGAGGCGGCTCACCTCCGGCACCGACGACACCGCCCGGAAGGCGAGGCCCAACTTGGTGAACCGAAGGAGCAACCACAGCAGCGCGAGGGTGACGGCGATCGTCGCCACAGTGCCGATCGTCAGGTAGCGCAACCGCGCACCGCCGACGGACAGGTAGTCGGCCGGGGCGTTCGGGAACGCCGGCGGCACGCCACGAACCACCGGCCGCCAGATCCGCTCCACGAGCCCGTTGAGGAGCAGGAGCATACCCACCGTCGCCGAGATCACGGCGAAACCCGACCGAGCCGCGACCCGGCGGATCACGAGGAACTCGACCACCACGGCGAGCAGCGCGCCGAACACCATGCCACCGACGATGCAGGCCCACCACGGCCACGGGGTGAACGGCACGAGCGCCGCCGCAAACCCGGTACCGGCGAGCGCCGGTGTGGCCTTCGTGTGCAGCACCAGCGACACGTACGTCGACATCGTGGAGAGCTCACCCTGCGCGACGTTGAGGAGGCCCGTCGCCCGGTACACGATCACGAGCGCAAGGGCGATGGTGCTGTAGATCACCCCGTTCGCCGTGCCGTTGATGATGCGTTGCAGGAAAAGTTCGATCCGGCGATCCTACGGGGCGACCGGCGACGGCGGCCACCGGACGCGCCAGGGCCCGCCGAGGGATCGCTCCCCCGACGGGCCCGGACGAGATGTGGTCGGAACCCGCAGCCAAAGGCTGCGGATCAGCCCCCGAGGGGGCGGTCGATCACTTGCAGATGCCCTGCGCCTGGTCCCAGACGCACGGCTTCGACGAGCCGGAGAGGTCGATCGCGCTGCCCTGGGTGACCCAGACCTGCTTCGCGGCGTCGTACTTCTCGTACAGGCCGCCCTCGACGAGGTAGGCGTCCTTGCCGCCGTTCATGTTGAAGTTGATGCCCGCGTAGAGCATCGGGTGCGTGCCGTCGAAGTGACGGATCGCCGTGACGAGGTTGGTCCGCGTCAAGCCACCAGGGAGCTGTGCCGCGGCGTCGAGCGCCGTGTTCATGGCCCACGCGAAGATGAAGCCCGAACCGTAGGACCCGGAGGCCTTCGGGTCGAGACCGTTCTTCTTCAGCAGCTCACGGGCGTAGATGATGAACGGGTCGTTGTCGAAGCTCGTCGAGTTGAGGTCCTTCGCACCGCCGTTCACGATCCACCAGCCGTCGGTCGCCATACCGTCGCCACCGACCTTCGCCTTGCCGACGAACGTCGACGACGAGCAGACGGACGGCTGCCACAGGTACTTGACCTTGGCCTTCATGCCGTTCTGCGCCGCCTCCTGGATGGCCTGCGTGCAGGACGTGCCGGCGGTCATCGCGATGAACACGTCGGGGTTCTTCGCAGCGAGCGTCGTCATCGGGTCGGTGATCGTCGGCGCCGTGGGCTCGATCGTCTCGGTGAAGTAGGTGATGTTCGCCTTGTTCTTCGACGTCGCCAGGTAGTCCTTGAAGGCTGCCGTGTAGGACTTGCCGAAGTCGTTGTTCATCACCAGAGCCGCGACCGTGACCTTGCCGTTGGTGGCGATCTTGTCGAAGTTGGTATCGAGGTAGTTGCCCCAGAAGACCGCCTCGGTGTTGTAGGCGAGCTGCAGGCCCGTGGTCCACGGGTGGCTCACCGGGTCACCCCAGGCCGGGTGACCGGTCTGGCTGTGGGGCTGCGGGATGCAGCGCTGGTTCAGCTTGTCGTAGGTCTTCATGGTCGCCGGCGAACCGAGCGTGATCATCATGAACACCTTCTCCGAGTCGATCAGCTCGTCGACGAGCGGGATCGTCCGGTTGGCGTCGTACCCGTCGTCCTTGATGACCATCTTGATCTTGCGGGTCTTGCCGGCCGAGTCCTTGATCCCGTTGGGGAACGCATCATCGGCGTACATCTGCATGACCTTGGCGATGTTGCCGTAGTCGGCGAGCGTGCCGGACAGCACCGTCGTGTGACCGACCTTGATCTCGGTGTCCGTCAGGCCCTCGGTGTCGCTCCAACCGGCCGGGCACTTGGAGAGGTCCATCTTGAAGCCCTCGGCGCCGAGCACGGTCTTTCCGTCGGACTGCTTGCCGAACTTCCCGTCGACGATCTTCTTCACCATCGCGTCGCGCTGTTTGGTGTTGAGCGCCTTCCACTCGTCCATCGAGGCCGGCGGCTTCGCCGTCGTCGTCGTGACGTTCTGCGGCAGGGTGACGCTGGTCGTGCCGGTAGCGCCCTCCTCACCCCCGCCGCCGCCGCCACACGCAGTGGCGACGAGCGAGAGGCCGACTACGGCGACCCCCAGCATGTTCCGTCGTGAACGCTTCACGCAGTCTTCCCCTTGTGCTCTGTGCACGCTGATCACGTGCCACTTGATCGTGACGTACGTCACTCCGGCCAATGTAGCAGGTGTGTGACGAACGCGTGACGTCGGAGCGACGACACGCCTCGGACGCGACGAGGTCCCGGCCGCAGCGTTCGCCGCGACCGGGACCTCGACTGGACGAATCAGTGCGGCGAGATCCGCGCCAGCACGGCGACGATGCCGATCACCATGCCGAAGAAGCCGAGCACGGACGCACCACGGGAAAGCCCTGGGCTCGACCCGGACTCTCGGCTCACGCCGAGCCCGACCGCCGCAGCCGCCGGCGCGAGCGTGATCATCGGGTTCACGAAGAACGGCACCAGGAGTGACACGAACCCGAACGCCAGACCCGCACCGGCCAGCGTATCGAGGCGGGTCGCCGCCTTCGTCGCACCGGCCTGACGGCCGACACCCGCAGGCACCCACGCCTTCCCACCGCTCGGATCCGGCACCGCCGGGAGCACGGTGACGACCTTCTTCTTCAGCTTGAGGGCGAGCGACACGATGCCGCCAGGGGCGAAGAAGGCGATGAGCACGAGGGCGACACCGAACAACGCACGGGCGTACACAACGTCGACATCGAAGCGTCCGACGGCACGAGGGGCGAAGTCCTGCAGGAACACGACCACCAGGCCGCCGATCCAGCACCCGTGCTGTGTCGCCACACCACCGACCACCAGACCCATCAGAGTGAGGATGGCGTAGTTGAAATCGAAGCTGGTCGGACCGACCGAGTTGAGCGCCACGGCGATCATCGAGCCGCCGATCCCGGCGATACCGGCACTGACCGCGAACGTGGTCACCTTGTGGCGGTTCAGGTTGACCCCGCTCACTGCGGCACCGATCTGGTTGTCGCGGATGGCGAGCATCGCCCGACCCGGCTCCGACTTCATCAGGTTCCGGACGATCCAGAAGCAGGCAACGGCGAGGATGACGAAGCAGACGTACTTGTAGAACGCTTCCTGCTGCGGCGGCGTCTTGCCGTTGATGCCGAGAAGGCTCCGCGCCCAGCCAGGGGGAGCGAGGACCTCCGAGAGCGTCCGGCCGTTGTCACCGCCGGTCCGCTTGTCGATACCGCCACCCTCGATCTTGGTCAGGATGGGGAAGGTGTACGCCAGCGCCAAGGTGACGAGTGCCAGATACAGCCCCTTGATCTTCAACGCCGGCAGGCCGATCAGCGCACCGAAGACGAAGCAGGCGACGAACACCACGGGCAACGTCATCCACATGTCCCAATTGGACTCGTTGATGAGCGTGGCCGTGAGGTACGCACCCAGACCCGTGAAGGCGATGTGGCCGAGCGAGATGAGACCCGAGTAGCCGATCACCAGGTTCATGCCCAGGATCGCGACACCCCAGCCGATCGCCTGGGCCAGCTGACTGACCCGGAAACCGGGCAGCACGTAGGGGAAGAGGACCATGGGGACCACGAGGAGACCCCAGCCGAGCACCTGGTAGATCCGGTGCCCGGTCGTGCCCTGATAGAAGGTGAGCGGGGTGGGACGACCACCCTGCCCCTGCTGAACCGTCGTCGCCGTCATACTCGTTCGATTCTCTTCGTTCCGTAGAAGCCGTTGGGCTTGACAAGAAGGACCACCAGGATCACCACGAAGGCGAGCACCAGGGCGAAGTTCGACTTGAGCCAACCGAGCGCCGCGTAGTTCTGGGCGAAGCCCGTCACAAGGCTCTGGATCGCCGCCACGATGAACGCCGCGATCACCGAACCGCCGATGCTGTCGAGGCCGCCGAGCACCGCCGCCGCGAAGGCGAAGATGACGAGCTTGGCCATGAACGCCGGCTCGAGCTGCGTCTTGTTCGCCACGAGCGCCGCACCGAGTGCACCGAGCGCACCGGCGAGCGCCCAGCCGAACTGCAGCGTCCGACCGGTACGGACCCCGACGAGCCGTGCCGACTCGACGTTGGAGGACACCGCCCGGAAGGAGAGCCCGACCTTGGTCTTGTTCAGCAGGGCGAACAGGAAGCCGGTCATCACGAACATCACGACCAGCGTGCCGATCGTGTCGTACCGGAGACGAGCCCCGGCGATGCTGATGAAGTCCTCGGGCTTCGCGGGGAACGGGCTCTGGAAGGCGTGGAACTCGAGACCCCACACACCACCGGCGACCGCTTCCAAGATCGAGGCGAGACCGAAGGTGATGAGCACGACCGGCAGGTGGTCGCTCGGGTCAAACGGACGCACGAGCACCCGCTCGATACCCGCTGAGCCGAGCGCCATCAGCACCATCGCCACGATGATCCCGGCAACGACCGGCCAGTTGTTGTGGGTCACGAACTGGAACACGAAGTAGGCGCCGAACATGCCGATGTTCGCCTGAGCGAAGTTGATCAGCGTCGTCGCCTTGAAGATCAGCACCAGCGAGATGGCGGTCACCGCGTAGGCAGCGCCATTCGTGAAGCTGTCGAACAGCCGCTGCAGGAAGAGCTGCGGGAAGCTGTTGGTCAGGATCTGTGGGATCAGGAACAGGGTCAGCGCCACCGCGAGGGTGACGAGAAGGCCCGAACCCGTGAACATGCGCTTCACGGTGCTCGCCTTCGGACTCGTAGCTATGGCAGTCATTCTGTGCTCACGCCCCCAGATACGCTTCTCGGACAGCTTCATTGGTACGAAGGTCCTCCGACGTGCCGGAGAGCACGATGCTCCCGGCCTCGAGGACGTAGCCCCGTGACGCGATCTCGAGAGCCAGGTTCGCGTTCTGTTCGACGACGAGCATCGTGGTGCCCGTCTCACGGTTGATGTCGCTGAACCTGCGGAACAGGTCCTCGATGATCAGCGGGGCGAGACCGAGCGACGGCTCGTCGAGCAGCAGCATCCTGGGCCTCGACATCATCGCCCGGGCGACAGCGAGCATCTGCTGCTCGCCGCCGGAGAGCGACCCGGCTGCCTGCGTACGACGCTCGCCGAGCCGCGGGAAGATCTCCATCCACTTGTCGATGTCGGCCTGCACCTCGTTGTCCTTGCGGACGTAGGCGCCGACCTTGAGATTGTCCATGACGGACAACTCGGGGAAGGTGCCACGACCCTGGGGGACGTGCGCCACACCGCGCCGGACGATCTCAGCCGTGTCACGACCACGGATCTCGTCGCCCTCGAGCAGGATGGACCCGCCGGTCTCGACCATCGAGCAGACCGCCCGAAGGGTGGTCGTCTTTCCGGCGCCGTTCGCACCGAGGATGACGACCACCTCGCCCTTGGCGACCTCGAAGTCGATGTTCCGCAGGACCTGGACCTGGCCGTACCGGGCGTCGACGCCGGTGACCTTCAGCATCAGCTCACTCATGCCGACGAACCTCCCAGGTAGGCCTCGATGACCGCAGGATCGTTCCTCACGGCGTCGGCTCCACCGTCGGCGATCTTGCGGCCGAAGTTCAACACGACGATGTGTTCGGAGATCGCCATCACCATCCTCATGTGGTGCTCGACGAGCAGCACGGTGAGGTTGTGCCGATCGCGGAGCGTGCGCACCGTCTCGGCGAGCTCATCGACCTCGGAGTGGGTCAGACCGGAGGCGGGCTCGTCGAGCATCAGCAGACGCGGGTTACCGATCATCGCCCGGGCGATCTCGATCCGCTTCAGCGTGCCGAACGGCAGACCGGCGCAGGGGTGAAACGCGTACCGGTGGAGATCGAGCTCCTCCAGTGCTTCGTACGCCCGCTCGCGCAGATCTTTCTCCGTCTTGCCGATACCGAGCCGAAGTGCCGAGGTGATGAACCCCTCCTTCGTCTTGGCGTGGTCGCCGACCATGACGTTCTCCAGCACCGTCATCCCCGGCCAGAGCGCAAGGTTCTGGAAGGTCCGGTAGATGCCGTTCGGCGCCATGCCGTGCGCCGGGAGAGTGAGCAGATCTTGACCGTCGTAGGTCATGGAGCCCTCGGTCGGGTCGTAGATCCGGCTGACGACGTTGAACATCGTCGTCTTGCCGGCCCCGTTCGGACCGATGAGGCCGCAGATCTGCCCTTCGTCGATGTCGAAGGTCAGTCCGTCGAGCGCGACAATTCCGCCGAACCTGACGGTGATGTCGCGCACCTCGAGAAGTGCCACGTCGCCGAGAACCCCCTCGTCGTAAGTCGGAAGGGACACGGATCGGCCCCCCCTCGGTCTTCGCCGCGAGAGTGTGACACGTGCCACAGCCCAAGCGGTGGACGTACCGTATTCGGCACGCCGACGCTCTGTCAACGCACGGAGCACGCCCACTAGGGTTCGCTCGCCGCGCGGCGTCGCCCGACGTCGGCGCACCGCCACACGAAACCCGGGGGAACCCACGTGACCACGCCCGCCACCGATCTCCGCGGCAGCATCCTCGGCACCCGAGTCCTTCGCCGAGAGGATCCGGCGCTCATCACCGGCCGCGCCGCATACGTCGACGACATCGCCCCGGCGGACGCCGCCCACGTCGTCTACGTCACCTCCCCCATCGCCCACGCCCGCATCACCGCGCTCGACGTCGAGGACGCGCGCCGCGCACCGGGCGTGCTCGCCGTGTTCACTGCGGCCGACCTCCCCCTCGAATGGCAGCCGGCCGCCCACCCCCGCTTCCACGAGGGCATGAAGCGGCCGTACCTCGCCGTCGACGAGGTGCGCTACGTCGGCGAACCGGTCGCGGCGATCGTCGCCACGGACCTCTACCTCGCCACCGACGCCGCCGAAGCCGTCGTCGTCGACTACGAACCGCTCGACCCGATCGTCGACCCGAAGGCTGCCGCCGGCGGTGACGGCCCCTTCGCCCACTCGGCGCTCGACACGAACATCGCGTTCACGCTCGCCACCAAGAACCGCGTCGACTTCGCCGACTGCGAGGTCGTCGTCACCTTCGAACTCACCAACCAGCGCGTCGCCCCCGCACCCATCGAGGCCCGGGTCGCTATCGCCGACTGGACCGGTGACCGGATCGTGCAGTGGACGAGCTCGCAGGGCGCCCACCCCGTGCGCGACGGCATCGCCAAGGCCTACGGGCTCGACCGGGCCCAGGTGCGGGTCATCTCGAAGGACGTCGGCGGCAGCTTCGGCGCCAAGGGCGGGCAGTACGGCGAAGAGATCATGCTCGCCCACTTCTCTAGGACGATCGGCCGTCCGGTGCGATGGGCAGAGACCCGCAGCCAGAACATGGTCGGCCTCGGACACGGCCGGGCACAGGTCCAGACCGTCACCATCGGCGGGCGACGCGACGGCACGATCCTCGGCTACCACCTCGACGTCGTCCAGGACTCCGGTGCGTACCCGGCGATGGGGACGCTGCTGCCGTCGATGACCCGGACCATGCTCCCCGGCTGCTATGCGTTCCCCGAGGTCTCCTTCGACTCCCGGTCCGTGGTCACCAACACCACGCCCGTCGTGTCCTACCGCGGAGCCGGCCGACCCGAAGCCACCGCGTGCGTCGAACGGGCCATCGACCGGTACGCCACCGAGATCGGCATGGACCCCGCCGAGGTGCGGCGGGTCAACCTGATCCCGAAGTTCACCGAGGCGTACACCACCGCCATCGGCACCGCGTACGACACCGGTGACTACGTCGGTGCGCTCGAGACGGCACTCGACTCGGCCGGCTACGCCGACCTGCGCGCCGAGCAGGCCCGCCGCCGGGCCGCTGGCGACCGCCTGCAGCTCGGCATCGGCCTGTCCGTCTACGTCGAGATCACCGCGTACGGCGGCGGGGCTGAATACGGCGCCGCCGAGCTCCGCCCCGACGGGACGCTGCTCGTCAAGACCGGGTCGTCGCCCTACGGGCAGGGGCACCACACGTCGTGGGCGATGCTCGCTTCGGCCCGCACCGGGATCCCGATGGACCGCATCGAGATCTTCCACGGCGACACCGATCTCGTCCCCGCCGGCGGGTTCACCGGCGGCTCGCGCTCGCTCCAGATCGCCGGCACCGCCGTCGATGACGCCGCCGCCAAGCTCGTCGAGCTCGCCCGATCCGTCGCCGCCCAGCGCCTCGAGGCCGACGTCGAGGACATCGTGCTCGACGCGGCCGGCGGTCGGTTCCACGTCGCCGGCACGCCCGCCGTCTCGATCGGCTGGGACGAGGTCGCCGTTGACGCTGGGGACGACCACCTCGTCGGGCTCGCCGACTTCAAGGCCGAAGGAGCGACGTTCCCCTTCGGCGCCCACGTCTGCGTCGTCGAGGTCGACGTCGAGACCGGTCACGCTCGCATCGCCCGCCACATCGCCGTCGACGACGCCGGCGTGATCCTCAACCCCGACCTCGTCGACGGTCAGGTGCACGGCGGGCTCGCGCAGGGTGCCGCACAGGCGCTGCTCGAGGAGTTCCGTTACGACGACGACGGCAACCCGCTGACCGCGAACTTCGCCGACTACACCGTCGTGTCGACGATGGAGGTCCCGAGCTTCGAGCGGATCCCGATGGAGACGCCGACGTTCGTGAACCCGCTCGGCGCGAAGGGCATCGGTGAATCGGGCACGATCGGCGCCACCCCGGCGGTGCAGAACGCCGTCGTCGACGCCGTCTCGCACCTCGGCGTCACCCACATCGACATGCCCTGCACCCCCCAGCGGGTGTGGGAGGCGATCAACACAACCGCCCGCGGCTGAATAGCCTCACCGCATGGAACGCCGACGGGGCCGGGTGCTGCAGGTGGGCCTCGTGCTCCTCGGAGCCGCCCTCGTGTTCCTCGGCGACATGCCGTGGGTCCCGACCGTCGCCGCGATGCTCGCGGCCTACCTGCTGCTGCGGGTCGGCCTCGGCGTCATCGGGAGCTTCGCCCGGCCGGTCCCCGAACCGCCGCCGCCGGGTGAGCTCCGCCGGGTCCGCATGCAGTTCCGTTGCGTGCTGTGCGGCACCGAGGTGCGCATGACCGTCGCGAACGACGAACAACCGGCCCCGCCCCGGCACTGCATGGAGGACATGGAGTTCGTCGCCCCCACCATGGAGTGACGACCCGCAGGCCGTCGGCGTGGGTCAGCGCCACTGGGTGGCGACGATGATCCCGCTCAGGATGAAGCCGAGGCCGACGAGGATGAACCAGTTCGACGCCGCATCGCCGCGCATGTAGTTCACGACGATGGTGGCGAGCCCGAGGCCGAGCAACGAGAACATCGTCACCGGGACCCACCGCCCGCTCGGCTGGAGCTTCGTCCGGTCCGCCGGCGGGGTGTAGCGGCTCGACGACCCGGCTGCGGCGCCCGAAGCACGGTTCGGCACCGCCGCCCGCGGCAGCGGACCACCCCGTGGGGTCACCCGACCGGTCGACGCCCCGGGAGTACCGGCCACCTTGCGCTTCGTCGGCTTCGCCATGCGGGCGAGGCTACCGGCCAGCCGGACCGGGGACGATCAGGGGGTCGACGATGTGGTCGAGGAGGCCGACGGGTTCTGGCGCACCGTGATCGTCACCACGTCGCCCTTGCGGGCCTGCGCCCCCGCCGGCAGCGATTGGCTGATCACGACCTGCGGGCCTGCCGACGTCGAGAACACGACTTGGGGAACCAGCCCGGCGGCGACGATCGAGGACTCCGCCGCACCCTGGGTCAGGTTCACCACCGACGGCACCGTCACGATCGGCTTGCCGGTCGAGATCAGCACCTTCACCGTCTGCGCGGTCGTCACCGAACCGCTCGGCTCCGTCTTGATCGCCTTCGTGTCCGGCACCGTGTCGTCGGCGACGAGCTCGCAGATGATCTTGTTCTCCTTCACGCCGGCCGCCTTCAGCAGCGCGATCGCCTCGTCGCAGGTCTTCCCCGCGACGTTCGGCAGTCTGATGTCGCCCACACCCTTCGCCACGACGAGCTGGATCTGCTGGTCGGCCGGCACCTTCGAGTTCGCCGCCGGCACCTGCTCGAGGACGACGTCACGCTCGGCCTTGTCGTCGTCACGCGCGGTGACCACGATCTTGGAGACGTCGAACCCGGCAGCAGCCAGCGCCCGCTGCGCCTCCGACAAGGACTTGCCGACGAGCGAGGGGACCGTCAGCGACGACGCCTCGGCGCTCACCACCAGGGTGATCGTCGCCCCCTCGGCCTGGAGGGTGCCCGCGCGCGGGTCCTGCGAGATGACCTGCCCGATCGGCACCGCGTCGTTCTTCTGGTCGCGCCGCTCGACCTTGAACCCCAGCGCCTCGAGCGCTGCGGTCGCCTCCTGCACGGTGCGGTTCGTCACCGCCGGAACCTCGACCCGCGCGGCGGCCTCGCCGCCACCGAGGAGCGACAGCAACCCGAACGCGAGCAGGACCACCAACGCACCGAGACCGACGAGCGCGCCGACGAACGCCGGCGAACGGAACCTCGACGGCTCGACCGGTTCCTCGCGCACCGGGGCACCGAGCCGGGTCTCCACCGAACCGTCCTCGGCTCGGACCTGCCCGTAGGCGTGGACCGCGGTGGCCGCCAACAACGCCTGCGTCGGCTGATCGGCCCCCGCCGGAGCCGCCGCACCGACGACACCGACCACGCCCGCCACGCCCGCCGCCGGGGCGGCGGAGACCGCACGACCCTCACGGAACCGCTGCAGATCCTCCCGCAGCGCGTCCGCCGACCCGTACCGGCCCGCCGGGTCCTTCTGCAGCAGACGCACGACGATCGCGTCGAGGCCCGCCGGCACGGACGGATTCGCCGCCCGCGGCGACGGCACCGGTTCCTGCACGTGCTGGTACGCGACCGCCAACGGCGTCTCCGCCACGAACGGCGGACGCCCGACCAAGAGCTCGTAGAGCACCACACCGAGCGAGTACAGGTCGCTGCGCGGATCGACGGGGCGGCCCTGCGCCTGCTCCGGGGAGAAGTAGGTGGCCGTGCCCATCACCGAACCGACCTGGGTGAGATTGTCCTCGGCGTTCGCCGCCGCCCGGGCGATCCCGAAATCGGTGACCTTCACCTCACCCTGCGTGGAGATCAGCACGTTGCCGGGCTTCACGTCGCGGTGGACCACACCGCTCCGATGCGCGAACGACAGCGCCGAAGCGATCGCGGCGCCGACCTCGGCGACACGATCGGAGGCCATGCGCCCCACCTCGGCGAGCTCGTCGGCGAGCGTGCGACCCCGCACGTACTCGAGCACGATGAAGTTCGTCCCGCCGTAGGTACCACCGTCGTAGACCCCGACGATGCAGGGGTGGTTCAGGTTCGCCGCGGCCTGCGCCTCACGACGGAACCGCTCGACGAACGCCGGATCGGCGGCGAACTCGGGGTATAGCACCTTGATGGCGACCGGACGGTCGAGCATCTGGTCCCGGGCGAGGTACACCTCGGCCATCCCACCACGAGCGATACGACGCCGAAGCTCGTACCGCCCGTTCAACACCACCGGCGACGACGATCCCTGATCCGACATGGCCCGCCCACAGTACCTAGGAACGAGCCGGCGACGGCTGAACCGCCGGCATCGGGCGCAACGCCGCCTGCACCACCGCACGGGCGATCGGTGCCGCGACCGCGCCGCCGGTCTGCTCGCCGATCCCCGCATCGGCCTCGACGAGCACGGCGAACGCCACCGCCGCCGGCTGACCGACCGGACCGGCGAACCCGATCACCCAGGCGTTCGTCGCCTCGCCGCGGCCCACCTCGGCCGTACCCGTCTTCGCCCCGATCGTGAGTCCCGGCGTCTGCAACGCCGTCGCCGTCCCACGCTCGACCACCGAGATCATGCCGTCGCGCACCACCGACGCCGTCGACGGCGACACGGCGGTCCGCCACACCTTCGGCGACACCCGCCGCAGCACCGTCCCGTCACGGGCGACCACCCGGTCGACCACGTACGGCGACCACATCCGCCCGTCACCACCGATCGCCGCAGCCACCATCGCCATCGACAGCGGGCTCGCCGACACATCGTTCTGACCGATCGACGCCTGCGCGAGGCGCGCCGAATCCTCGAACACGCCCGGCTCCACCTCGGCGCCGTACTCGACGGGGAACACCGCAGGGGCGGCGAGCGGGAGGTCGAACGGCTGCTGCAGGTTGAACCCGAACGCGGCGGCACCGTCGACCGTCCGCACCGGGCCGAGGAGCTTCGCGCCGAGCTCGGCGAACGCCGTGTTGCACGAGACCGTCAGGATCTCGATCAGCCGACCGCCGCACGTCGACCCGTTGAAGTTGCCGATCGGACTGCCGGCGAGCGGCGGCAGGTACGACGCAGACGGTGGGAACGACGGTTGGGCGACATCGATCACCTTCGTCTCGAGACCGGTCGCGGCGGTCACCACCTTGAACGTCGAACCGGGCGCGTACCGCTCCCGGTAGGCGCGGGGCAGCAACGGATCCGACCCGTCGTCGACGAGAAGGTTCCACGTGGCGTTCGCCTCGTCGAGATCGTGGGAGGAGAGCAGGTTCGGGTCGAAGCTCGGCCAACTCCACATGGCGAGCACCCCACCCGACCGCACATCGAGCACCACCACCGAACCGCGACGGTCGCCGAGCGCCTCCTTCGCCGCCGCCTGCACGTCGTGGCGCAACGTCAACGAGACGTCCGCCGTCGGATCGTGGTCGACGACGAGATCGCTGAACCGGCGGTACCGCTGCGACCGCTCGAGACCGGCGAGCTCGTCGTTGAACGCGAGCTCCACACCGTCGGCACCGAACTCGAAGGACAGGAACCCGCCGACGTGCGCGTACAGGTCGCCCTCGGGGTACTCGCGCCGCCGGTCGAACGCCCCGTCCGGCGTGTCGACCGACCGGGCGACCACCGCACCGTCGGCCGTCTGGATCATCCCCCGGCGCTCCGAGAAGCTCCGGTCGATCTCCCGCAGGTTCTCCGGGTTGTCCCGCAACGCCTCCGCACCGAAGAACTGCACCCGGTTCAACTGCACGAACAACACGGCGAAACAGGCCAGCAGAGCGAGACCGACCCGGGAGATCCGCCGGTTCACGCCCGCACCGCCGCCGGCGCGGCCGCCGCCTCCGCCACCCGCCGCAACGCCCGCTGCCCGGAATCGTCGGAGATCCGCACCACCAGCGCGAGCAGGACGTAGTTCGCGAGCAACGACGACCCGCCATAGGACACGAACGGCAACGTCACCCCCGTCAACGGGAGCACCCGGACCACCCCACCGATGATCAGCACGCTCTGCACCCCGAGCAGGGTGCCCAACGCCGTCGCGAGCATCTTCTCGAACGGCACCTCGGCCCGCAGAGCGATCCGCAGCACCGTGCCCACGAGCAGCACGAACGCCGCGAGCACCGCCGTCGCCCCGAGGAGACCGAGCTCCTCCGCGATCACCGCGAAGATGAAATCGGTCTCCCGCGCCGGGATGCGGGCCGAATCACCCCGACCGAGACCCGTACCGACCAACCCGCCGTCCGCCATCGCGAACGCCGCCTCGACGAGCTGGTAGCCCGCTCCCTTCGCCTCCGACCACGGATCCACCCAGATCCGGAACCGGGCCTGCACGTGATCGAAGAGCTCGTGCGCCACGAACGCTCCCGCAGCGAACAAGACCCCACCGATCGCCAGGTACGCCGCACGGTCCGTCGCCACCCACAACAGCACCACGAACAACGTGAAGAACAGCAGCGACGACCCGAGGTCCTTCTGGCGCACCATGATCAACACGGAAACACCCCACGCGCCGAGGAGCGGCGCTAGGTGACGGGGATCGGGCAACGACAACGGTCCGAGTCGACGGGTACTCACCGCGAGCAGCTCGCGCTTCTCCACGAGATACGCCGCGAGGAACGCCGCGAGGGTGAGCTTGGCCGCCTCGCCCGGCTGGAAGTTCAACGGTCCGACGCTGATCCAGATCCGCGCACCGTTGATCTCCCGGCCGATGCCCGGCAACGCGGGCAGGACGAGCAGCACGATCCCGAGCGCAGCGAAGCTGTAGCGGTAGCGCTCGAGCGTGCGCACCCGACGGACGATCAGCAGCGTTCCCACGAACCCCGCCATCCCGACCGCGGTCCACAGCGCGTGCAGACGGGCCAGATCGCCGTTCATCCGGGCGACGAACACGTAGCCGACCCCGTTGAGCAGGCCCGCCAGCGGCAACAGCAGCGCGTCGGCCTCGGGCGCCAACCGGCGGATCGCGAGGTGGCCCACCACGAACAGGCCGAACACGGCGGCGAGGAACGGGCCGATATCCGCCGGGATCGACGCCGTCCGCCCCAGGCTCGCGAGCACGTAGGCGCCGAGCACCACGAACGCGACGGCCCCGAGGAGGAGCGCCTCGACGCCCCGCTGACGGCGACGCATCAGCGCGAGCCGACGCCGGCCGAGGACGTGGAGCCGGACCCGGACGTGGAGAGCTGTGCGACGAAGGACCGGGCCTCGGCCAACGAACCGGCCGTGAAACCCTCCTCGACCTTCGTCCGATCGGCCGGGGTCAGGGCCTCCACCCGGATGTCGGTGCGTTCGACCACCTCCGGATCAAACCACAGCACCCCACCCGGGCGACCCTGCTCGACGACGACCACACCGTCGTCGACCACCACCGACCAGGCACTCGTCGCATACCAGCGGACCGCCGCCCACGCGACCCCGAGCACCACCACGACGGCCACGACACCGGCCACGACCAGGCCCACCGGGCCACCTCGCCCGGCCGGACGCACAGCGGAGATCGGCGTCGCCGGCGGAGGCGGCCCGGCGTCCGGCAACGGCGGCGACGGGCGCACCGAAGTCGGCCGGATCTCCGTCCGACCCGTGGGCACGGTGCCGTCGCCGATCACGTCGACGACCACGCAGGTCACGTTGTCACGCGACCCGGCATCGTTCGCGAGGTCGACCAGCACCGACGCGGCCTCTTCCGCGTCGGACACAGTGCGCAACACCTCGGCCACCCGAGCGTCGGGCACCTCGTTGAACAACCCGTCCGAGCACAACAGGTAGCGGCGGCCCGGCACGACCGGCTCCTCGACGACGTCGACGAGCACCGTCGCCTCCACGCCGAGCGCCCGGGTGAGGATGTTGCGGCGAGGATGCGACTCGGCCTCCTCCGCGCTCAACCGACCCGTACGCACCATCTCCGCCACCAGCGAATGGTCGTCGGTGACCTGGGCGAAGCCACCGGACGGTTCGAGCCGGTAGGCCCGACTGTCACCCACGTGCGCGATCGCGAGCGACGGCGCGAACGGGTCGCCAACGAGCGCGATCGCCACGATCGTCGTACCCATCCCCGCGAGCTCCGGATCGCCGGCCGCACGACGGTGCACCCGACCGTTCGCCACCCGGACCAGGTCGGCGAGCACCTCACCCGACGGCAACGGGATCGCCGTCACCCCCTCGGACACGGCGGCGAGCGCCTCGGCGGACGCGACCTCGCCACCCCGGTGACCGCCCATGCCGTCGGCGACCGCGAACACACCGAGTGCACCGTCGGCGAGCGCAGCGTCCTGGTTCACCGACCGCACCCGGCCGACGTCGGTGCGCGCCGCGCCCTCGAGACGGATCACGGCCGGTACTCCAGCACCGTCGAACCGATCTGCACCCGCGACCCGGGAGCGAGCGGCACCGCACCCTGCACCGGGCGACCGTCGAGCAGCGTGCCGTTCGTCGACCGCAGGTCCTCCACGTAGGCGACACCGTCCCGCACGAGGAAACGAGCGTGCCGTTGCGAGGCGAACCCGTCCTCGAGCACGACCGTGCACCCCGGCGCCCGACCCACCACCACCCCGTCGACGAGTCGGTGGACCTCGCCGGCCGTCGCATCGGGCGCGACCACCACCAGGGCGCCCGTCGCCGACGATGCGACCGTCGCCGCCCGTGCCGCCGCACCCGCCCGACGGCCGGACGGCTCGACGGGGACCGACGCTGCGGGGACTGCGGCTACCGCGGACCTGCGAGCGGCACGACGCGGACCGTCGACCTCGACCCACACCACGCGGAGCACCCCCACGAAGAACAGGTAGAGCAGGACGAGCAGACAGAGCTGCAACAGGTCGAGCAGTTGCTCGGGCACGGCCGCGCCAGCCTAGAGCGGACCGGGGAACAGCCGCCGCGCCGCCGCGCCGTGGCCGACGCCGTTCACGACGCCACGAACCTGACCGCCACGCTGCCGAAGACGACCTCGTCGCCGTCGCGCAGCTCGCATTCAGCCACGCGGGCACCGTTCACCCTCGTGCCGTTCGTCGAACCGAGATCGACGACCACGAACCCGTCGCCGCGGGCCCGGACCTCGGCATGGGCACGACTCACGCTCGGGTCGACGAGCTGCACGTCGCTCGTCTCGGCCCGACCGACCGTCACCACCGCCCGGGTCAGCACGTGCCGAGCACCCCCGGGCAGCACCAACGTGCCCGCAGCGACACCCTCCCCCGACTCCTGGAACTCCGCCGCCACGGCCACCGTGCCCGTCCGCCGTCGCTCGTCGACCGTGAACTCGACCATCACCGGGCCGAGGAAGCCGTAGCCCTCGTCGCGTGCGTACGCCCGCACCAGGTCGACGAGCTCGCGGACGAGCGTGCCGACGATCGGGGCGAACGCCTCGGCGTCGGCCGGCGCGAGGTGCACGACCACGGCGTTCGGCACCAGCGTGCGCCCCGACACCCCGACCGTTCGGCCGTCGTCGACCGCTCGGAGGATCTTCCGACCGATCTCCACCGGCCGGAGACCCGACCGGAACGCCCGGGCGAACGTGCCCTCGACCACGTCCTCGAGTCGGCGTTCGAACGCCCGGAGCACCATGGGGCAAGGCTACCGGTCCGCCGGTGGCCGGATCCGGAGCGGGCTTGCTAGTCTCGGTCTCTCCAGGCGCGAGTGGCGGAATGGCAGACGCGCTGGCTTCAGGTGCCAGTGTTCGAAAGGACGTGGGGGTTCAAGTCCCCCCTCGCGCACCACCCGGTGGGTTCGGGACCGCTGATGCCCCGACCACAACAGCGGCGCCTGCCGTTCTGTACATGTATTACGGTGCGCCTCGGCCGGCGCCACCGCCTGCGGGGTCGGACGTCCGTCGGAGCTGACGGTGCAGGGTCCGAGTGTGTGGCGTCGGGTGGTTGCGGTCCTGATCGGCCTGGCGGTCGTGATCTTCGCCCTGTTGCTGTTGCGGTCCTGCGGCACCACGACCGAGGACGCGCAACCCGAACCGACGACCACGACCGTCGGCGCGACGACCACCACCCGCGCCACGACGACGACATCGACCACGCCGGCCGTCACGACCACCACGAGTGCACCCGCCGCGCCCGTCGTTGCCACCAGCGCAGGATCGCCAGCGACGACCACACCTC